>JBKJVI010000129.1:0-17887 GCA_046590225.1 Gaiella sp. | reverse complement strand
CGGCGAGCATTCACTTGCTCTGCAGCAAGCGCAACTGCAGTCGACTCCCGGCTGCGCTGGGCGATCAGGAGGCTTGCGAGGAGCGATGCTGTGGCGGCGAGGACGAGCGCCGCGTTGACGATGCTCGTGATCAGGAGTACTGCGACGAGCGGGACGACGAGGATCGTCTCGAGCAGGTCAACCCTGATCCCGCGCGCCCAGAGTTCGACGAGCCGACCCGGATGGCGCTCGAGAATGATCAGGAAGCGGCAGACCGAGTTGACTGCAACGGCGGCGAGCATCGCCATCGCGGCCGTCGTTGCTGCACGCTCACCTGTGAGGTCAACGCCCCCAAGGAGCACGAGTCCTACGAGGCCGGCAGCGAGCCCTTGCAAGGCGGCCGTGCCGCCTTCGGCGCCGACCCTCCGCCACACGGCTCCGCGCCGGACAAGTTGCGTGGCCACGCCTGCTCCGACACCGACAAGCGGGCCCCCCAACAGGCCCGCTAGAACGACGACGGGAGTTGCAGCGGTATACCAGCTCCGCGGGCCGAGCTGAACGACGGCCTGGCTCGCGGCGGCCGCAAGGGCGACCAGTACGAGTGCGATCGGGAGCGTGCTCTCGAACAGTCCGTTGTGGTTCGCGCCGTACACGATCGCCCCGACCAGTGCGACGAGCGGGAGGCCGACTGCGACGAGCGTGCCACGGGATGGGTCTGCGACCTCGGCTGAGGGATGTGGCCGAGGGCGGGATCGCCTCGCCCGTCGGGTCGCAGGTGGGTCAGTCACGGCTACTACGAAGAACGGGTCATGGCCCCCGTTTGAGTATCCCCCGGTAGGGGGAGGAGACGCCTGAACCGAGGTGCTGCGGCGACCCGCAGCCGCTCTCGGCCTGGATCAACCGCCGCCGTAGACGGAGATCGGAAGTGCGAGCGTGATCTCGTCGCCCGACGGGATATCGGCCTCCAGCTGTTCGATCAGGATCAGTGATCCGGGAGCTGCGGCGATCAGCCGTCGCTCGACGTCCTCGGTCGAGTCGAGAACCACGAGCTCCTGCTTGAAGGGACGTGGGAAGCGGCCGCGTCCCAGGTACCAGGCATAGAACTTCTTCAGGAAGCCGGAGGCGCGTCGCTCTCCGAGCTCGCGCACCGTCTCGCGGATGAAGAGCACGAGCTCGGCGACGACCTCTTCGCGACTCGGCTCCTCGGCAACGCCGTCGACGATCTCCCGCAACGCCCAAGGATTGCCCTGCGCCCCTCGTCCAACCATCACCGCAGTTGCGCCTGTCCGCGCAAGCACCACCTGCGCCCGCGCGCGCGAGGTGATGTCGCCGGATGCGATGACGGGCACGTCGACGAGCGACACGAGCTCGGCCGTCAGGGTGTGGTCGGCGGTGCCGGTGTACATCTGCTCGGCCGACCGCGGGTGCAGCGTGAGCACCGAGGCACCGGCCTCGACGAGGAGCGGGCCGACGGTGAGGCAGTCGCGTGAGCCGTTCTTCAGTCCGCGGCGCATCTTGACCGAGACGGGTAGGTCGACGGCCTCGGCGATCGCGGAAACGATACGACACGCCAGATCTGGGTCGTCGAGCAGCGTCGCCCCGGCGCCGGTCTTTGTCACCTTGCGAACGGGGCAGCCGAAGTTGATGTCCACGATGTCGGCACCCGCTGCTGCGACCATGCGCGCGGCCTCGGCCATCGTCTCCGGGTTCGACCCGAAGAGCTGGATCGCAAGCGGGTGTTCGTCGGCTGCCACCCGGAGATAGCCGAGCGTCTTCTCGTTGCGATGCTCGATTCCCGCGCATGACACCATCTCGGAGCACACAAGGCCGGCTCCGAAGCGCCGCCCCTGCCGACGGAACGCCTGCACGCTGACGCCCGCCATCGGCGCAAGGACGAGACGCGTCGGTACCTCGACGGTGTCGATGTGCCAACTTTCGCGGAGATCGATCGACATCGAAGGCAAATGGTAGATGTCGTTTGCGCGTCGGCCGCTGCGGCAGGTACCCTTCACGACCGTCGCGACGCCCGAGATCGGGCGGAAGCCCCACCGAAGCCGCCTGGAGGCCGAAATCTTGAAGGAAGTGCTCCTCACCCCCGAGGGCTACGAGAAGCTCACACACGAGCTCGAGGTGCTGCGAACCGAGAAGCGCCGCGAGGTTGCCGACCGGATTCGCGTTGCCCGTGAGTTCGGTGATATTGCCGAGAACGCCGAGTACGACGACGCGAAGAACGAGCAGGCAATGCTCGAGCACAAGATCGCCCAGCTCGAGGAGCGGCTGCTCAGCGCGCGCGTGATCGACGTCGACGACGTCGATACGAGCGTTGTCTCGGTCGGCTCTGTCGTACGACTGCGGGACGTTGACGCCAAGGAGACGGTGAAATATCACATCGTCGGGTCCGCAGAGGCCAACCCAGCCGAGTTCAAGCTTTCGAACGAATCGCCCGTAGGGCGGGCCATTCTTGGGCACAAGAAGGGTGAGACGGTCGAGGTGCTCACACCGCGGGGAAGCAAGATCAAGTTCAAGATCATGGAGATCTCGGCAGCCTGACCGCTGCCGGCGCGCGCGACGCAACGGTCTCCGCCGCGTGCGGGCGCCCACCTGGCATCGAGCCGCGAGGAACCCTTGACCATCGATCCCACACGAGCAAAGCGCTTCCCCGACCGGGATCAGGTCGCGGCCGTCAGGGACGAGTGCGAGCCTCTCGAGGCAGGTCAGGCCGGGGAGACGACTCGTCGGATAGCGGGCCGGGCGATGGCTCGCCGTGACATGGGAAAGCTCGTCTTCCTTGATGTCGTCGACCGCTCCGGGCGAATCCAGGTGATCTGCGAGACCGCGAAGACCGGTGAGATCGACGTTCTGCTCGGTGACGTCGTCGGGGTCGAGGGCCACCCGGGTCGAGCGCGGCGTGGAGAACCCTCGCTGCTCGCGGACTCGCTCGAGGTGCTGTCGCGGAACACGCAGTCGCTCCCCGACACGTTCCACGGGCTCACGGACGTGGAGCTCCGGTACCGCAAGCGGTACCTCGATTTACTCGTCAACGAGGAGACACGAGCCGACTTCATTCTCCGGTCGCAGATCGTCGCGGCGGTCCGCACGCTCCTCGATGGCGATGGTTTCCTCGAGGTCGAGACGCCTGTCCTGCAGCCGCTCTACGGTGGGGCATCGGCTCGCCCGTTCGTCACCCACCACAACGAGCTGGAGCGCGATCTCTACCTCCGCATCGCCACGGAGCTCTACCTCAAGCGGCTCATCGTCGGCGGGCTCGAGCGGGTCTACGAGATCGGCAAGGACTTTCGCAACGAGGGTGTCTCCTTCAAACACAACCCGGAGTTCACGATGCTCGAGTGGTACGAAGCCTACGCCGACTACCGCGACACGATGGTACGGATCGAGACGCTCGTCGAGACCGTTGCGTTCCAGGTGATCGGTGCCACGGAGGTGCAGTTTCGCGGGCATGATCTCGACCTGAAGGCTCCCTGGAAGCGGATCCGGTTTACGGAAGCGCTCGGCGAGAAGAACCTATGGACGCGCGACGAGGTTGAGCTTCGGGCGTGGCTGACGGAGCGGGGCGTCGATACCGAGGCCGACCGCGACTGGGCCCAGCTGATCGACAAGGCGTTCAGCCATTTCGTCGAGCCGGAGCTGATTCAGCCCACGATCGTGCACGACTATCCGATCGAAATCTCGCCCTTCGCGCGGGCGACCGACGAGGATCCGACGCTGACCGAGCGGTTCGAGTTCTTCATCGGAGGGATGGAGCTCGGTAACGCGTTCTCCGAGATCAACGACGCCGCGACGCAACAGGCGCGTTTCGATCAGCAGGCGCGTCAGCTCGAAGGCGAGCCCGGGGATCCGGATTACGTCGTGGCCCTCTCCTACGGGATGCCGCCGACCGGAGGGCTCGGGCTCGGCATCGACCGGCTCGTGATGCTCCTGACCGGCCGCGAGACGATCCGGGACGTCGTGCTCTTCCCGGCGCTGCGCTGAAAAGGGCGAGCGACGAAACGACGCGTGGTCGTACTACGAGGCGGCCGGTTTCCACGCCCGGCCCGCCCCGAGAGCTCCCTCGTGATCTGCGCGCACGGGCACGTCGTCTTCCGGGTGGGCAGCCCGGTGCTCCCGGAACCATGCGACAGACCTCGCGATGCCGTCGTCGAGTGACACCTTCGGCTCGTAGCCGAGCAGTTTGCGTGCCTTCGACAGATCGGCCACGTAGCGGGTCACTTCACCGAGGAGCGACGGAGCAAGCGTCATCTGCGGCTCAACGTCGAGCTCGTTCGCGATCAGCTCCGCGCACCGGACGAGCGTGTTGCCCTGGCCGTAGGCGAGGTTGATCGTCTGGTTCGTGACCCGACGCTCGGCAAGCGCCTCGATTCCGCGTGTGATCCCGGCAACACAGTCGTCGACGTACGTGAAGTCCAGGGTCTTATCTCGTCCGCCGTAGATCGTGATCGGCTCACCTCGGAGCATCGAGTGGGTGAAGAGCGGGATCACCCGCACCATCCGCTGGAGATCGTTGTCGAATCGGCCGTACACGTTCGAGAATCGGAACACAAGATAGGGAACGTCGTAACAGCGCGCGTAGGAGTAGATGAACGCTTCGCCGGCGATTTTCGAGGCCGAGTAGGTGCTCTCGGTGAAGGCGAAGTCGGCGGCCTGTTCCGGGTATTCCTCGAAGCGATGCACGTCACCGTAGACCTCGCGACTCGACGAGAACACGATCGGCAGTCCCGTTTGCCGCGCGTACTCGAGCACATTGAACGTCATCACCGCGTTGTCGAGTGCGCGTTGCGGCTCGCGCACGAGCTGATGAACCTTCGCGTGCGCTCCGAGGTGGACGACCAGATCGGCGTCGGGGAGACCCAGCGTTGCGAGGCCGCCCGTCAGCGTCTGCCGCTCGGTGAGATCGTGAATCCGATAGGGAAAAGCATCGGTCCACGTGTTCTCGCGGACGTCGATTCCGAAAACGTCGTGCCCGCTGCCGATCAACTCGAGCGCGAGGTTCGTTCCGATCTGCCCGGATGATCCGGTGATCAGGATCCGCATCGTCGGACTCCTTCGCGTCTCCGAGCGGACGGCAATCCGGAAACGAGTCCTCGGGTGGGAGCGACGTCGCCGATGAGAGGGGCCTTGCCAGCCATGACCCGAGGAGCCTAGCGACGCCTGCGGCCGTGTGTGGAAGGCGAACGGGCGGTGACGACGGACGCGTTCGGTAGGATGAAGGAACCCTCACTTCGAGGCCTGCGGGCGTCGTAGGCTTCGAGTCAATGCGGAAAGGAGGGTCGACGGTTGTTCGAGCGATTTACGGAACGAGCCCGTCAGGTTGTCGTCCTTGCGCAGGACGAGGCCCGGGCTCTGAAGCACAACTACATCGGCACGGAGCACATCCTGCTTGGCCTGCTGCGCGAGGAGGAAGGTCTCGCTGCGCGGGTTCTCGAGTCGCTCGACATCACCGTCGAGGAGGTGCGCGCCCAGGTCGCCCGGATTGTCGGCCAGGGTGACGAGGTCACCACCGGTCAGATCCCCTTCACGCCGCGCGCGAAAAAGGTCCTGGAGCTCGCCCTGCGCGAGGCACTCTCGCTCGGCCACAACTACATCGGCACGGAGCACATCCTGCTCGGGCTCGTGCGCGAGAATGAGGGTGTCGCGGCACGGATCCTGCTCGACTTCGATGCCGACGCCGAGAAGATTCGCAACGAGATCATCCGCATGCTTTCTGGTCCCGGCCGTCGTCAGGCAGGCACGGGCGCCGCTGCGAGTGGCGAGAAGGCAAAGAACTCGAAGCTGCTCGACCAGTTCGGGCGCAACCTGACCAAAATGGCGACGGAGGGCAAGCTCGACCCCGTCGTCGGACGTCAGACGGAGATCGAGCGTGTGATGCAGATCCTCTCGCGCCGTCAGAAGAACAACCCGGTCCTGATCGGCGAGCCAGGTGTCGGCAAGACGGCCGTCGTCGAGGGCCTCGCTTCGCGGATCGCGGCGAACCAGGTGCCAGAGCTTCTGAAGAACAAGCAGATCTACACGCTCGACCTCGCCGCGCTCGTTGCCGGCTCGAAGTACCGCGGCGAGTTCGAGGAGCGCCTGAAGAAGGTGATGAAGGAGATCACCCAGCGGGGCGACATCATTCTCTTCATCGACGAGCTCCACAACCTCGTCGGCGCGGGTGCGGCCGAGGGGGCAATCGACGCAGCCTCGATCCTCAAGCCTGCGCTTGCTCGCGGTGAGATGCAGACGATCGGCGCGACGACGCTCGACGAGTACCGCAAGTATCTCGAGCGCGACGCCGCGCTGGAGCGACGCTTCCAGCAGGTACGCGTCGAGGAGCCGTCGATCGACGACACCGTGCAGATCCTTCGTGGCCTGCGCGATCGTTACGAGGCCCATCACCGCTGCAAGATCTCCGACGAGGCTCTGCGTGCGTCTGCGGTGCTCGCCGACCGCTACATCCAGGACAGGCACCTGCCCGACAAGGCAATCGACCTCATCGACGAGGCCGGCTCCCGGCTGCGGATCCGCACGATGTCCGCGCCGCCCCGCTACCGGGAGTTGGAGGAGGAGATCGAGAAGGTTCGCGCCGACAAGGAGAACGCGATCGAGTCGCAGGAGTTCGAGAAGGCTGCTGCGCTGCGCGACAAGGAGCGCAAGCTGACGCAGAAGAAGAAGGAGCTCGAGGAGAACTGGCGCAGCGAGGCCGACGAGGAGCAACCCGAGGTGGGCGAGGACGAGATCGCCGACATCGTCTCGATGTGGACGGGGATCCCGGTCTTCAAGCTCACGGAAGCCGAGTCGCAGAAGCTGATCCGCATGGAGGAGGAGCTGCACAAGCGCGTGATCGGCCAGGAGCCGGCGATCGTCGCTGTTTCGAAGGCGATCCGCCGTGCGCGCGCCGGAATCAAGGATCCGAAGCGCCCGACAGGCTCGTTCATCTTCCTCGGCCCGTCCGGTGTCGGCAAGACCGAGCTCGCCCGCACCCTCGCCGAGTTCCTCTTCGGTGACGAGGAGGCGATGATCCAGATCGACATGAGCGAGTACATGGAGAAGCACTCCGTGTCACGGCTCGTCGGCTCACCTCCTGGCTACGTCGGCTACGACGAGGGTGGCCAGCTCACCGAGGCCGTCCGCCGAAAGCCCTATTCGGTGCTGCTCCTCGACGAGGTCGAGAAGGCTCACCCGGACGTCTTCAACATCCTCCTCCAGATCCTCGAGGACGGGAAGCTGACAGACGCTCAGGGCCGCAAGGTCGACTTCCGCAACACGATCGTGATCATGACGTCGAACATTGGCGCTGCCCAAATTTCGAAGAACCAGTCGCTCGGCTTCACGCTCGGCGACGAGACGGGGCTCACCTACGACGACATGAAGGGCCGCGTGATGGGCGAGCTGAAGAAGGTCTTCCGCCCCGAGCTGCTCAACCGCATCGACGAGATCATCGTCTTCCACAAGCTCGAGAAGAGCGAGATCCTGCAGATCGTCGACCTGATGATGAAGCGCCTGCGCGACCAGATGGCCCTCCATGGAGCGGCGATCGAGCTCACCGACGACGCGAGAGAGCTCCTCGTCGAGCAGGGATACGACCCGGCGATGGGCGCGCGGCCGTTGCGTCGCTCGATTCAGCGCCTCATCGAGGATCCGCTCGCCGACTTCGTGCTCGGACGTGAGCTCATCGACGGCTCCACCATCCTGGTCGATCGCAAGCGGGAACTTGCCGGCCTCGAAGGCGAGTCGCTCGTCGAGATCACGATCATCGAGGGTCAGGTCAAGCCCGAGCCGGTGACCGTGCCGCCTGACGCGCCGGTTGACACCGACGACGACGTTCCCACCGAGACCGACCTCAGCTGAGTCGACGCGCTCTTCGTGTCGTGCCCGCGGGCAGTCGAGGGGATCATGCGGGTCGTCGAGTAGCTGCGTTGAACCCACGGGACGAGCTCGACCTCGTCCAGTGGGTGGTGTGGAACTAGCGCGGCTCGTGACCGGCTGCGTACCTGCTCGCACCGAACCAGTCGATTGTGATCGCGGGCTCGTCGCCGATCACCCAGGCATCGTGGCCGCTCGGAAGGGATGTGATGTCACCCGGGCCGGCAGCGATCTCCGTACCGTCATCCATCAGGATGCCCAGCCGGCCGCTGACGTGGTACTGGAAGTGAGGCGCCTCGCAGCTTGCGGTGCCGGCGATCGGCTTGACGTCGTTTGACCAACGCCAGCCGGGCTCGAACACCATCCGTCCAAGGCCCGCCTCGGCGAGGCACTGATCAATCGATACGCAACGAGGTTCGCCGAGGCCCTCGCTGTTGTCGACGCGTCGGACGTCGGTGCGCCGGCAGCCGTAGAGGCATACATCGAGCTCTACGCGGCCGTTCTGCGGGGAGATCGGATGTGCCTCTGCGGCATGTTCGCCGCCGAGTACGAGACGCTCCCCGCGCCGATGCAGGTGGCGGTGCGCGCGTTCTTCGACGCCAACGAGGCCTGGCTCGAGCAAGTCCTCGAGCTCGGCCGCGGAGACGGCTCACTCCACTTCTCGGGATCGGCGTGTGAGGAAGCACGCCTCCTCGTCGGTGGTCTTGAAGGCGCAATGCTCATAGCGCGGTCGTATGGTGACAGCGCCCGCTTTCGCGTCGTCGCCGATCGTTTCGTCGCTGGCCTTACCGAGTAGAGTCGGATCATGGAGATCAGGCACGCCAACCCATCCGATTACGGCCGCGTGATCCAGCACGTCAACGCCTGGTGGGGCGGACGGGAGATGGCGCCGATGCTGCCGAAGTTGTTCTTCCTCCACTTCGAGGGGACGAGCTTCGTCGCGGAGGACGACGAGGGAAAGCTCGTCGCCTTCCTGATCGGTTTTCTCTCCCAGACCGACCCGGAGGAGGCATACATCCACTTCGTCGGCGTCGCACCCGCCCAGAGGGGCTCGGGAATTGGCAGGGATCTCTACGACCGCTTCTTCACGGTCGTGGCAAAGGAGGGGTGCACGCGCGTCCGGTGTGTGACGTCTCCTGTGAACGAGGGCTCCGTGGCGTTCCACGAGTCGCTCGGGTTCGTCGCCGAACGGGTCGCGGAAGACTACGACGGTCCCGGTGAGGACCGTGTGCTCTTCGTCAAGCAACTCACCTGACCACTCTTCAACCGATCTTCACGAGCGCTCGGCTACCGTCAGCCGCATGCCTGACATCCTTGTCTCGTCGGTGAGGCGTCCGCGTCGCAAGCGCCGCAGGGCCTTTGTTGTCGTCGCCGTGCTCGTCGGGCTTGCCGCTATCACGGCAGTCGGCGTCGGCGTGCTCGCCCTGCGTGAAAGCGGGACGATCGCGGCGCGAACGACGATCGGCGGCGTCGAGGTTGGAGGGATGTCTCGCGGCGACGCGGCGGCCGCGGTCATTCCGGCGGCCCGTCGGCAGGTCGGCCGCCCGATTCGCCTTATCGGGCCGCGTGGGGAGACGCGTGTGACGGGCACGGAACTGGGAGCACGACCGCTCCTCGATGTTGCTCTTGACGAGGCGATCGCTCCGGGCACGAGAAAGCGGCTGCTGCGCCGCCTCGGCCTCGGCGACACCCGCACGATCCCGCTGGTCTACCGCATCGGCCCGGTGCGAGCCGCCGCGTTGGCGAATCGGCTCGACGACTCGTTCGGTGAAGAGCCGAAGACCGCCGATCTCGAGATCTCGCCGGACGGTGCTTCGGTGACGATCACGACGCCGGCGCCGGGAACGGTGGTCGATCGTGCAGCGCTTCGAAGCGGGTTGAGGTCACTGCCTGCTGAGCTCGGCATCCCCCTCGTCGCGCGCGCTCCGTCGGTCGGTACGGCTCAGGCGGAACGGGCGCGGGCGAAGGTCGCCCGCCTGCTCGACGGACCGCGGGAGGTGCGCTTCCGCGACACGGCAGCGACGTTGCCCGTGGCGGCGCTTGCTGCGCTCGTGACGACGCAGCCCGTTGGTGGACGTCTGCTCGTCACGCTCGACGCTGAGCGCCTCAGAGAGGCCCTTCTCCCTCGTCTGGGTCGCTTCGAGCGCCAGGCGGCGGATGCGCGCTTCGTGGCGAACGGAAGCACTGTCAGGCTCGTCCCGGCGTCCCCCGGCAGGAAGCTCGACGGTGAGCGAATCGGCGCGTCGCTCGTCGGGAACGTCGCTGCGCGTGCCCATCGCGCGCGATTCACCGTCTCCGAGCCGGCGCTCACGACCGAGGCAGCAGAGAAGCTCCGGATCACCGAGCTCGTCTCGGAGTTCACGACGTACTACCCGTGTTGCGCGCCACGCGTGACGAACATCAAGCGGGCCTCGGAGCTGCTCGATGGAGCGATCATCCTTCCCGGGAAGGAGTTCTCGCTCAACGGCGCCCTGGGCAAGCGAACGGAGAAGAAGGGATTCGTGTCCGCGCCGCAGATCTTCAACGGAAGATTCGAGGAGGCGGTCGGAGGAGGCATCAGTCAGGTCGCGACGACGCTGTTCAACGCAGCGTTCTTCTCAGGGATCAAGCTCGTCGAGCACCGAGCACATCAGTTCTACATCTCGCGCTACCCGATGGGCCGGGAGGCAACGGTCTCGTGGGGCGGGCCTGAGTTGATCTTCAAGAACGACTGGCCCGCGGCGATTTTGATCAAGATCGAGGCGACGGACTCAGGCATCACGGTGCGGTTCTTCTCGACGAGGCTCGGCAGGCGCGTGACGACCACAACCGGGAAGCCCTATCTCCCGACAACGCCGGGAACGGTAACCGTGACGAACCCGGCCCTGCCCGCTGGAACCCGTAAGGTCGTTCAGGAAGCGGGCGACGGGGGCTTTACGATCGACTTCACGCGCAAGGTCTTCCGGGATGGGAAGCGCATCCGTAACGAGCTCTATCGCCAGCGCTATGACGCAGAAGACGAGATCGTCGAAGTCGGCACAGGGTAGGAGAGCGAGGGCAATGGCATACTCTGATAGTTGCCAATTGAGGCGACATGTCGTCCGACGCATCGCGTATCCTCCGGCTATGGCAAAGGTGATCGTCCAGCACGTCTGCTCCGAATGTGGCACCGCAACCGGCCGCTGGCTCGGCAAGTGTCCCGGCTGCGGTGCGTTCGGTTCGCTCGTCGAGGAGATGACGGGGCAGGCGACGCCCGCGAAGGGCCGCGGGGGCATCGCGCGCACGCCGGAGCGCCTCGCTGATGTTCGCGTCGAGGAAGCAACGCGAATCGGCACGGGTGTCCCCGAACTCGACCGTGTTCTCGGAGGCGGCCTCGTTCCCGCGTCGCTCGTCCTCGTCGGGGGCGAGCCGGGAGTGGGAAAGTCGACGCTCCTGCTTGCTGCTCTCGGCAACGTTGCACGAGGAGGACGGCGTTCTCTGCTCGTCACGGGAGAGGAGTCCGTCGCGCAGGTGAAGCTTCGAGCCGATCGCCTCGGTGGGGCGGAGCAGGTGGAGATTCTCGCGGAGACCGAGCTCGATTCGGTGTGCGCGACGCTCGAGCGCGAGCGTCCCGATGTCTGCGTGATCGACTCCATCCAGACGCTCTACTCGGCCGATCTCGGTTCGGCCCCGGGCTCCGTCGGGCAGGTACGGGAGGCGGCCGGGCGGCTGCTTCGCGTTGCCAAGGAGCAGGGTGTCGCAACAATCCTCGTCGGACACGTGACAAAAGACGGGTCCGTCGCAGGCCCGCGGGTGCTCGAGCACCTCGTCGACTGCGTGCTTCAGTTCGAGGGCGATCGCTACCACGCGCACCGGATTCTGCGCGCGGTGAAGAACCGCTTCGGCTCGACCAACGAGCTCGGTGTGTTCGAGATGACCAGTGCCGGTCTCGTGGGAGTTCCGAATCCCTCCGAGCTGTTCGGACGGAGTCACCCGGGCGAGGTCGGTGCTGCCGTCGCGTGCGCCCTTGAGGGGACGCGGCCGATCCTGCTCGAGATCCAGTCGCTCGTCGCGCGGAGCGACCTCGCGATGCCCCGCCGGGTCGGGACAGGAGTCGATCCAAAGCGCCTCGCGATGATCGTCGCCGTTCTCTCGCGTCACGCCGGAATCGCGCTTGGCTCAGCCGATGTCTTCGTCAACGTCGCCGGCGGGGTTCGTATCGACGAGCCCGGCGCCGACCTTGCCGTGGCGCTCGCGATCGCGTCTGCGGCCAGGGGTGTCCCCGTCAAGGACAGCATCGCCGTGTTCGGCGAGATCGGCCTGACGGGCCGCCTTCGACCTGCCGCCCAGGCCGAGCGCCGCCTGGAGGAGTGCGCGAAGCTGGGCGTTGCGACGGTCATCGCGCCCGATGGGACGGCGAGTCGTGGTGGGCCGAGGATCACGCGTGCCGAGACGCTTAGGCAGGCGATCGCGGCGGGGCTGGACGGCTCCGTCACACCCGACAACGCCTGAGTTGCTCCTTCGCGGCCTCGCGGCGCGAGCGTGCTGGGGCGTGTCCCCTCGCGTCGAGACGTGTCCAAATTCGGCCCGAGTGCCGCGGAAATCTCAGCTAGAATGGTGTTCCCTCGCCGGCAGCCTCTCAGCGCCGGCGGTTTTCGTGAAATGGGCGGATAACGGGAGGGTTAGCTTGTTCGACGTCGGCGACAATGTGGTGTATCCGCACCACGGGGCAGGTACGGTCGTGAGCAAGGATGCGCGCATTGTCCTCGGGCAGGAGCGCGAGTATCTCACCATCAAGATCCTGCATAACGACATGACCGTCAACGTGCCCACGGAGAATGCCGAGAAGGTCGGCCTTCGCTGGGTGATTGGTCTCGACGCGGTGGAGGTCGTCGTGAAGGCGCTGTCCGGCGAGTCGACGGAGATGCCGAAGAACTGGAACCGGCGCTTCAAGCACAACCGGGACAAGATGAAGACCGGTGACATTCTCGAGCTCGCAGAAGTTGTGCGGAACCTCGCGCTCCGCGACCATGAGAAAGGCCTCTCGACCGGCGAGAAGCAGATGTACGTCAAGGCGAAAAAGATTCTTGCTTCCGAGTTCATGTACGCGAAGAACATGACCGACGACGAGGCAGCCGAGTGGCTCGACGAGGTGCTCGCCAACCCCGCCGGTGGGAAGAAGAAGGTCAAGCCGAAGGCCAAGGTCGCTGCCGCAAGCGCGTGAAGCAGCAGTTCTGACGCGGCATGACGGGGGGTCGTCGCCGCGGTGAATCAGGGGAACGAGAGCACGACGTGGGCGATCCTGGTCGCGGCGGGTTCTGGCGAGCGGCTAGGGGCTGAGCGGCCGAAGGCATTCGTCGCGCTCGGTGAACGCGTGCTCCTGGCCGAGAGCCTCGAGCGGCTGGACACGAGCGAGTGGATCGATGCCGTCGTTGTCGCCGTTCCCGCTGACTGGGAGGATGCGGCGATCGCCCTCGCCGAGGAGCTCGTGGCCTCCAAGGTCGCAGCTGTCGTCACGGGTGGCGCCACACGAGCCGAGTCCGTTCGCGCCGCTCTCGCGCAGGTTCCCGATGAGGCACTCGTCGTGATCGTCCACGACGCGGCTCGCCCGCTCGTCGACGACGCCGTGATCGAGCGTGTCATTCTGCCCCTAGGTGAAGGGTACGACGGCGTCGTCCCGGCCCTCCCGCTCGCCGACACGGTCAAGCGGGTCGAGCGCGGTCTCGTAGTCGAGACCGTCGATCGCTCCGGTCTCGTCACCGTGCAGACCCCGCAGGCGTTCACCGCGACCGCGCTGCGTGCGGCCTACGCAGGAGACGAACCCGTGGCCGCAACGGACTGCGCATCGCTCGTCGAGGCGCGAGGAGGCCGCGTCCACATCGTCGAGGGCGACGTGCGGCTCCTGAAGATCACCACCATGACCGATCTTGCGCTCGTCACATCGTGGCTCTGAAAGCGGTCTTCTTCGACGTTGGTGAGACGCTCGTGGACGAGGAGCGGTGGTGGCGTGTGCTCGCCGAGCGCGAAGGGCTGCAGCCGCACGTCGTGTGGGCGGCACTCGGTGTCACTATCGAGCGAGGCGAGGAGCACAACGAGCTGTGGGGGCATCTCGGGATCGATCGGCCCTCGACCTGGTGGAGCACGCTTGCCTACGAGCGCGGCGACCTCTATCCCGACGCGATCCCGTGCCTCGAGGCGGTGCGAGAGCTAGGGCTCCGCGTCGGGATCGTCGGCAACCAGACGGCCGCACTCGAACAGTGGGCGCGGCACGCCGAGCTTCCGGCTGATGTCATCTCGTCGTCGGCGAGCCTCGGTGTGCGCAAGCCGGACCCCGCTTTCTTCGGCTTGGTCACCGAGCTCGCGGGTTGTGCTCCCGGTGAGGTCGCGTACGTCGGCGACCGCGTCGACAATGACGTGCTCCCGGCCGTGGCTGCGGGACTCGTGGGAGTCCACGTACGCCGGGGGCCGTGGGGGAGGCTCCAACGGACGCCTCCCGAGACGGCGATCGGCCTCGACGACCTCGCGGCGCTCCCGGACGCGCTAGCGTTGCTTCTATGAGTGACCTCAGGATCGGCCTTGGCGTGGACGCGCACGCGCTCGCCGAGGGCGTTCCACTCGTCCTCGGCGGCGTCACGATCGAGCACTCTCACGGCCTCGTGGGTCATTCCGACGGTGATGTGATCGCTCACGCGCTGACCGATGCGATTCTCGGGGCCGCAGGGCTTGCGGACATCGGGGCGCTCTTTCCGTCGGATGACGACCGGTACCGCGGCGCTGATTCGCTCGAGCTGCTCGCGGAGGCGTTCGCGCGGGTCCGTGCGAGGGGATTCGAGCTCGTGAACGCCGACTGCGTGCTGATCGGCCAGGTTCCCAGGATCGCGCCGCACCGGGAGGCGATGGCGAGCCGGCTCGCGAGCGCGCTTGGTGTCGAGGTCGACCGTGTGAGCGTCCGCGCGACCACGACGGACTTCCTCGGCTTCACCGGTCGCGGTGAAGGACTCGCCGCCCAGGCCGTTGCGCTGCTCGAGCGCGCGACGTAACGCGGACGCGGGTCGGTCGGCGCCGCAGGCAATCGAACGCAGGGTGCAGGCTCGACCAGACCCGAACGGCGTCACCGATTCGGTGCAGATCTGACCCAGAGGCGTTCGACGTCCACGGGTAGCGTTCCCAGAGGGGGCCACCACGCCCCCCTGGGGGTGGTTGGGACGCTGGTTGCGCCGCACGGGGAGCCGAGACGGCCGGTCCAGCGGCGCGTGCGCTTCCCTCGCCGCTTCCCGGTCTTGAGCGATGGGCGCGTTGTCACGCAACGGCGGTTTCGTCTTCTCCTGCTCAGGCGGCCGGCAGTGTGAAACTGACGCGGGCGCCGCCGCCCGGACGATTCTCCGCCCAGATCCGCCCTCCCTGCGCCTCGACGAGCCCGCGGGCGATCGCGAGCCCAAGGCCCGCACCGCGTTGCGATCGCGCCGGATCGCTTCGCCAGAAGCGATCGAACATCCGTCTTTCCGCCTCGTCGTCCAGCCCTTCACCGGTGTCTTCGACCGTCACTCGCACGGTGTCGTGATCGGGCTCGACCCGCACGGCGACCGCTCCGTCGGACGGCGTGTGTCGGAGCGCATTGGTGAGAAGGTTAAGGAGTACGCGTTCAACCTTCTCGGGCGCGAATCGCGCGATCGCCTCCGAGTCGACCTCCGAGTTGAGCGAGACCTGCCGCTGCACGGCCTCGGCTGAGACACCCCGAATACATGCGGAGACGACGTCGACCAGCGGGGAGGCGTGGAGCTCGAGCGTCAGTGCGCCGGCATCGATGCGAGCCAACTCGAACAGGTCCTCGACGAGCAAGGTCAGCGCACGAACCTGGTCGCCGAGCGCGGGCAGGTAGTCCGCCGGCTCGGCAAGACCGTCCTCGAGCGCCTCGAGCATTGCCTGCATGTTCGCGAGCGGTGTGCGGAGGTCGTGGCTCGCCCAGGCGACGAGCTCGCGCCGGGCATCGAAAAGCTCCTCGATGTTTGCCGCCATCTCGTTGAACGACTCGGCCATATCGGCGACCTCGTTCGGCCCCGTTTCGGGCGCCCTGACGGTGAGGTCACCGTTCGACAGGGCGACCGCGGCGTCGCGAACGCTGTCGATCGAACTCGCAATTGAACGGGCAAGGAAGAGCCCGCCGATCATCGCAACGGTCGCCGACGCCGCAAGCATGGCGAGGATCTTCACGTCGTCGCCCATGTGGAACATGACCCATCCGGACAGGAGCACGACCGTGAGCGGGAGGCAGACGGCGAGGGCGGCGAGCCCCATCAACTGCAAGCGCACCGTTGGGAGAGCTCTCAGCCCCAGGGAGAGGATCAGCCCGACACCGAGCGCGATTAGTGCGACGGCGGCGGCGTGCCAGATCATTGGCTCAGGGCACCAATCGGTAGCCGACGCCCCATACGGTCTGGAGATGTTCCGGCTCGGAGGGATTCGTCTCGATCTTCTCGCGCAGTCGCCGGACATGCACGGTCACCGTCCCGGTGTCGAGCGCCGCCTCGTACCCCCAGACCCTGCTCATCAGCTGGTCGCGCCCGAAGACACGGCGGGGGTTGCCCGCAAGGAACGCGAGGAGGTCGAACTCCTTCGCCGTGAGGCGAATCTCCGTTCCACCCTTGTGTACGTCACGCGTGCGCGTATCGATCTCGATGTCGCCAAAGGAGAGTCGAGCTTCGGCATCCTGGGTCGGAGCCGAGCGGCGGAGAACTGTCCTCACGCGCACGGCGAGCTCGCGCGGCGAAAATGGCTTCGTCACGTAGTCGTCGGCACCGAGCTCGAGACCGACGATCCGATCCGCCTCCTCACCGCGCGCAGTGAGGAGGATCACGGGCAACTCCGAGCGCGCCCGGATCCAGCGGCAGAGGTCGAGACCGTCGGTGCCGGGAAGCATCACGTCGAGAACGACGATGTCGGGCGTCTCCCGCTCGAGCATCTCTCTCGCGCGATCGCCATGGTCGGCCTCGAGCGTCGTGTGCCCCTCGCGCTGGAGGTACCGCACCACGACTTCACGCACGATCGGCTCATCATCGACGACAAGAACGGTTGCCATGTGCAGCATTGTGGCGACAGGGCCTTACAGGAGGATGAATTCCGTGTTACCCCGGAGGAAGGGCGACGGTCCCGTCGCCGAGGACGACGACGAGTCCGTCCTTCGCAAGAGCCTTCACGGCCTCACGATCGAGCCCGTCCCCCGGCATGGGCGACGCTGCAACGAGCCGGAGGGTTGTGGCACGACGCTGGCGGAACGACCCCTCGAATCGGCTCTGCTTGCGAGCTGGCTCATCGCGGGTTCCGCATGAGGGGCACGCGGCCTGCAATGGGCAGGCGTCGCAGCGGGGGATCCGGGCAAGACAGATGGTTGCCCCGAGATCCATGATCGCTTGCGCGGCGGCCCCCGTGAAGCTGTGAGCGGTGCGGCGCTCGACACGGTCGACGTTGACGTCGTGCGGGAGCACGTTCTCTCCGAGTGCGAAGTTGCGGATCGCTGCCGCGGTGTAAGGCCCGACGCCGGGGAGGGCCGTCAGGTCGTTCGGCCAGCCGTCCGCTGCAACCATCTGCGCCGCACGATGAAGCGCGAGCGCACGGCGGTTGTAGCCAAGTCCCTGCCAGGCGCGAATCACGTCGGCAGCAGACGCGGCTGCGAGACTTTCGGCGGTCGGCCAACGCTCGAGCCAGGCGAGGTAGCGGGGCACCACCCGATCGACCCGCGTCTGCTGCAGCATCACCTCGGAGACGAGGATCGCGTACGGATCCCTGGTTTTCCGCCAGGGCAGATCGCGGCCGTTTTGGCTGTACCAATCGAGTAACAGCGCCTCCACAATCGCGAGCCTAGACCCCAGGCCGTGTATTGGGTACTACACGCCTGTCGAGGTGGTCGAGGCTTAGGTCAACCTTGTCGCGTAGCTCCTCCGAGCGCGCTTCGCCCTCGAGCTCGCGTTCGCCGATCCGGGAGGTTGTCCCGTAGCTCGTAGAACTTTGTAGGCGGCGGTCCCTCCTGCCTCGTCCGCTCCGCTTGGGAGCGTTTGAGGTGATCCGTCCAAAGATCGAGGGAGGAACCGCCGTGAGG
>JBKJVI010000017.1:0-29733 GCA_046590225.1 Gaiella sp. | reverse complement strand
CATCCCCATCTTCTGCAGCCCCTCGAAACCGCCCTCCAGATGCCAGACCGCCCAGAAGCCAACGAGATCGACAATGCTGCCCGCCGCATACAGGCGCACCAGCGGCCGAAGCGCCGGAGTCGCGACCTTCCCAATCGCGCCCGTGTACCCCTCCCAGGCCCGGCGAGCGATCCCACGACCCTCGGGCGACTCCATCCGGTCAGACCGAAAATCAGTCATCTAGTCTCACCCTAGCGACTACAACGGACGTCCCCAGACCCCTACGAGTTACGTTGCTAATACAAGAAAAGAAGCCGGGCGCTACGCGCCCGGCCAAACAGTGGTGGCGGTAGTCCGCCCTGCCCCGAACGCGCCCAGCCTGCCCGCCGTGCTCACCCCGTCAACCCCGCAAGCGGGGTCGGCGCTCCGCGCCTTGACGGGCCTCCGCTCGCCAGGCAAACGGCGCTTATCGGGGCAGGTCGGTCGTGAATAGTTTGGCACTTCGGCTCGTTCCTGTACGACGCGGCGGGGGTTATACGAGTCGTGAGGCGAGCGAAACTGATTCTTGAAGGATCGCGAGCAGTCGTGCTCGTTCTGGTCTGAGGTCGTTGAAGGTGGCGAGGAAGCGTCGCCGTCCTTCAGCGGTGAGCGCGAGCGGTTTGAGTCGCGTGTCTCGGGTCGAGGTACTGCGTTTGACCAAGCCCTCCTGCTCGGCCCTGCTGATCAGCTCGCTGGCCGTGTTGGCGCTGATGTGGAGCGCTTCGGCTACGCCACGGCCGATCAGGTCGCCTGCTCCGCTTGCTACCAGGAGGCAAAGGTCGTACTGCCGCGGCGTTAGCTGATGGCGGGCCGCGACCTCGGTTGTCGCGGCGGCGAACGTACGCAGTGAGGCCCGTAGCTGCGCAACCGTCGCTAGTTCGTCATGTGTGGGATTCTCGAAAGTGGGCATAACACTCGTGTTGCGAACATATCGTAATACGAGCGTTAGCAGTTTACGGCTTCCGCTCGTCCAGTCGATCGAAAGGATATTTCGATGGGGTCTCGCAAAAACCACAAGTTCATGGCCGCAGGGTTCGCCACTGTCGGCGCCACTTTGGCGGTCGTCGTCGGGCTGGGGGTGGGCATGGGCACGGCGGCCGTCGCTGCGGCTCCGCTGAACACATCGCCGCCGACGATCAACGGCACTCCGCAGGAGGGCCAGACGCTGACCGGCGACAAGGGGCAGTGGAGCGGCAGCCCAACGGCGTACACCTACGCCTGGACGCGTTGCAACAAGACCGGCGGTAGCTGCACCGGCATCACCGGCGCCACCGCAACCACCTACAAGCCGGTCGCAGCCGACGTCGGTAACACGCTGCGGTTCAAGGTCGACGCCAAGAACGCCGACGGCACCACGACCGCCACGAGCACGCCGACGGCCGTCGTTACGGCCGCCAAGGCCGGGTCGCCGGCCAACACGTCCCCGCCGACGATCACGGGAACAGCACAGGAGGGCAACAAGCTGACCGGGCAACGGGGTGGGTGGAGCGGAAACTCGATCCAGTACGAGTACTACTGGACGCGCTGTGACAAGAACGGCGGCAGTTGCGCAAACATCAACAGCGCCCGCGACAACCTGACGTACACGCCCGTTGCGGCCGATGTCGGCAACACGGTGAGGTTCAAGGTACAAGGCACGAACGCAGGCGGCAAGACCACCGTCTCGTCCGCGCCCACGGCGGTCATCACCGCCGCGGGTAAGCCGGTCGCGGCGGGTTGCCCGGCGGGCACCGGCCTGATCCAGATCGCGAATCTCGGGTCACCCGCCCGCCTCCTGGTCGACCAGACACAGGTATCCCCTAGCACGATTTCTTTCGGCACCACCAGCCTCACAGCCCGGTTCCACGTCACCGCTTGCGGCGGCCGCTCCGTCCAGGGCGCACTCGTCTACGTCACCGCGGTTCCCTACAACCAGTTCTCGATCCCGAACGAGCAACCCACCGGCTCCGACGGCTGGGCAACCCTGCAGATGAACAAACAGGGCGGCTTCCCTGCCACACCGCGCCAGCAGCTGCTCGTGATGTTTGTCCGCGCACGCAAATCCGGGGAATCGCTGCTCAGCGGCGTCTCCACCCGACGCCTCGTCTCATTCCGCGTCACCAGGTAAACAAGCCGATCCCGCCGCACGCACGGTCAGCCGGGAGAGGGGAAACCCCTCTCCCGGCTCCCTCGCCCACTGCTCGTGCTGTTGCTTGCACGATGGACGCTCTCAGGTCAGTTGCCAGGTTCATCGGCTCGAGAATCCACTTCGCGCCCTGATGGGGGGATCTCCCGAGAACCTCCCCTTGGGGCGATCTTCAGTTGACATCCCGAGTACTGGCCCATGCCAGGACAGTGGACGCGGGCTGGGGGTTCCTAATGTCCTAGGAATGGATCGATCCTGAACGGGTCGTTATTGCTGTCGTGTCGGTCGTTGTGGCGGTTCTGTTTCTCGTGCTCATGGTTCGGGGTTGGAGCGACCGCGACGATCGCGACTAGCCGGGTGGCGGTTTCGCGGCGGGTCGTACCTCAATCTAGACATGGAGGCTGACGAGCGGTGCGGACGGGACGGTGATGAATCCGCGGGCTGGTCGATCGACGTTGACGAGACACTTCGGTTCTTCAGATGACATTTACGAACACTCGCGCATGCGAGTAAGCCATACTCCGGGAGTGGCTCGTTGGCTCGTTCTCACGCTCTCCACCGCAGGGCTCGCGTTGGCGGGCTGTGGCTCGGAGTCCTCGACCTCGACACCATCGTCATCCGCGACGCACGCCGTAATCGTGCATCTAGTGGACACCGACTTCGACGAGATGGTCGCCATCGAGGATGGGCTGGAGCCGGCAATTAGCGATGCCGCCGTCGGTGAGTACGACGGAAACGAGATCGCGGTCGATGGAAGCGAGGCAACCTTGTTCGCCTACGGACCAGATGCGGATGCGCTTTGGGGGGTGATGAGACCGATCGTCGAGCAGGCGTCACCCCCACCCGGGTCGTACGCGATCAAGCAATACGGCGATCCTGAAGATTTCGACACCCTCGAAGTTCGCGTCGAACTGGGGTGACTCCAGCACTCTGGCGCACCCTGCAATCCCGTAGCCTCACGGGATGCCGAAGATCATCGATCGGAAAACGTTCGACGAAAACGAGCGAGTGAGTCCTTCTTGCGTGATCCTCGCGACGGCGCTCGTCTACACGGCGGGTGTCTTCGTTCTGTTTGGGATGTCCATGTACGTGGGGCAACCAATTGTGTTTGTTGTCGTTCTCTCCGTCACAGTCCTTGTCATGGTGCAGCTAGTTGTAGCGGGAGGATACGAGACGATGATCGTCGAAAAGACGCGTCGGGAGGCAGCAAAGGGGGTCTCAGCTTTGCTGTGGCCACCCGTCACGGCGGCAGGCCCGACGACCTTCAGCGTCGTCGAACGAATAGCCGCCATGCCCAGCTGGGTGACATTCCCGAGCGAGCGCAGCCAGGAACGCACGCCCGATTCCGAGGGCTGACTACACTCGTCAAATGCGCGGCTGCGCAGCATCCGTGTTCACTGTTGCGCTCGCGGTGCTGCTGACGACCGGCTGTGGCGTGGAGATCAACTCCGGCAAACGGTGCCACTCGTCGTACACGATGGGGCTTTCGCCGGACGGCCAGACAATGGCGGTGACAGCACCCGACCCAAAGCTCGACCATCTCTTCCTCGTCCGCCTCCATGACGGCACCCGGCGACGACTCGCGACAGTCGATTGCGACGCTTACCCGTCGTGGTCGCCCAACGGCAAAAAGATCGCGTTGATCCACGACGATTATGAGATCGCAGTTGCCGATCTGAACGGCGCCGCGAGACGTACGATCAGCGGCAGCCAACTCGCCCGCACCAATCCTCACTGGACACCAGAGGACGCTCTCGTCTACGGAATCGAGGACAAGGACGGCGCAGTGGGGGACTGGAGTTACTCAGTCGGTCAGATCCCGATCAGTGGCGGGAAAGCCGCTCGATCTATCCGCAACGCTCGCTTCCCAGCACTCGCCACAAACGGGCGCACCATCGCCTACGCGAGCGACAATCTCAACGACGTCTACATCGCCCCGTACCCAACCGGGAGCCCAGCCCAGCACATCGCCAACAGTTCAGACGACGTCTGGAACATCGCGTGGTCGCCCGACAGGCAATGGATCGCACTCGACACCGCCCGCGGCATCCGAGTCGTTGCCGCCGACGGTAGCCACGCCACCATCGTGTGGCTCGACGATTCAGCAGCGCCGGTGTGGGCAAACGATTCACGCCACCTCTACTTCATCTTCGACAAGAAGCTCTACGCGACAGACCTGCGCGACCGGCACCGTCGGTACATCGCAGACCTCTCCACCATCGCCACCGCCGATCCCTAGCAGCCCTGGACGGTGCATCGCTCAGGTGACTCCCGAACTGGCGCATGCGAGCGTGGTGCCACCGGCGGCGTGTTGAGGGGTGACACCGTCCCAGCGTGAAGCCGGCTGAGAGCGAGCTATCCGGTACAGCGGTGTCCGCGCGCCTTGGCCCAGGGGGGCGGGCCGTGCCGCTTTTCCGACCTTTCGGACTTTTCGGACTTCTCGGACTTCTCGTCTTCGTCGTCGTCCTTCCCGACCTTTGCTTTCGCCTTGGCCCTTTCCTCGGCCTTGGCCTTGGCCTTCGCCTTGGCCTTCGCCTTGCAGCCAGCGCCTGCTGGGCCATGCTGCTTCGCCCCTCCGGCCCACGGGGGACGTCCCTCGGGGCGATAGGCGACGCCGTCGATCGTGCGCACACTCACTCCGCCGTCGTCGTCGTCATCTGCTGCTCCGATCACAGTCACCGACTTCCCGAGCCGCTCCTTGATCAGCGAAGAGCCCGACGCGTACCATGGTGGGCCGAAGCTGACGGCGCGGGTTCCGACGGTGTACCCGTTCGCAGTCTTTTGGAGTACGCCAATGACCGTCGCCGTCGCCTCGGCGGTATCGTCAGCACTCTTGCCGCCTTGCTTGTCGACGGCCAGGGGCAGCGCTGACCGCTGCAGCAATCAACAGCCCGAGTGCAACAAACCGTCCGATCCTTCTGACCAAGCTGCCTCGCCCTCTCGGCCACATGATAGGGACTCGTGAGCTGAAGCGCCACCCCCGGGAGTGAGGTCGGGGGCGCCGGTGTTCATGGTCACAATCGAGCACCGCCGGATCCTGCAATACAAGCCCCGACACTGACCGATCACCCACCGCGGGTGACGTCGTGTCGCCCACGGGTCACCCACAACTCACCCCTCTAGGGGAGGGGTCGGCCACGACGCATTCCGATGTCAGAGAAGGAAGAACTGTCCACCGCGGCGCGGAGGAGTGCGGTTGCTCGCGAACACCCGTCAGATGAGGCTTCGTAGAGACGATGCGGGGTTCACGCTCGTCGAGCTCCTCGTTGTGCTCATCATCATCGCCATCCTGCTTACCCTCGGGGTCTCGTCGTTCCGCGGACTGAAGACGCGGGCACAGAGCTCAACCGCAAAGGCGAACATCCGCATGGCGATACCGGCAGCGAACGCCTATTACGCCGACAACAAGACCTACGTCGGGATGACGAACGCACTTCTGAGGTCGACCTACGACAAGGGCATCCCGACCACGGTGACGCTCTCCTCCCTCACCGCGACGAGCTACAGGCTCACGTACGTGAGGGGCTCGTGCACCGCGAGCGTCACAGGCCCCGCCGGCACGGTCACCGTCACCGGGACGGGCTGCACCTAGTGCGCCGTCCCACACCGTTTCACCGGTAACGCTGTAGGGGAGATGGTGCAGCCTCTCCCCGGAACGAAAACGGTGACGACCCGCCTGGGGGGAGCAGCGATCCGAGTAACATCTGCGCCGTGGCCGTCACGATCGCCGCCGAGAGTCCCCTGCAGGACGATGTCCGGACCCTGATCGCGGAGCTCAACGCCTACCTGCTCTCGATCACGCCGCCGGAGTTCTGCTCGCACATGACGGTCGAGCAGATGGCCGGGTCCGACACGACCGTGCTCGTCGCGCGGGACGAGGGCCGTGCTGTTGCATGCGGGGCGCTTCGCCGCGACACCGGAGGCGTCGGTGAGGTGAAGCGGATGTACACGGTTCCCTCGTCACAGGGCCAGGGGATCGGCGGGCGGATCCTCGCGAAGATCGAGGTTGTTGCACGCGAAGAAGGGTTCACGCGGCTCGTCCTCGAGACGGGCCACGCCCACGAGCCGGCGTGGCACGTCTACGAACGTGCCGGTTTCACCCGCTGCGGGCCTGTGCTCGACTACCCGGATACCGGCTACTCGGTCTTCTACGAGAAGCTGCTGTAGCAGCCATGTCCGGGCCGCTCAGCCGTCGGCATTCAGGAGCCGGGCGGGGTCGAAGGTGTCGAGGAATGGAGCGTCCTGGCCTGCCACTGCCTGCGCCACGAGCTCTCCACAGGCGAAGCCGAGGACGTTGCCGTGGCCGGAGTAGCCACCCGCGACCCATACGTTCTCGAGGCCGGGGGCTCGACCGACGATCGGGAGGAAGTCCATCACCATCCCGAAGATGCCTGCCCATGCATAATCGACCCGAAGCTCCCGTCCGACAAGCCCGTTGACGAAGGAGCGGAGCGCGTGCTGGACGTTGTCGGTCAGGCGCTCGTCGGCCGTGAACTCCGAGTCCAACGAAATGTCGCGGAAGCCGCCTGCAACGATCCGGCCGGCCTCGTCCTGATGCCAGTAGTCGTAGCCGTGACGCCCGTAGTGCGGCACCTCGAAGTAGCGCTCCGAGATCGGCTCGGTCGCGATCACCTGACCACGCGTCGGGATCACAAGGCCCTCGATCGGCCCGAGGAGCCCGCTCGGATAGCCGTCGACACAGACGACGACCATGGCGTCTCCCAGCTCGTCGAGGGACGCAATCCGTGTGTGCTCGCGGATCTCGACGCCCGCTTCGGCAGCGAGTCCGGCGAGTCGACGGACGAAGCGCGCGGGCTGAAGCGCTCCGTCCGGCACGTGGCGCAGCGCGGCCGTGAACTGGTCGGGGTTGTGCAGCTCGGAACCTTCGAGCCACTCGGCGCTGAACCCGGCCGCGACGAGCGCCTCGTACTCGACGCGCAGCTCGTCCCGCTCCTCCTCGTCGACGGCGATGCGCAACGAGCCGACGCGCCGGAAGGCGTCTCCCGCGAGGCTCTCGATCGTGTCTATCGCGCGCTCCGTCCACGCCATCAGCGCGCTCGCGGTGTCCTCTCCGACCGATTCCGCCGTGACGTCGAAGGCTGCCGGCATCCCGCGCAGCGCAAAGCCGCCGTTGCGGCCGCTCGCGCCACCGGCGACCTCGCGCTCGTCGACGAGTCGCACACGCTTGCCCGCCTGGGCGAGCCGCAGTGCTGCGGCACAGCCGGTGACACCGGCGCCGACGACGACGACGTCGGGGTTGTCGACGGTCACGGGAGGGAACGGCTGGGTGGGCTCGCTGAGCCAGTAGGAGGTTGTCATGCGGAGATCCTACGATGTCGCGGGGGCTGCAACGGCGTCAACCCGAGCAACAGGTGTGGTGACCGCCGCACGCGCCCTCCACGCACAACGAGCACGACAGGCGGAAGCCCGTCGCCGCTGCACTAGGATCGGCTTCGCATGACTTCGCTTTCTCACTCCGACCGCGCGATCCCACGGGAAACAGTGCTCGCGGCGGGCGTCGCGGCGGCGCTTGCCGCCGTTCTTGCCTGGTACGGGCCGCCCGGCAGCGATTTTGCCGCTCACCTCTACCAGAGCACGGTGTTCGAGGATCGCGGCTTCGGAATCTGGAACAACTTCTGGTACGCGGGGCGATACAGCTTCGTCACCTACAGCCTGCTCTATTACCCACTTGCGGCGTTGGTCGGAATCAAGCTGCTCGCTGTTCTCAGTATCGGGACGGCTGCGCTTGCGTTCGGCGTCGTCGCGACACGGGAATGGGGTACTGACGCCCGCTGGGCGATCCGCTCGTTCGCCGTCGTGTGGGCAGGGGTCGTCCTCTCTGGCGCCTTTCCGTTTGCGCTCGGAATGGCGCTCGCGCTTCTCTCGCTCTGGGCTTTGCAGACAGGCCGCCTCGGCTCGTTTGCGCTCCTGACGCTCCTCGTCCTCGCAGCCAGCCCCGTGGCGTTCGTGCTGCTCGGAGTCGTCCTCGCGGGCGTCGCGTTGGCCCGATCCTCGCGCGGAGCCGAGCTCGCGTTGCCGCTGGCGATCCTCGCGATCGCCACGTCGGCGGAGCTCGTTCTCCTCCGCCTCTTCCCCGCAGGTGGGCGCTACCCCTTCTCCCTGGCCGAGTTCGCCGCGGCGTGCGTCTTTTGTGGGCTCGGCATCCTCCTCACGTGGCGCATAACAGCGGCGGGCGTCCTCCGCTTCATGTACGTCGTGTACCTCGTTGCCTGCACGGCCGCGTATCTCGTTCCATCCGGTCTCGGCGAGAACATTGCGCGGCTGCGATACGCAGCGATCCCGATCGCGATCCTGACGCTCTCGTTGCGGCGCTGGCGCCCCCTCTGGCTCGCGTTGCTCGCTCTGGCGCTCGCGGTTGCCTGGAATCTCACGCCCCTTGCGGGTAGCTTCGTGAAGACCAGCCGGGACCCCGCGGCCGAACCGGCGTACTGGGCACCCGCGATCGCGTTCCTCCAGAGAAATCTCTCGCCGTCGTACCGTGTCGAGGCGGTCGACACCGTCGGGCACTGGCCGGCCGCCTACCTCCCTGCCGCCGGAATCCCGATCGCGCGTGGCTGGTTTCGACAGGACGACTTCCCCCGCAACGACGTCCTCTATTCGGAGCTGACTCGCTCCGCCTACCTCGGATGGCTGCGCTCGCTCGGCGTCAAGTACGTGGTTCTGCCCGACGCGCCACTCGACTACAGCGCGAAGGAGGAGGGCGCGCTGATCTCGAGCGGTCGCTCCGGCCTCGTAGCGGTGTTCCGGTCGGCCCATTCGACCGTGTACACCGTGCCGTCCCCGAGGAGCATCGTCACGGGGCCTGGCAGCCCTCGGGTCCTCGCCCTCGGACAGACGAGCGCCACGCTTGCCCTCGACCGCCCGGGCCGGTACCGCATCGCGATCAACTGGTCACCGTACTGGAGCACCGCAGCGGGCTGCCTCTCCCGGGCCACAGACGGCACGGTGAAGCTCACGGCGGCCCGGGCCGGGATCGTGCGACTCGACCTCGCAGTGAACGCGCAGGGCGCTCTTGCAGCACTCGGGGGCGACTCGACGCCTCGCTGCGCGCGCTGAGCGCACGCGTCTCGTCCCAGGCGGTCAGCGAAAGCAACCCGAGGGCTCCGTAGCCGAGGACGTCCACGGGTGTGTCGTTGACGATCAGCGAGACGCCGAGGCCGACGAGCATTGCGACGATCACGGGACTCCGCCGTCCTCTCCAGCCGAGCCATGCGAGGCCGCCGAGTGAGAGGAGGCAGAAGAACACCGTGTGGATACCCGACGTCGCACCGGCCCATGAGATACGGAGACGCCGGTCGACGTCGTCGAACAGCGTTCCCGGGCCACCACCAACGGCGTCGGTGACGTGGCTCGAGCCCCCGAGGAGCGCGTCGAGCCCCACGACCGCAAGCCCGAGGGCGACGACGCCGAAAACGCCGACGACGACACGAGCAGGTGTAACTCGAGTCCGGGTCATTCTCGCTAGAAGCACCGCAAACGCACTCGTGGCGACGAGCACCCCTCCCCCGTCCGCCCCGGCCCGGCTCCACCCGACGGTGACGAGGAGGAGGAGCCCGATTGCAACCGCCCCCACGACTCCCGCGAGCACCGCCGCCGCAAGCGACGGGGCGAGGAGGAGCGTACTCGCCTGATTCGTGACGCCGAAGAACCGGCCGCCTCCATCCGGGTGCGGCCCGATCGCTGCGAGCGCGTTGACGCCGGGCCAGACGGCAAGGGTCAAGAGAAACAGCGAAAGGAGGGCGACAACGGCGGGAAGGAGCACCACTGGTCGGAGCCCGAGGAGGAATGCCACGAGCCCGACGGAGACCGCGAGGGCGATGATCACCACCGCCGGGTCGTCGACTCCGACCGCGCGCAAGACGATCGCGGTGGCGAGAGCTGCGGGTGCTACGAGCACGGCGGCGCGCCCGGCGAGGGCCGAGCCGCCAAGGATCCCGAGCGACGAGAACACGACGAGCCAGGCGACGAGGACGATCGTCGCTCCCGTGCGCGCGTCATGAGCGCGCGAGAGGTCGATATCGAGGCGGGCGAGCGTGGCGGCAGCCTGAGGATCGGCGGTCGACCGGATCGCCGGCGACATGCCGGCAGCGATCGCGGCTGCCGTTGGCGCGACGTCGGCCAGTGAGACCAGGCCGTCGATACGCGTCGAATTCGACGTGAGCAGGCCGTCGTACCCCGGCCCGACGATTGCAACCGGGTAGCGAACGACGTTGTGGCTCGAGCCGGGAGGCGGCAGTGCGACGTAGATCGTGGTCTCGGCCGGAGTGGTGGCGAGCTGGACGCTCGGCTTCCCGTCGAGGTCGACGAGTGACGATACAACGCGGCCGCTGACGAGCGAGGCGAGCGCTCGCTCGCGCGAAACCGTCGAGCCCGCGCCGGGGACGAGAAGCCCCACGGCGCCTCGATCGGCGTACGCTTGCGGATCGAACCGCGGGACGACGATGACCGCAACCGATCCGCTCGGCGCGGCCGAGCCCGGGGGCGCGAACGCAGCCGCGACCGCGATGCCGGCACCGAGCGCGCTGAGGGCGACTGCCCACCACCGGAAGCGGAGCATTCGGGAGTCACGGAGAGCCATGTGCACGCGCGGATCGTAGTTGCGGTTGGCCCGGGAGCGGAACCGTCCGTGGGGTGGAGAGTCACCTCGTGATGGCTGCCCGGTAGACGCCGTCCCCTCCACTGACCCGGCCGACGAGCTCGAGCTCGGTCAGCGCCGCGGCTACAACACCAGGAGCGACGGCGAGCACCCGGGCGAGCTCGTCGATGCTTGCCGGCTGCTCCGAGAGCTTCTCGAGCACCGTCCCGACAAGACCCTCGAGCGCCCCGACAGCCTCTACGACGCGCTCGATCCCGTACGCCTCGAGCACGTCCGCAGCTGCGGTCACAGGCGTCGCCCCGAGTCGAAGGAGCGCATTCGAGCCTGCGGAGACCGCCGAGGTGATCTCCCCCGGGACCACCATTACCTCGCGCCCGTCCTCGAGCGCGAAGTCTGCCGTGATCAGGGCACCGGAGCGCTCGCGCGCCTCGACCACAACCGTGGCCATGCAGAGACCGGCGATGATTCGATTCCGAGCGGGAAAGCGCCAGGGTGCGGGCTCGACCCCGGCCTCGTACTCCGACACGATCAGGCCCCGCTCGAGAATGCGCCCTGCGAGGTCACGGTGCGCTGCTGGATAGTCGCGATCGATCCCGCACCCGAGAACGGCGACGGTGATGCCGCCCGTGTCGAGCGCTCCACGGTGTGCTTCCGCGTCTATGCCGCGGGCCATCCCGCTGACGACGACGAGTCCCGCTGCAGCAAGCTCACGCCCGAGTGTCCTCGCAACCGACCGTCCGTATGACGTGCAGGCTCGTGCACCCACGATGGCCACCGACCGTCGGCCAAGAAGCTCTGGGTCCGCGTCGCCACGTAACCAGAGAACGGCTGGAGGATCCGGAATCGCCCGGAGCAACGGCGGGTACGGTGAAACGCCCCGCCGGAGGCGACGGACGTTCATGACGACGGCACCCCCACCGGCGAGCGGTACGAGAGCGCCTCGGCGAGATGCTCCGGCAACACCGCCTCGGCCCCGGCGAGGGCCGCGATCGTGCGTGCAACGCGCGCCACACGAGCTCGCCCACGCCCCGAGAGAGGCACGTGATCGACAGCGCGGTCGAGCAGCGCCGACGCTGCCTCGGTTCGACGCAGGAGATCTCCGTCGCGCAGTCGTGCTCGCCCCGCCACAACGCGTTCCCTGACTGCCGCTGACGGCTCGCCCGGCGGCGCTGCGAGCTCCTCGGCCCGCGGTCGCGGCATCGCGACGACGAGGTCGAATCGATCGAGAAGCGCTCTCGACACCTTCTCGCGGTAGGCGGAGATGCGCTGGGGACTGCATCCACAGTCTGTCGTTGGATCACCGCGACCACCGCACGGGCACAGATTCATCGTCGCGACCAGGCGAAATCGAGCCGGAAAGAGCGCATGGCCCCCCACGCGCGCCACCGAGACGACGCCGTCCTCGAGCGGCTGCCTGAGCGACTCGAGCACGGGACGCGGGAACTCGGGGAGCTCGTCGAGGAGGAGTACGCCACGGTGGGCAAGGCTCGCCTCACCAGGACGCGGTATCGCTCCTCCCCCAACGATCGCGGCGGCCGAGGCACCGTGATGAGGAGCTCGAAAGGGCGGCATCAGCATGATCGGGCGTCCCGGAGGAAGCGTTCCGGCGACCGAGTGGATCCGCGTCACCTCGAGCGCCTCGTCGCGAGTCAGAGGCGGCAGGATCCCTGGCAGGCGACGGCCCAGCATCGTCTTTCCGGTCCCTGGCGGCCCTGCGAGCAGCACGTTATGCTCGCCCGTCGCAGCGATCTCGAGCGCCCGCCGGCCCCGCTCCTGCCCACGCACCTCGGCAAAATCGGGCACGAACGGCTCCTCGAGGTCGTCGCTCCCAGGCGGGGACGCGAAGCGAATGTCCACCTCGCCACGGAGGTATGCAACAGCCTCGGCGAGATGATGCACGGGCACGACGTCGATCCCGGCGAGCGCGGCCTCTGGCGCCGACTCCGCTGCACAGATGAGGAGTTTCATGCCCACTCGACGGACGCCTTCCGCAACGGCGATCGTGCCCGAGACCGGCCTCACGCGACCATCGAGCGAGAGTTCGCCGACACAGGCGTGGTCGAGTAGACGACGCGCCGGGAGCTGATGGGAGGCAGCGAGAACCGCGAGAGCGATAGGGAGATCGAAGCCGGAACCCTCCTTGCGAAGCGCGGCGGGAGCCAGATTGACCGTGATCTTGTTGCGCGCGGGCCAGGGCAGCATGGCGTTGACGATCCCACTTTGCACCCGGTGCTTCGCCTCCTGGCAGGCACGGTCGGCAAGGCCTACGATCGAGAACGACGGTAGATCGGCCAGAACGAGGTGGGCCTCGACCTCGACCCGCCGAGGCTCGAGCCCAACGATGGTGGAGGTGATTGCCCGTGTGACCACGCCTCCGACGGTACGGAGGAAGCAGTGCCGTGTCAGAGCCGAGAGTGCGCCGAGAGTGGGTCTATCTCTCCCGGGTCAGCGTGCGACGGCGACGAGAATCGACTCGTAGTACTCGCCAGCACGACGCCCTGTCCGACGGTTGACGTGCCGCTCGTGGCGGTCGACGAGCTTCAGGCCGGCGCGCTGGAGAATTTCCGGATAGAGGTCGCGACGGTCGTTGACGACGATGCAGATCCGCCCACCGAGCACAAGAGAAGAGCGGGCGTTCGCGAGGACGCTGGCGATGCCGTCGACGTACTCCTCGATCGCTGCGCGACTCGTACCGCGTGCCGGCCGACCGAGCTCGAGGTCGTGGCGCTGGTCGATTCCCAGAAGCTCGTAGGCATAGCGATGCTGTTCGTGGTAGTCGATCAGGCCGGGATACGGGGGAGAGGTGACAACGCCGTCGTACGGCCCCCCTAGATCGATCACGCGGGCGTCACCGTGCAGCGTTCGCGCGACGTAGCCGGGCGCGCGTGCAGCAGCGAACGTCTCGATGCGGTCGAGGGTGTCGAGCGTGTAACGAAGCAGGAAACGCCGTGCAGCCTCGACCGGCCGACACTCGCGACGGTGCTTGAAGCACCAGTACGGCTCGAGTTGTGGCTCGCGCGGAAACTCCAGATCGAAGTGTGCCGTCCGGCGTGCAGAGCGGGCGGAACGGGCCAGAACGACGCGAAGAACGTCAGCCGAGCCGACCTGATCGATCAGCCCACGGAAGTGGAGAAGCTCTTCTGCCGCGGTCGGGGCATACCAGCTGCGCACATAGGATGTCGCGGCTCGCGGGTAGCGACCTTGCGGCAAAAAGGAGTCGACCTCGGTGTGCGCCCAGAGGAGATCGCGACGCACCGCATCGAGGTTGTACGGGCGCGTCTTCACGCGAGTGAGGAGCGCGTTAAACCCTGCGATGTCGACGCCCGTGGCATCGTAGCCCGATTCGAGCGCCTGGACGAGCGTCGTGCCCGAGCCCGCGAACGGATCGAGCACTCTCCCGCCCGCAGGAACGTGCCGGTCGAGGAGCGTTTCGACGAGTTGCGGGATGAACTTGCCGAGGTACGGGTGCAGGCGGTGGACGTGCTTTGTCCGCTCCCGTTCCGGAAGCGAGGCCTCCGACCACGACAGCTCGAGGTCGTGTGCCTGATACAGCGCTTCCTGCGTCGCGGCCATGACGTCGTTGTTCGACGTCGCCCCGACCCTCCCTCCGCGCCGGCGTCAATGCGGTCATCGTTCCACTATGGAAGATTGCTTCTTTTGTTTTTCCGTTAACTATCGCCGATCGTCACTTCCCTCCGCTCGAGGTTCCTCCCTTCGATGGCGACGACCTCGAAGCCGATCCGGACATGCGGCCGCTGCGGATTGCGCGACAGCCAGACACGCGCGGCGTTCCTCACGCGCCGCCGCTTCTCGGCGTCGACCGCACCGAGGGCGCCGCCGAAACCGCCGCTTCGCCGTTGCTTCACCTCGACAAAGGTGAGGCACCGCCCACGGCGGACGATCAGGTCGAGCTCGTTCCGACCGGCCCGGATGTTCGTGCCGAGGATCCGATATCCACGCAGCCTGTAGTGCCAGAACGCGCGTCGCTCGCCCGCGTTCATGCGGCCGGCTCGAGATCATCCGACGCGTAACACTTCGCTGCGTACGAGAGTCGGTGCTGGTCGCACGGCCCGTGTTCACGCACAGCGGCGGAGTGGAACGGCGTGATGTATCCGACGTGGCGGGAGAAGCCATACCTCGGATGGAGAGCGTCGAGCCGCCGCATGATGCGATCCCGGGTCACCTTGGCGACGATCGACGCGGCCGCGATGGCAGCGCTGCGCGTGTCGCCATCGACGACCGCCGTGTGCGGCGACGCCAGGGGCCCGAGCCGAAAGCCGTCGACGAGGCAGACCTCGGCTCGAGGCGAGAGGTCGGCGAGAACGTCCCTGAGCCCGTTCAGGTTCGAGCGATGCAGACCGTTCCGATCGATGTCGCAGGCGGGAATGACCCGGACGGAGACGTGGGCAGCAGCATGGAGCACGGATCGGAGCAGGGTCTCGCGGAGCTGAGGGTCGACCTGCTTCGAATCGTTCAGTAATGCGAGTGGGCGGGTGCGATGGCCGTGGAGCGATGCGTAGTCGAAGAGCACGCCCGCGACCACGAGCGGTCCGGCCAGTGACCCTCGACCCGCCTCGTCGGCACCTGCGACAAAGCGAACGCCGAGCCGGCGGTCGTACCGGATGAGTCGCTGTCCACTCGGAGATGCCATCGTGCCGAGGATATCGTCCGAACCGGAACGTGTTCGTGCCGACTTCGTCTCGAGTCAGTGACGACGCGGGCGGCTAAAAGGAAAGCACACACCCACCGTTTGGTCGCTCGAGCACGACCTCCCAGCCTGCGTTCTTCAGGGTCGCGCGATACCAGTCACAGCGCCCGCCGTCCCGTTTTGCAGCGCAGATGAAGACGGTTGCTTCCGTCTCGATGAACCACGGCGCAGGGTTGTCGGTGCATTTCGTCCGATCGCGGTCATACGCGGCAGAAAGGGAGTCCTCCACCGCGATTCGCGCGCCCGCCTCGCGCGGTGACTCGGCGCCGCAGCCGACGAAGAACACGGCAGCAAGGAGCGCAAAAGCGAAACCCGTCGAGCGCACGTACGCCACGCTACCGGGCGGAAGGAGTCGCTACGACTGACGAAGCTCGCGGATGCGTGCCTTCTTGCCGACACGCCCGCGGATGTAATAGAGCTTCGCGCGATTGACGTCGCCGATCATGGCGACCTCGAGCTTTTCGATCTTCGGCGAGTGAAGCGGGAACGTGCGCTCGACCCCGACACCAAACGACTGCTTGCGCACCGTGAAGGTCTCACGCGCACCCGAGCCCTGCCGCTTGAGGACGACGCCCTCGAACACCTGGATGCGCTGGCGCGTGCCCTCGATCACCTTGAAGTGAACGCGAACGGTGTCACCTGCCTTGAAGACGGGGACGTCGCGCAACTGCGCCTGCTCGATGCTCTGGATGATTGTGCTCATAAGAAGAAGCGGCCGTCGGCCGGGTGCGGAGTGTAGCGGAGCGGGGAAGGTCGCGGTAGAAGAGCGTACCGCAACCTCCCCCGCTCATCCCCTCTGCAGGCTTCGCCTGATCCTGAAGGGGCCACGCCCGCGGGCCATGCGGGTAGGCGTTCCTCAGGGGGGCGCGACATCCTCGTCACCCGCAAGATGCCTCCTGCTCAACTCCTCCTTCAACTCAACCTCTGTTCAGGATCTGCGCGTAGCGCAGCAGAAAACAATGCACTGAGGCTTTCAGCGATATGCTCTTCCATCGCTGCAAGCCTCCAACAAGGCGTCGAACCGGAGTGGATCACGGGCGACAGAGGAGCCGGGACGGCGCCCAATCCGGCTCCCAATCCGGCGCCGAACCCCGGCGACCGGCTGAAGCCGGCCACCCCCCGGCCAACAGAAGACATCTACTTCAGGACCGCAAGCGAAGCGCGCAAGAGAAGACATCTACGTCAGGATCGCAAGCGAAGCGCGCAAAAAACAATGCACTGAGGCTTTCAGCGATACGCTCTTCCATCGCTGAAAGCCTCAGTGCAACGAGATCCGCTTCGGTGGCCAGTAGGTGGCGAAGACCTTGCCGATCAGGTTCTCGCGTGGCACGGTGCCCCAGAGGCGCGAGTCGCATGATTGCGACCGGTTGTCGCCCATCATGAAGTAGTTCCCCGGCTTCACCCTGATCGGGCCGAACGAACCGACAGCGCCGCGACGGGCCTTCTCGATGTACGGCTCCTTGAGCGGCTTGCCGTTGATGGTGACATAGCCATCACCACTGCGCAGCTTCACCTCGACGGTGTCGCCTGGAAGCCCGATCAGCCGCTTGACGAACGTGCCTCCCGCGCCACACTTGAGCTGAGCTGCGGCAGGCGTCTTGAAGACGATGATCTCCCCTCGCCGTGGGTCACGAATCTTGTAGAGGAACCGGTTCGCGAGAACTCGGTCGGAGAGATCGACCGGGCCGACGGACTTCGTCTCACAACCAACCGCGGGCTGCGAGCAATGCAGCGTTGGCTCCATCGATGACGACGGGATTCTGTAAGGGTTGACGACGTAGGCTTTCACGAGCAGGACGATCGCGACGGCACCGACGATGGTGACGACCCAGTCGATCGTGACGCGAAGGCCGTTTGGAAGGCCGCGCGTAAGCCGGTCGACAGGGTTCCGCGAGTGATGCTCGGGTCGGGTCGGCGGAGGCGGCGAAGCCGGAGCGGCGACGCTAGACGGCTCGGCCCCATTTTCCTGCCTCGCATCCGCGGGCATCGGCCAGCCATACCCGCCGGCCGGGTTTTCCGCGCCGGGCGACGTCTGCGGCGGCAGCTCGCCGGGGGCCGAGTCGGCCACAATTGGTGAGGCGGCGGCAGACACTCGATCAGCGCCCGGGTCGACAGCCAAGGGAGCGGGCGCGTCGTCGGGCGCTGGCGGCGCCACAGGTGGATCAGGGAGGGCGGATGCCGGTGGCACCCCTGGCGGCGGCCCCCAGGGGTCGTGTGCTCCCTCCGGCGTGTTCTCTTCGGGAGGATCCTCGACGCCGCTCATACCGCACTTCGCAATCGACTCTGCTCGGTCCGCCAGCTGTCGATGCTCGCGTGATTGCCCGAGAGAAGAACCTCGGGAACCTCCCAGCCCCTGTACTCGGACGGGCGTGTGTAGTGCGGATATTCGATTCCGCCGTCGAGCGCCTCACTGAAGCTCTCGTTCTCACCGGAGCCGTCCGCGAGTGCGCCCGGAAGCCTCCGAGCGATCGCGTCGACGAGGATCATCGCCGGCAGCTCGCCTCCCGAGAGGACGTACGGTCCGATCGAGATCGCGTCGGTGCAGAGGTGATCGACGATCCGCGCGTCAAATCCCTCGAACCGAGACGACAGCACGGCGATGCCGGACTCGCCGGCAAGCTCCTCGACGAGGGCCTGGTCGAGCTGGCGACCCTGGGGCGTCAGTGCAATCACACGACTCGGGCGCTCATCGGAATAGATGGCATCGAGCGCTGCGGCCACGACGTCGACGCGCAGGACCATCCCGGCGCCACCGCCGTACGGAGAGTCATCAACCTGACCTGCGCGCAACGGAGTCGTGTCGCGATAGTTGAACAGGCGCAGGTCGAGCTCGGTGCCGAGGACAGTCGCAACCGGCTTCTGCTCGGTCAACCAGCCGAAGGCATGCGGAACCTGGGTAAAGACGTCGAGACGCACCGAGGCAGGGTAACGGTCAGAGGATGAAGCCATGGTTGAGAAGAACGACGCCTTCCGCCGGATCGATCGCTGCGATCGCGTCCTCGATCATCGGCACAAGGGTGCCGTCCTCGAGTTCGAGATTATCGTTGGCGGGGCCGGGAAGGAGATCCTTCACGATTCCACACCGCCTCCCACCCACCTCCTCGACCCTGAGCCCGATGATCTCGAATGCGTAGAACTCGCCTTCGGGGAGGGGCGGCAACTGGCTTCGAAGAACCGTCAGCGTCGTGCCGCGCTCGACCGCGCGGTCGAGACGGATGGCGTGCCTTCCACGTCCAACGCGCCGCGACACCATGACCTTCGCGGGCACGCCGTCCACGTGCAGCTCGGCGCCAACGGCATACCGGCCCGCGTCGTCGCTTCCCTGCTCGACGACGAACGCGCCGTCCAGTCCGTGAGGCCGGCCAACCCGTCCGACCGGTACGTACGTCCCATCGGCGCTCAGTCGGCAATCTCCAGGACGACACGCCGGTCATCCCGCGCGCCGCTCGCGCGCACGATCGTCCGCAGGGCACGGGCGATGCGCCCCTGTCGGCCGATCACCTTCCCGACATCGTCGGGTGCGACGTGCAAGCGCAGGATAAGAATGTCGTCCCGTTCGACCGACTCGACCACGACGGCGGCCGGGTCGTCTACCAGGTGCCGCGCGATCCAGGCAAGCAGTTCGGCCATGGAGCTAGTACGCCGTTTCTCGCATCAGGCCGTGGAGGTGCCGGAGGCGCCGATACCGGCGATCTTGATCAGCTTTGCGACGGGGTCGCTCGGCTGAGCGCCCTTAGCGAGCCACTCCTCCACCTTGGTCTCGTCGAGCTCGATCGTCGAGGGATTCGTCTGCGGGTTGTAACGCCCGATGATCTCGATAAACCGACCGTCGCGCGGTGAGCGCGAGTCGGCCACAACGACACGGTAGATCGGGTTCTTCTTGGATCCGATCCGTGCCAATCTCATCCGAACAGCCATCTGTCTCCTTGGGATCAGGTTCTGCATTCCAACACACGTCAGACCATGCAACTCGACCGGTTGGGTCGAAATCCAAGACCTGACCCATAGATTGTGCCGATCATCTGCGCGGCTTGCCGCCGGTCAGCTCGGGTGGCAACGCCGGCATCTTGCCCTTCCCCATCTGCTTCATCATCTTCTGCATCTGTTTCCGGGCAGCGAGGAGCTTGTTCACGTCGTCGATCGTCGTCCCGCTCCCCGCCGCAATCCGCCTGCGCCGTGGGCCGTTGATGATCAGAGGCGACCGTCTTTCGTGCGGCGTCATCGAGAGCACGATCGCCTCCACGCGTGCCATCTGTGCCTCGTCGATGTCCACACCGTCGAGCTGCTGACCGATGCCGGGGAGCAGCTTGAGGATGCCCTTGACGGGGCCCATCTTGCGCAGCATCCGGTAGCTCGCGAGGAAATCGTCGAACGTGAACTCGCCGGCGCGCATCCTGCGCTCCATCTCCGCCTGGTCATCCTCGGCGACCGCCGCTTCGGCCTTCTCGATCAGCGTCAGGACATCACCCATGCCGAGGATCCGCGACGCCATGCGATCGGGGTGGAAGACCTCGAGCTGGTCGAGCTTCTCGCCGACCGACGCGAACTTGATCGGCTTTCCGGTGATCGCCTTGACGGAGAGCGCGGCACCTCCGCGGGCGTCGCCGTCGAGCTTCGTCAGGATGACGCCGTCGAACGCGACATGTGCCTGGAATGCCTCGGCGACGTTCACCGCCTCCTGGCCCGTCATCGCATCGAGGACGAGCAGGATGTTGAGCGGCTTGACGGCATCGCGCACGCGGGCGAGCTCGTCCATCAGCGCCTCGTCGACGTTCAGGCGCCCGGCCGTGTCGACGATCACGACGTCGAGGTTGTCCGCCTTCGCGCGCTCGAGGCCTTCGGCGGCAGCGCGCACGGGATCCTGGGTGTCGGTGCGATAGACGGGGATCGAGATCTGCTTGCCGAGCTGCTCGAGCTGATCGATCGCGGCGGGCCGCTGGAGATCTGCCGCGACAAGGCCCGGCTGCTTGCCCTGGCGGCGAAGGTGTAGTGCGAGCTTCGCCGACGTCGTGGTCTTGCCCGACCCCTGAAGGCCCGTCATCAGGATGACGGTGGGCGGCCGTCCGAACGCGAGGTGCGAATCACCCGAGCCCATCAGCTCCGTGAGTCGGTCATGGACGAGCTTGACGACCTGCTGCCCCGCGTTGAGACCCTGAAGAATGTCGTCCCCGAGGGCGTCCGCCTTCACGCCGGCGACGAAGTCCTTGACGACCTGGAAGTTGACGTCAGCTTCGAGCAGCGCGAGCCGGATCTCCCGCATCGCCTTGTTGACGGCGTCCTCATCGAGCCGCTTGGCGCGGCCGAGGTCGCCCAGGGTCGCCTGGAGCCGGTCGGAGAGGGCGTCGAACACGGCTGTGAAGTGTACGGGTGCCCGCGTCGGCTACGACGCGAGCGCCGATCGCACGCCGGCTGGTAACGACGTACCGCCGATGCGTTCGATCGTATCCAGGTCGGCCGCCCACATGTTATGCAGCGGCTCGAGTCGATACGCGAGGGGGTCTCTCACCTTGGCCGCCACGAGCGCCGGCTTCAGGCGACCCTCGACGAACGCTTCGGCCGCCTGCGACGTCTGCCAGATCTCGACGACGTTCACCGAGCCAACTGACTCCGTCGCGACGTGGAGCACCATGCCTGCCGGGGCATTTACGTCGAGGCCGAGAGAAACCATCATCCGATCGTAGGACTCGATGCTCAACTCGGGTACTCGCATGAACAGCGTCACAGCCATAGCCGAACCTCCATCAGGACGCCGCGAACGAGGCGTCACTCAAAGGATACGCGTTCCCTGCTCCGTTGGGAAGGTCAGCCGACGAGGGCCTGCGCAAACTCACGTGGATCGAATGGACGGAGATCGTCGAGCCCCTCGCCGACGCCGACCAGCTTGACCGGCAACCCGAGCTCGTACGCGATCGCGACGGCGACGCCGCCCTTCGCCGAGCCGTCGAGCTTCGTCAGGGCGACACCTGTGACGCCCACGGCCTCACCGAACAGGCGTGCCTGCTGCAGACCATTCTGTCCGGTCGTCGCGTCGACGACGAGCAGCGTCTCGTGCGGCGCGCCCTCGATCCTGCCTTCGATGACGCGCCTGATCTTGGCAAGCTCCTCCATCAGGTTCGTCTGGGTGTGGAGGCGCCCAGCGGTGTCGACGATGACGACGTCGCGGCCACGCGCCCGGCCGGCTTCTACGGCGTCGAACGCGACCGCGGCGGGGTCACCGCCTGCCGGTGCGCCGATGAAGTCCGCTCCCGCACGCTCCGCCCAGATCTCGAGTTGCTCCTCCGCCGCAGCCCTGAAGGTGTCCCCCGCTCCCACGAGGACGCTGCGCCCGTGCTCCCGCAGCTTCTGGGCAAGCTTGCCGACGGTGGTCGTCTTCCCGGTCCCGTTGACACCGACAACGAGAATCACGGTCGGCTTCCGGGCCAGGTCGAGTGTCGGCGCGGCTCCGAACAGCTCCTCGATCTCCTCCGCAAGTGCCTCCCCGAGATCGGCCACCTCGCCCCGTGCCTCGAGACGGCGCACGATCTCGGCGGTCGCCCTGACGCCGACGTCGCCGTGGATCAGCGCCTCCTCGAGTCGCTCCCAGGCCTCCTCGTCACCCGTATCGAACGTGCCAGACGCGATCTCCGCGGTGAGCGCCCGGCGGCTCTTCGCGAGTGAATCGCGAAGGCGTCCGAAGAAGCCGGTCTTCTCCTGCTCGTCCGCGGCGGTCGGCGCGTCGCCGAACAGCTCTGCCCAGGTTCTCGACACGGGTGCAACGCTAGCGGCGACCCGAGCTTCGGGTCAGCCCGCCTCCGCCACGATCTCTGCGATGTAGGCGCTGACGGTCTTCGATGCCGACCAGCCGAGCGCGTTGGACTTCGTGACGTCGAGCTTTGCCGTCATCCGGTTGCCTTTCGCCTCGGGCTGCATCACGATCGGCGCGCCGAACATCTCTGCGATATCGAGGATCGAGTGCGAGTCTGACGCACCGAGCCCGAACTCGTCACCAACCCCTTTCTCTCCAATCAGGAGGAGGCCGTCCACGATATCGTCGACGTGGGTGAAAATGCGCTGCTGCGTCCCGGGCGACGTGACGGGGAGAGGCTCGCCGGCGAGGACCTTCTGCCGGAAGATCTCGATCAGAGTTCCGTAGGTTCCCGCCCGCTCGCCCGGCCCGAAGACGTTGTAGAAGTACGTGATCGCGAACGGCAGCCCGTACCAGTCGCCGTAGTTGCGCACGAGTTCCGAGTTCGTCGCCTTGGTGAATGCGTAGGGACTCTGGTCGCGCCCGAGGCCGCCGTCGGCGAACTTCGTGGACGAACCCGCGTAGACGAGTTTCGGTCGCTTGCCGCGCCAGTACTCGAGGACGTGGAAGGTGCCGTGGACGTTCAGGTCCCAGACGACGTCGGGCTCGGCGAGGCTCGCCTCGACACGGGAGTACTCGCCGAGGTGGTAGACGAGATCCGGCGCTTCGGGCACCGTCGTCGCGATGTCGCGGGTGTGCGCGTCGCGGTAGTCGACGCCAGGCACCTCGTTTCCCCGGGTGCCGGCGAAGTAGTTGTCGACGGAGATGACGGTATCGCCGAGGGCGGCGAGGCGAGCACAGAGCCGGGAGCCGATCAAGCCGGCGCCGCCGGTAACGAGAACTGTTCTTGCGCCCGAGCCCATCGGTTCGCCGCTACGCGGTGAGTGCGACCTTGTCGTGCTCGGGCAGCCGCCGGGAGATCACCTGCGAGACGCCGTCTCCGCCCATCGTGACCCCGTACAGGATGTCCGCCGCCTCCATCGTGCGCTTCTGGTGCGTGATCACGATGAACTGCGCACGATCCGAGTAGCGGCGCAGCAGCTCGACGAAGCGAACCACGTTTGCGTCGTCGAGCGCGGCCTCGACCTCGTCGAGGAGATAGAACGGGCACGGCTTGGCGAGGAAGAGCGCGAAGAGGAACGAGATCGCTCCGAGCGCCTTCTCGCCACCCGAGAGCAGGCTCAGGCGCGTGATACGCTTCCCCGCAGGGCGGAGCTCCACCTCGACGCCCGCCTCGAGTGCGTCCTGCGTCTCGTCGCCGTCGGTTTCTGGGAACACGAGCTGCAGGCGACCCTCTCCGCCCGGGAAGAGCGTCGATGCCACCTCCTCGAAGTTCCGTGCGACCGTCTCGAACGTCTCGTCGAACCGACGTTGCACCGTCTCCGCCAGCTCGTCGCGGAGCTTCGCAATCTCCGCGAGTGAAGCCTCGAGGTCCTGTCTCTGAGTTGCCAGCTCGTCGAGGCGCTCCTTCTCCGCCTCGTATTCCTCCTTGGCGAGTGGGTTGACCTTGCCGAGCTCCTCACGTCGGGCGTCGAGTCGCTCGGCGCGGGCCGAGAGCTCGGCGCGATCATCACCCTCGGCGGGTGTGTCCGCACCTGCGGCCTCGAGGCGACGCGCTGCCTCCTCGGACTCGGCCTCCAGCCGCGCGAGATCGACCTGCACGGTGGTCGCCCTTTCATTCGCCTCGTCTGACTGCCGACGCGCCTCGACCTCGCCCGCACCGAGACGGCGTAGCTCCTCACCGAGGAGAGCGGCCCGCTCTGCGCCGGCGTCGACCCGCGCCTTGACGGGGGCCTCGAGCCGTGCCGCAAGTCGCACGGCCTGATCGAGGCCCGTGCCGAGTCGAGTGACGGCATCGCACAGCCGAAGGAGCATGTCGGGGTCGAGCGCCGACCTGCGTGGTCGACGCTCGAGCAGTGCAGCGTCGGCCGAGCGAGCTCGGTCAGATGCTTCCCGCGCGAGCTCCGCCGCCCGATCGGCCAGGGAGAGAAGCGATGACGCCTGGGCCTCGAGCTCCTCCCTGCCGACCGCATCCTCCGTCGAACTCAGATCGACGGTGCCGCCCAGCCGGACGACGACGACCTCGGCGGCCTGTGCACGTGCGACGGCTTCTGTCGCGTCTCGAGCGGCGTTCGCCTCGAGCCCCGAGAGGCGCCGCAGCTCGGCGCCCAGATCGCCTGCCTGCTGCGCACCGAGCGTGAGTCGAGCGGCGATTGGCTCCTCGAGTGCGGTTGCCGCGCTCCGAGCACTGCCGAGAGATGCTTCCAGTCCGATAACGATCTGGGCGAGCGAGCCGAGGAGGGCCGGATCGACGTTGCGCTCGCGGAGATGTGCGACCTCCGCAAATGCTTCTTCTGCGACGGCGGCAGCCGTCGCGGCCTCGGTCGCTACGTGCGCTGCGGTGGAGGCACGGCCGGCTAGCTCTGTGGCCTCGTCGGCGAGTGCCCGGCGACGCGCGTCCATCTCGAGCAGCACCGACTCGGCGGTCTCACCGGCGAACCAGAGCTCACCACGCTCGGGGTCGTACCCATGCCCCTCCGTCGTGATCACGGTGCCGTACGTGGCGTCGAGCAGCTGCGCGGAATCGACGAGCCAGAATCCATCCAGAAGGCGAAGCGCCGCAGCGCCTCCGGTCACGAGCGTCGCGAGCGGCTTCGCTCCCGCGACCGGTGGTGGGGTCGCCACGGCGGCATCCCGATCGACGAGCACCGTCAGACTTCCGAGACCATCGCGCCGCGCCTGCTCGAGCAATGCAAGACCGTGACGCGGATCACGCGTGAGCACCGCCGAGGCGCGCCAGGCGAGTGCGGCGGCGACGGCACGTTCCGCGCCTGGCTCGACCGAGAGAGCAGAGAGTGCGAGCGTCTCGCCGGCCGCCGCGAGCGCGCTCGCGGCGGGCGGAATCCCTTCGCGCTCTGCAAGTGCCCGCTCGAGCGCCTGGAGCCGCTCGGAGGCGGAGCGAGAACGCTCGGCGACATCGTCACGCTCCGAGGCAGCAGCACGCGCCGCCGCCGCAAGATCGTTGGCTCGCTGCTCGAGCTCGCGCGGCGACAGGCCCTCTCGCTTCGCGATGCTCCGCGCCTCCGCGAGATCGGTCTCGAGGGCCTCTCGAAGCGAGGCCGCGGACTCGTGGCGGAGACCGAGGCGCTCGCGCGCGGCGCCGAGCGCAACGAGCCGGCCGTTTGCCCCCTCTTGTCCACCCGTCGCGTCGGCGAGGCTTGCCTCTACCCGTCCGCGCTCGGAGCGCAAGCCTGCAACCGTTTCCTCGGCCGCTGCCGTGAGCCGCCGCTCGTACGCGGCGACGCGTGAGTGGGCAAGGCGCGCACGCTCCGCGGCCTGGCCGTGCGCCTCTGCAGCATCACGCGCGGCGGTTGCCGCGAAGCGCGCAGCATCCTCGAGGACGCGTACGGACTCGTCGCTTCGGTCGGCGACAGCCTGCTCTGCCTCGGCGAGATCGGCCCGGAGGCGTTCCTCGAGCCCTCCAGCAGATTCGTGACGCAACGCGAGCCGCTCACGTGCGCCCTGAAGGCGATACAACGCTCCCAGTGCAGCCTCGCGCCCACCGGCCGCGTCGGACAGCTCGTCCTCTGCCTGCCGTCGTTCTTCGAGCAACGCCGTGAGCCGCTCCTGGGCACCCCGCCGCGCTATCGCGACGGCATCGCGGCGCGACTCGGCGTCGGCGCGCCTCTCTGCGACAGCTTCGAGATCGAGCTGCGCGATCCGTGCCCGCAACGCGGCGATTTCGACGACGAGCTTCTCGGCGCGCTCGGCTGCCGTTGCCTGGAGGGCGAGCGGGCGAAGGCGCTTCTTCACTTCTTCCTCGACGTCCCGGGCGCGCTCGACCTGGATCCCGACCCGCGCGAGCTTGAGCTCCGCGCGGTGCTTGCGGCGCTTGAACTTGCCGAGCCCGGCGGCCTCTTCGACGAGGTGGCGCCTATCTTCCGGCTTCGATGCGAGAACGGCGTCGACCTTGCCCTGCGAAACGATCGAGTGCATCGATCCGCCGAGGCCCACATCGGCGAGGAGCTCGACGAGATCCGTGCGGCGGACGGCGGCCCTGTTGACGAGGTACTGCCCCTCCCCACCCCGGACGAGCCGCCGGGTGATCGAGATCTGGTTGAAGTCGACCTCCTCCCCGAATCCGCCGTCCTCGTTGTCGAAGACGAGCTCGACCTCGCAGTGGTCGGCTGCCGGCCGCGTCGCCGAACCGCCGAACAGGACGTCATCAGGCTTCTCGGCGCGCATCTCGGACGGCGTCAGCGATCCGGCCGCCCAGACGATCGCGTCGGCAACGTTCGACTTACCCGATCCGTTCGGGCCGACGACGACGGCGACCCCTGGCTCGAGCGTCAGCTCGAGCGGTTCCACAAACGACTTGAAGCCGCGAATCTTGATCGATTGGAGGTGCACGGGTAAACAACGCTAACGAGGCGCGCGGACGGCGTTGGCACCCTCGGCCCGGCAACGAGTGCGGCCACTAGTGTCCCAGCATGATCTCCTCTCCCTGGTTCCTCCTCCTCGTCGGCGCGATCGGCGCGAGCACGATGATGATCGGCGTCTGGCTCGTGTCGATCCGGATCTCGAACGCAAGCTATGTCGACGTCGCCTGGGCCTTCGGTATCGCGGGCACGGCGGTGGCTTATGCCCTCCTCGCCGAGGGCTCCACGCTCCATCGGGTCGTCGTCGCAGGTCTCGGAACGATCTGGGGCGTGCGGCTCGGGACGTACCTCCTCGCCCGTCTCGCGGGCAAGGAAGAGGACGGCCGCTACCAGGAGCTGCGGCGACGCTGGGCGCCGAACGCGAACCGCGCGTTCTTCGTCTTCTTTCAGGCGCAGGCCGGCTTCGTGCTCATCTTCTCGCTGCCGTTCGCCTTCGTCGCCGCCGACACCGGTGAGATGACATGGCTCGCCTGGATCGGCGTCGTGCTCGCCCTCGGCTCGATCGCGGGAGAGATGACTGCCGACACGCAGCTCGCCGTGTGGAAGGGCAACCCAGCGAACAAGGGCAAGACTGCGAGAAACGGCCTCTGGGGATGGTCTCGCCACCCGAACTACTTCTTCGAGTGGCTGCACTGGGTCGGCTGGGCGATCATCGCGTTCTCATCGCCGTACGGGTGGGTCGCAATCTTCGTCCCCGTGTTCCTCTTCACGCTTCTTTTCAAGGTGACCGGCATTCCCGAGACGGAAGCGCAGTCGCTCCGCAGCCGCGGCGACGATTACCGCCGCTACCAGGAGGAGGTTTCGGTGTTCGTTCCGCTACCGCCGAGGCGGAAGGCTGACGCGTGATCGCGGATCGCATCGTCGCGAAGGGGATCCTCCCCGATCCGCTCCTGCGCACCGCGATCGCGCAGAGCTGTCGCCTCCGGCTCCGCCGCGAGCGTCTCCGTGGCCTGGACGCCTTCGAACAGACGGTCACGGCGATGTCGACCGGCCCGATCGCGATCGACACGGCTGCGGCGAACGACCAGCACTACGAGTTGCCGGCCCCGTTCTTCGGGCTCGCGCTCGGGCCGCGACGAAAGTACTCGGGGTGTCTCTGGCCGGAGGGAGTCGAGACGCTCGCGGATGCGGAGGAGACGATGCTCGCGCTCACGTGCTCTCGCGCCGGGATCGCCGACGGCATGGAGATCCTCGACCTCGGCTGTGGCTGGGGCTCACTCTCGGGGTGGATCGCCGAGCGGTATCCGAGCTGCCGCGTGCTCGCCGTGTCGAACTCGCAGCCGCAGAAGACGTACATCGACGGCCTCGGCCACGCGAACGTCGAGGTCGTCACGGCCGACATCAACAGCTTCGAGACGGATCGCCGCTTTGACCGCGTCGTCTCGGTCGAAATGTTCGAGCACATGCGCAACTGGCAGGCTCTCCTGCACAAGGTCAGGGGTGTGCTGGCAGATGACGGCAAGCTCTTCGTGCACGTCTTCGCGCACGTGCGCTACGCGTACGCGTTCGACCAGTCGTGGATGGGCCGCCGCTTCTTTACCGGCGGCATCATGCCGTCAGACGACCTGATGCTCCGATTCACGGAGGATCTCGTCGTTTCCGAACACTGGCGGGTCAACGGTTCGCACTACTCGAGGACGGCCGAGGCATGGCTCGAAAACCTCGATGCGTCGCGACCCGAGGCTCGTGCGATCCTGGGCTCGGAGCGTGCGCTGCACGAATGGCGCGCGTTCTTCCTCGCGTGCGCCGAGCTCTTCGCGTTCGCGGGCGGCAACGAGTGGGTCGTCAGCCACTACCTGCTCGAGCCGCGCTAGTGCGAAGCGCGGCACGCCGTTAGCCTGGGCGACAGGCTGGAGCCTGTCGTCGTCTCACGGATCCGGCGTCATGATGCCCATTGACTCGAGGGCCTGACGTGCGGCCTCCTGCTCCGCAGCCTTCTTCGTCGAGGCGGTGCCGATCCCGACCTGCTCGCCGGCAATCACCGCGACGCAGACGAAACGACGGTCGTGTGGCGGCCCCTCGACGTTGAGCACGCTGTACTGCACCTGGTTCCCGGTCCGCGCAAGCGCCTCCTGCAGCTCTGTCTTGTTGTCGACGTGGCCGGTGCGTGCGAACTCGATCCGGGAGTCGAACGCGTCGACGACTGCGATCTCCGCCTGCTCGAATCCGTGCTCGAGATAGACCGCCGCAATCGCAGCTTCGAGGAGTGCCGCGAGAACGTTCCGGCTTCGGGCGATGCGCTGGAGCTCCGCCTCGGGCACGTCCTCGGCCTGCTCGAGCAAGAATCGCCCGAGATCGAGCTCCTTGGCGACATCGGCGCAGCTGTGACGCGAGACAACGTGGGCCCGGATCTTCGCCAGGCGCCCCTCGGACGCATCGGGGAAGCGGTCGTACAACGCCTTCGCGATCGACAGCTCGAGCACCGAGTCACCGAGGAACTCGAGGCGCTCATACGAGGAGGCGCGATCCGGCGCCCAGGATGTGTGGGTGAAAACGTGATCGCGACGCTCGGGGGGAAGGGCTTCGATCAGGCGCGCAAGCACCAGCCCTTCCCCTTTGGTGGTCGATTTCGAACTCGCGCCCTCGCGGTTGGGGGACTGAACACGTCGCAGCGTGCCCGTCTCGTCCGACAGCCAGGCCACCAGCCTGATTGCCGAACGAGCCGGCCACGCTGCTCGGTTCATGCCCTCCCCGACGACCACGCGAATCCGAAATCGACCACCACGCGGTCGCTGCTACTGGTGCGCGACGACGTAGTCGACAGCCTGGCCGACGGTCGTGATCTTCTGCGCATCGTCGTCGGAGATCTTGATTCCAAACTGATCCTCGAGCTCCATGATCAGCTCGACGAGATCGAGGGAGTCGGCGTCGAGGTCCTCCTGGAACGAGGCCTCCTCCGAAAGATCGCCTTCGTCTGCACCGAGCTGCTCGGTGAGGACGGCCTTGACGCGCTCGGATACTTCTTCACGGGACAGTGCCACTGTTCTTCAACCTCTCGTTGTGCCGGACGGGTTCGATGAGCGCGCCGACTCTACCACGCGC
>JBKJVI010000120.1:0-9314 GCA_046590225.1 Gaiella sp. | reverse complement strand
TTACGGCGCGATCCACGCGCTCAAGGGTGTCTCGCTCCGCGTCGGCGCGGGCGAGATCGTGACGTTGATCGGCGCAAACGGCGCCGGCAAGTCGACGACGCTCCGCTCGATCAACGGCCTCAACCACCCGAAGCAGGGGACGATCACATTCCAGGGCGAGGACATCACGAACGCCTCACCGCACACGATCGTGAAGAACGGCATCGCCCAGAGCCCTGAAGGGCGACGCCTGTTCCCCCGCATGTCCGTGACGGAGAACCTCGAGATGGGTGCGTTCCAGCGCACCGACAAGGAGAACTTCAGCGGCGACATGGACCGCGTTTTCGAGCTCTTCCCGCGGTTGTTCGAGCGGAAAGCACAGAAAGCCGGGACGATGTCCGGCGGTGAGCAGCAGATGTGCGCGATCGGGCGCGCCCTGATGGCCCGACCGAAGCTTCTGCTCCTCGACGAGCCGTCGATGGGTCTCGCTCCGATCTTCGTCGAGAAGATCTTCGAGATCGTGATCGAAATCAACCAGCAGGGAACGCCGGTGTTGCTCGTCGAGCAGAACGCCCTGATGGCACTCGACATCGCGAACCGCGGCTACGTGCTCGAGACCGGCAAAGTTGCGCTCGAGGGGCCTGCTGCGGACCTCAAGGTCAACGAACGCGTCCGGAAGGCGTACCTGGGCGAAGGGTAGGGCGTCCGGTTCGCAGGAGCCCTGCGCCAGGCTTCAGCCTGGCAGCGATCGGCGGTCACGAGCACTGCATATGGCCGTTCCGTCGCCTGGCTGAAGCTGGCGACGGGTGTTGATCGGGAGCCGCAGCCGACGGGTCGGGGAGGCCGACGACACGATCCTCGCCTGGCTAGGGACGGCCCGAGCCTTCGGGAAACCTGACCTTCGAGCGCGATTCACGGGATCGCTCGGATTGCCGATACGTGATGGGTGCGAACGCTGATTCAGCGACGATCGTCGGCCGGTCCCTCTGAGGTAGCCCTTCGGCTCACGGAGCTCGGGGCGCTGCGTGAGCTTGCCGCTCTTGTTGCCGAGCGCCATGAGATTCCCCGGCTTCTCCACCTGATTCTCGTGAACGCGGCTGCGCTCGTCGGGGTGGACGACGGCTACCTCTACCTCGTCGAGGCGGATCGAGACGCTCTTTCCCTGGCGGCGGGTGTTGGTTCGTTCTCCGATCAGGTTGGCCTGCGCATTCGGTTCGGGGATCAGCTCGCGGGTCGCGTCGCCTCGAGTGGGGAGCCGCTCGCGGTGGCCGACACGTCGGCCTCGGTCGAGTCGGGGAAGGCCTCGTTCTCTCTAGCCGCCGCCGCTGCGCCACTCCGTGGGCGAGAGGGCAACCTGGGTGTGATCGGGCTTGCCCGCACCGATCGTTCGAGGTTTTCGGACGAGGAGCTCGCGCTGCTCGACCAGTTCTGCAGGATCGCCGGGATCGTGCTCGACAACGCTCTCCTTCACGACAGTGTGCAGGTCGAGCTCCTGGAGCGGCGCCGAACGGAGGAGGAGCTTCTCGACACCGTCTCCCGTTTGAGCCGCTCGGAGCTCGAACTGCGCCAGGCCCAGGCCGAGACGATCCGCCGGCTCGCCGACGCGGCGGAGTTTCGCGATGAGGAGACCGGACACCACACAGAGCGAATGTCGCGCATGTGCGAGAAGATCGCACGCCGCCTTGGCCTCGACGAGGACCGGTGTCGGCTGTTGCGCGAAGCCAGTCCGCTTCACGACATCGGCAAGATCGCGATCCCCGACGAGATCCTGCTCAAGCGGGGTGCTTTCACGGATCAGGAGCGGCGCACGATGCAGCGCCACGCCGAGATCGGTCACAGGCTCCTTACGGGATCGGCCTCGGAGGTGCTGGATCTCGCCGCGACGATCGCCCTGATCCACCACGAGCGTTGGGACGGGGACGGGTACCCGTACGGTCTCGCGGGCGAGGCCATTCCGCTCGAGGGTCGGATCGCATCCGTGGCTGACGTCTTCGACGCGCTTACGACCGAGCGCGTCTACCGTCCAGCGCTTCCAGTGGCAACGGCCCTCGAGATGATGCGCGAACAGCGTGGTGCGCAGTTTGATCCCCTGGTCTTTGACGTCCTGGAGGACATCGTCCGCGAAGCGGACGAAGAAACTCGAGTCGAGACCACAGCCGACGAGGACACGGCGCCTTCGGTCGACGAGCAGCCGGCGCGGGCGGAACGAACCGACACCCCGCCGACCTCGCGGGGAACGCCGGCAGCGGCGAAGCTGTCGGAGCGTCAGATGCGCCGTGCGTGCCGGACCGCCGAGCGAAGCTTCGAGGGGTTGGCCGGGCGCGGCGCGGTCGAAGAGGCCCTGGCGATGCTCTGTGAGCCGTTCGACGGCTCGCTGCTGGCCAGCCTCTACGTCGTCGAGCACGATCGCCTCTGGCTCGTAGCCCAGCACGGCTACTCCGAGGTTCGCGATGGATTCGATCTCGACCACGGCGTGATGGGGCGGGCGATCCGCACCCGAACGATCCAGCTCGTTGCCGAGGTCACGGCTGGCGCGACCCCCGGCAGCGCAACCTCCGAGGTTGCGATTCCGTTTCAGGCCGGCGGTGACGTGGTCGGAGTTCTCACCGTCGAGTCGATCGGAGTGAGGTTGCCCCGCTCCGCGGGAGCGGTACTCGTCCCACTCGCGTCCCTTTTCGGCGAGCGTCTCTCCGACAGTCGGGAGGGCGTGGAGTCCAGCGTCGAAGACCTGGTACGTCTCTGTGTTCATGCGAGTTCGCTCCGCGGCGTGGGGGCGATCGCAGAGCTTGCGACGAGGACGACCGGGCGGATTCTCGGCCTCTCCTCCTCCCAGCTCGACCTCTGGCGTGAGGAGGACATCCAGCCGCGGCTCGTCAGTTTCTGGCGGCGGCATGATGTTCACCTCGAACCGCTGGACGGCGAACTCCTCGTGCGCCTCGAACGGGCGACGGGAGAGCATGTGACCTCGAGCGTCGTGGCTGCTCGGCAGTCCGGCGCCAGAGAAGGATCAATCAACTCACTGGTGGTTCTCCCGCTCCGTGCCGGGGGTGCATCCGTTGGCCTCCTCACGGGACGACTCGCCGGCCCGCCCCCGAGCAAAGAGCGGCTTGAAGCAGCGACGTTGTTTGCGCAGCATACCGCTGCCCTGATCGACGTGGCGACGGCGCTCCGTCGGGAGCAGCGCGCCGCCGTGACGGATCAGTTGACCGGGCTGCTCAACCGGCGTGGGTTCGAGGAGCGGTTCGAAGAGGAGTTGCGTCGTGGGGCACACGACGACCTGCCGGTGTCGATCGTCCTTTGCGACTGCGACGGTTTGAAGACGGTGAACGACCTGCGTGGGCACGAGACGGGCGACGCGCTCATCGAGTTGATCGCAAGTTGCCTGAGAACGCACAAGCGCGTCAGTGATGTCGCCGCGCGAATCGGCGGCGATGAGTTCGCGATTCTGCTGCCTGACGCGGACATCGAGACGGCACTCGCCGTCGCAGAGCGGATCCGCGGGGCGATCGCTGCGGAGACCGTGGCGGGCTTCCGACCCAGTGCGTCCTTCGGAATTGCGACGTTCCCGCTCCACGGGGCCACGACGACTCAGGTCCTGAAGAGGGCCGACGAGGCGTTGTATCTCGCGAAGCAACGTGGCGGTGACGAGATCGCCGCGTTCGCACACTGAACCTCGATGCCGCGGAGTCCGAGCACCGGAGTATCGTGCAGAGTTCGTGACGCCAGACCGTTGTTTTCTACCGTGGGTGAAGGGCAGGGCGTCCGGTTCGTAGCAGCTCTGCGCCAGGCTTAAGCCTGGCAGCGATCGGGGGTCACGAGCGCTGCGCATGGCCGTTCCGTCGCCTGGCTGAAGCCAGGTGACAGGCTCGTGTGCGCCCTGCGCCCGGACGCTTCAGCCAGGCAGCCGAACGGGGGCGAGCGAGAGCGTGGGTGCGCGACCTACGACACGATCATCGGCGGATAGGGCGGCCCGAGCAGCACCCCGGACCTGTGGCTCCCGCCTGCGATGCCGCGGGCCATCTCGAGCGCCGCCGTGATGCTGTGGGTCGGGACGAAGCCGAGAGCACGCGCCGCACCGGCGTCCCGGCAGCCGGCGACGAGTACGCGCCCGGCGCGATCGAGGGCGGGCCGGCACGTGGCCCAGTCGACGTACGGGAGAAGTGGATGAGGTGCCTGCCCGTCCCGGTACGTGGCGAGCGCGCGCTCGTCGCCCGCTGCCGCCTCGCGACCCGCTGCGAGTTGCTCGTCCGTTCCGCCGTCGCGGAGAATCTGGAAGAGCGCCCGGTAGGGCGCCTGCGGCCCGTGCCCGAAGTTCCGCCGGAGGTCGTGGAGAAGCACAATCGTCCCACCCTCTGCGAGTGGCGAGGCATCACGCCAGAGGCGCATCGCGTGCCCGAGGCCGGTCGCCGCGGCGGTGATGGGATTCACCGGCTCCCGTGGCACGTTGAGCCCACTCCAGGCGAGCGGTACGACGAGCGTGTCGAGCTGACCTTCGAAGTGGGTGCCGCGGAGCGAGATGCCTCGAAGCAGCGCCTCTGTGTGAGCCACGGCCGGAGGGCCGGCGAACACTCCTGTCGCTGCGAGCTCGCGTCCGACCCGCTTCAGGGTCTGCTCGCGGAGCGCTCCCGGGAGGAGGTTGAGAACACGTCGCAACGGTGACCGGGCGAGCGAGGTGAGCGACTGCGGGGATGAGGGGTAGTCGCGATGGCTTCCCGTCATGTGTGGGTGATCGAGGACGAGCGAGACGCCGATCACCTGCGTCCTACGATTGAGCGCCGCCACTAACGCGGCCGCGAGCGCGCCGGTCGGTGAATGGGCTGGAGCAAGCAGTGACGGTGCCGGCTCTGCCGCGGCGATCGTGCTCGCCCCGCAACACGAGAGCAGCGCGGAGGCACCCCCTCGCTCGGAGGTCTCCGCTGCGGTCACGCAGACGACCAGGTCGGCCTCGATGAGCGCGCGGTGAATCGTGACGGAGACTGCACCGCCCAGATCCAGCTGCTCGAGCTCGGGGCTCGTTGCATCGTGCACGGCGACCGCGCCGCGATAGTCGCGAGCCTGCACAGGCCGCAGCACCGACTCGAGCTCTCGACGACCTGCGCGGCGCCCAAGGCCACCTGCAACCAGGATCGTGTGCTTCGTCGTCGGCATCCCGAGGCGCTCGAGCTCATCGACGACCGCAGCAACGGCCTCCTGGCGTGGATCGATCGAGACTCCGGGGAGGGGGAGGTAAGGTGGCTCGACGACGATCGCAACCCTGCCGCCCGGCGTGACGAGGTCGTGGAGAGATGGTCCGGAGAGTGGGTAGCGGAGGGCCTCACCGACCGCAGCCGAAACATCCTGCAGCGACTCGAGGGGAGGTGGAGGCGTCAGGAGAACCGCATCGTCGGGAAGGCCGATCAGCGGAATGCGGGAGCCGGAAAGCAGGGGAACGCGTGTCACTCCCTCATCCAACCATTGCAGCGCCCCGCGTGTCCGATCGGTCAGACGATGGCGCGGTGGAGCCTGATGAATGTCGGCCGCCAGCCGAGCCGCGGCCACGCACGCGACGACAGCAGGTTCGTCGCCCGCCAGTCCGTGACCACGCAGGGATAGCCGTCGGCGGCCGCCCAGTCGAGCACGGTCTCTGCGAGTGCCCGGCCGATGCCCGCTCCGCGGGATCCGTCGCGTACCGCGGCGAAGCCCAGGTGCGCGGCGTGATCGGGGCGCGTGAGGCCAGAGTGCAACCCTGACTCGGTGACGGAGCAGCCGATCGCGGATCCGACGACCTCCCCGTCACGGACGGCGACGAACGTGGCGAAATTCGGATCGCCGAAGTCCTCTTCCCACTCGGCGCGTACCTCCTCGAACGGCGGTGGCCGAAGCGACGAGAAGACCGGCGAAAGCATCTGATGGGCGGGCAGGAGCAACTCGATCTCGGCGAGGGCGTCGAGATCCTCGTAGACCGCCTGCCGGATCTCGATGTCGGGCACGGCCTGTGCGAGCGGCGCGACTGGCGTCTCTCGGATTGCCTGAATATGTTGCTGGCCAAAGCCCAGGCGAACCCATGCGTCGAGCACCCGAGCGTCGACCGCGGGGACGACGGCGTAGTGCGAGGTTCGGCCCTCCTCGACCCAACGTGCGGCGGCGAACGCGTAGAGATCGCGCACGTCCTCGGCCTCGTCGACTGCGTGACCCGCCGGCTCGACCCAGACGTTCGGCCCCCAGATCGGATTCTCCCGCAGGGTGCCGATCAGGAATCCGACGGCGGTGCCGCCGCGGCTTGCCACAGCCCCCGACGCATCGACGGTCGCGAGCGCCTCGATCGCGGCCCGGGCACTGTCGAGCTGCTCGTACGAGGCGGGAAGGAACGGCTCCGCTACGCGGTGTGTTGCGTGTCGCCGCGCAAGGAGTGAGGCCGCATCATCGAGGTAGTCCGCGCTGAAGGGCTGGATCTCGAGTCGGGCCATGCTCATGAGGCTACCGCCTCGTGATGCGACTCCCGGGCCGATCGGCATAGACTCGACGGATGTCTCCGAAGACGATCACAGGTGCCGAGCTCGACCTCGACGACGGGCCGGCGCGCGGCGCCGAGCTGTTCCTCGTCGACGGGAACAATCTCGCTTACCGGGCGTTCTTCGCCCTCCCGGAGGAGCTCGCGACGAGCGATGGGCTACCGACGAACGCGCTGCTCGGGTTCGGGAACATGCTCTTCAAGCTTCTCGCCGACTACCGTCCACGCGGCGTCGCGGTCGCCTGGGATACGCGACCCGTCCATCGCGCAGCGGCAGCCGAGGCCGTCGACGTCGTCTACAAGCAGGGCCGCAAGCCGATGCCCGACCTGCTCCGGGAACAGTTTCCGCACTTCAGGCCCATCGTCGAGGCCTTCGGCTATCGCAACCTCGAGTTCGAAGGGTGGGAAGCCGACGATGTGATCGCCACGATCGCGACGCGCGCGGACGAGGCCGGCGTGAAGACGTGCGTTGTCTCGACCGATCGTGACGCCTTCCAGCTCTGCTCCGAGAACGTGACGCTGATGATGACGCCGCGTGGCGTCTCCGACGTCAACGTCTACACCCCCGAGCGTGTCGAGCTCCGCTATGGAGTTCGCCCCGATCAGGTGCCGGACTTCATCGGCCTCAAGGGCGATACGTCGGACAACATCCCCGGCATCCCCGGAATCGGCGACAAGACAGCAGGACAGCTCATCGCCCAGTACGGCTCGCTTGAGGAAGTGATCGCGCACGCGGACGACCTCTCACCTGCGCGAGGCAAGGCGGTCAGGGAAAACGCCGACCAGGCGCGTGTATCGAAGAGCCTCGCGACGATGCGGCGCGATCTTCCGCTCGACGTCGATCCGACGGCGCTCGTATCCGGAGCTCCCGATCGCTCTCAGCTGAAGGAGATGTTCCGCCGCTTCGAGTTCCGCAATCTCCTCAACCGCGTCGATGAGCTCGACGAGGCAGTTCCCGCGCAGGAGCGCGAGAAGCTCGAGGGCCAGGCGGTGGGGTGGAGCGAGAGTGTGCTCCAATCCGTGAGGGGCACGGTCGGCGTCGCGATTGAAGACGGCCGAATCGCTGTCGCCGACGGTACCGCCGTCGTTGTCGCCGGCTGGGAGCCGGCGCAACCGTCGCTGCTTCGCGACGCGGAGATCGTGGCACACGACGCAAAGGCGCTGAAGCTGCCGTTCGCTCCCGTCGACGACACGATGCTCGCGGCGTATCTCATCGAGCCCGGCCGCTCCGCGTACCTGATCGACGACCTCGCGGCCGAGTACGGCATCGAGATAGAGCCGGAGCCGGCGGCCGAGGAGACGACGGCGTTGCTCGTCCGTCACGCGGAGGCGACAAGGCGGCTCGCAGGCCCGATGCGCGAAAGGCTCGTCGAGAGAGGGTCGCTCGAGCTGTACGAGCGCATCGAGCTGCCGCTCACCGCGGTCCTCGCTGCGATGGAAACCGCCGGCGTCAAGATCGACACCTATCGGATGGGGGAGATCACCGCCCGCCTGCGAGATCGCGTCGACGAGCTCGAGGCGAAGGCGACGGATCTCGCGGGCGAGGAGTTCATGCTCGGCTCCACGCAACAGGTGGCAAGGATCCTCTTCGAGAAGCTCGGGCTCGAACCGGGCCGAAAGGGGAAGACGGGATACTCCACCGACAGTCGCGTTCTGCGTGGGCTGCGCGACAGGCACGAGATCGTTGCGGTCGTCGAGGAGTGGCGCGAGTACTCGAAGCTCCTGAACACGTATCTCATGCCGCTGCCGTCGTTGATCTCGGAGCACGACGGGCGCCTCCACACGACCTTCAATCAGGCCGTTGCTGCGACGGGGCGACTCTCGACGTCGAACCCGAACCTTCAGTCGATACCGGTGCGCACCGATCTCGGCCGCCAGATTCGCTCGGCCTTCATCGCCGAGGACGGCCACCGGCTGCTCTCCGCCGACTACAGCCAGGTGGAGCTGCGGATTCTCGCGCACGTCTCCGGCGAGCCGGTCCTGCGTGAGGCGTTCGAGCGTGGGGAAGACATCCATACGCGAACGGCGGCCGAGGTGCTCGGCAAGGATCCGGCGACGCTCACGCGATCGGAGCGCGACATCGCGAAAATGGTCAATTTCGGGATCATCTACGGCATCTCGTCCTTCGGTCTCGCGGAGAACCTCGAGATCCCTCGCGACGAGGCGCAGACGTACATCGATACGTATCTCGCGCGCTTCCCGCGTGTGCAGGAGTTCATCGCGCGAACGATCGCGCAGGCAGCCGCCGATGGCTACGTGACGACGCTCCTCGGGCGACGTCGGCCCATCCCCGAGCTCCGCGCTTCGAACCGCCAGACCCGCTCGCTCGGCGAGCGCCTCGCCGTGAACACCGTCATGCAGGGCACCGCAGCCGACGTGATCAAGGTGGCGATGATTCGAACGCATGATCGCCTGTTAGCAGAGGGTCGGAGTGCTCGCCTCGTCCTCCAGGTGCACGACGAACTCCTGCTCGAGGTCCCGGACACCGAGGTCAGTGGGGTACGAGAGCTCGTGCGCGAGGAGATGGTCGGCGCGTATCCGCTCGACCCGCCGCTCGCAGTCGACGTGGGTTCCGGTGACAACTGGGCGGATGCAAAGGGCTGACCGACGAAGCCGGTCAGCCCTTTGCATCCGGGCGCGTCAGGCTTCAGCCTGACGCCGGAACGTCGGGCAGAAATCCGGCGATTCGTCGCTATACTCGTCGTTCGCCCATGGCCAACCAACCTACCGAGAGCACCCAAATGTCCACTATGGAAATTCCCGTCCTCGAAGACGGTGTCTGGATCGTCGGCCCCGATGGGGAGCTGATTCCCGACTACGACGCAACCTTCCCGACCATCAACGA
>JBKJVI010000183.1:0-51951 GCA_046590225.1 Gaiella sp. | reverse complement strand
TCGAGTACGAGCGCGAGAGCCTCGAGACGCGCGGGCACGTCCTGCCGCCGCGGGAGGAGATCGCGTAGTGGCCCCGCTGACCGGCTACACGATCCCGCGCTCGCCGGAAGGCCGCGCCTCGCTCGTCCCGTATCCGCCCTGGCACTACGTCGGCGACTTCCTCGTCGTCGAGTACTGGGCCGACCCCGAGAAGGCGGTCTCGGTGCTCCCCAGGGGTCTCGATCCGCACCCGGATGCCGGCCGCTGCGCCGCCGTCTTCGCCGACTGGCAGTCGTGCTCGGAGCACGGCGGCGAGCTGCTCGACCCGTCGCGCTCCCAGTACAAGGAGGCCTTCATCGTCGTCAATGCGCTGCTCGACGGCGAGGAGGTGACGACGTGCCCGTTCATCTGGGTCGACCGCGACTTCGCGCTCACGCGCGGCTGGCTGCAGGGTTTCCCGAAGAAGCTCGGCTCGATCTGGGTCACGCGCACGTTCGGTCTCGAAAGTCCCGCCGATCCTGGGGTTCGGGCCGGGGCCACGTTCGGCGGCACCTGCGCCGCCTACGAGCGCCGTGTCGTCGAGGCCACCGTCACGCTCGAGCGGCTCTCGGAGACCGGGCCGACGCACAACGATCCGCCGATTGTCAACGTTCGGCACTTCCCGCGGCTCGAGGCCGGTCGTCACGACGACCCTGCCGTTCACGAGCTCGCGCGCTCCCGTAGCCGTGATCGCGTCGTCTCGCCGGTGTGGGAGGGAAGCGCGACGCTCGATCTCTTCGGCGCTCCGCACGAGGAGCACGACCTACTCGCTCCCGTGAAGATCGGCAAGGGATTCCGATTCACCTTCGGCTATACGGTCGACGACCAGGAGATCGTGAAGGACCTGCGCGCGTGAGTCGCGTCGCGCTCGTCACCGGTGGCGGCACGGGGATCGGCGCGGCGGTCGCCCGGCGACTCGCGGCCGAGGGGTACGCGGTTTCCGTGACGGGCCGCCGGTCAGGGCCGATCGAGGAGGTCGCCGAGGAGATCGGAGGGCTCGCCGTCGTTGCGGACGTCGGAGTCGCCGCCGATGCAGACCGCGCCGTCGCCGAGACGGTTGCACGGTTCGGTTCGCTCGATGCCCTCGTGCTGAACGCCGGGATCGGTGGGGAAGGGTCGCTGCTCGATCTCGATCCTGCAACGTTCGAGAGTGTGTTTCGCACGAACGTCTTCGGGGCGCTGCTCGTCGCTCGCGCGGCGATGCCGCAGCTCCTCGAGCGCCATGGCGCCGTCGTTACGATCGGCTCCGTTGCCGGAATGCGCGCGGCGCCCGAGAGCCTCGCCTACTGCTCATCGAAGGCGGCGCTCGCGATGCTGACGCAGTGCATTGCTCTCGATCATGGCCCGGCCGGGGTTCGCGCGAACTGCGTTTGCCCGGGTTGGGTCCGGACGCCGATGGCGGACGAGGAGATGGACGCGCTCGGACTCGGGACACGGGAGGAGGCGTACGCGACGGTCACGCAGGATGTGCCGTTACGACGGCCGAGTTCGCCGGAGGAGATCGCGGGCACAGTCGTCTGGCTTCTCTCCTCCGACGCGTCGTACGTCAACGGTGCCGTGCTCGCCGTCGACGGTGGTCACACGATGGTCGACGTCGGCACGCTTGCTTTTGGGAGGGTGGCGTGAAGTCAAGGCCAAACCCCGGCGACCGGCTGAAGCCGGCCACCAGGCGGAGCCGATCGCGAGGGGACGCGCCGTGAAGGTCGCGGGGATCGAGGTCTCGCCCGACCACTTCATCGGTGGCGAGCGCGTTTCGAGCGAGCGCACGTTCACGGACTACTCGCCGATCGACGAGCAGCCGCTCGGCGAGATCGCGCGCGGCGGGCAGCGCGAGGCCGACCTCGCGGTCGCAGCAGCGACCGAGGCCTTTCCGGCCTGGGCCGCACTCGGTGCGGCGGGTCGCGCGGTCTATCTGCATCGCCTCGCCGACCTCATCGATGCGAACGTCGAGCGGCTCGCGTCGGTCGAGTGCGTCGACATGGCGATGCTGCTTCGCTCCCTGAAGGCGCGCCTCATCAACCGCGGCGCGCGCAACTACCGCAGCTACGCCGACCTTGCGCTCGCGTACGAGGAGCGAGTCTGGGACTCGAACGGTACCCACAACCGTGTGATTCGCATGCCAAGCGGTCCGGCGGTCGTGATCACGCCGTGGAACGCCCCCTTCATGCTCTCCACCTGGAAGACGGCCCCGGCGCTCGCTGCGGGCTCGACGATGATCCTCAAGCCTGCCGAGTGGTCGCCGCTCTCGTGCTCGCTGCTCGCCGACCTCGTGGCCGAGGCGGGATTTCCGCCGGGCGTCTTCAACATCGTGCAGGGCATCGGGGAGGACATCGGCGCGGCACTCGTCTCGAATCCCGGCGTCAGCCGCATCTCGTTTACCGGCTCGCCGGAGACTGCGCGGCACATCGGCGTCGCTGCGGCGAAGAACATCGTCCCGTTCACGGGGGAGCTCGGCGGCAAGGGGCCGCTCCTCGTCTTCGAGGACTGCGATCTCGAGGGCGCGGCGCGCAAGGCAGCGGGCCAGTTCGACGATGCGGGTCAGGTCTGCCTCGCCGGAACAAGGATCCTCGTCCAGGAGTCCGTGGCGGAGCCGTTCCTGGAGCTCTTCAATCGCTTTGCCGACGAGCACGTTCTCGGGGATCCGCGCTCCGACGACACGACGGTGACGCCGCTGATCCACCGCGACCACTTCGATCGGGTCGCGGGCTTTGTCGAGCGGGCGCGCGCAAACGGCGATGAGATCGCCCGGGGAGGCCATCCGGCCGAGCGCGGCGGCCTCTTCTACGAGCCGACGCTTGTCGTCCCGCGGTCGAACGACAGCGAGATCGTGCAGCGTGAGGTCTTCGGGCCTGTGCTTACGGTCCAGACCTTTTCGGATGAGAGCGAGGGCATCGTCCTTGCGAACTCGACGCCGTATGGTCTCTCGGGCATCGTCTACACCGGCTCGGCAGAGCGTGCCGAGCGGGTTGGAAGGGCGATCCGAGCCGGCACCGTGTGGGTCAACACGTTCCTCGTTCGAGACCTGACGGCGCCCTTCGGAGGGATCGGAATCTCCGGGATCGGACGTGAGGGCGGCGACTTTGCGCTCGACTTCTACTCCGATCTGAAGACGCTGCAGATCTCCGAGGGAACGACGGGGTCAGGTCTTCCTCGTTCCGCGCGTGCGTCGTGAGCGAGCGAACGCCGCCTGATTCGGCGCGGAACGAGGAAGACCTGACCCCGCGCACAGCGCTCGTCTGGCACGAGCGGATGATGTGGCACGACACAGGCTCGGGCGCGTCGGAGCTTCCCGCGGGGGGTTGGCTCGAGCCGGGCGAGCACTCCGAGAACCCGGCCACCAAGCGCCGCTTCAAGAACCTGCTCGACGCAACCGGGCTGACCGACCGGCTCCTCCTTCTCCGACCGGAGCCCGCTTCGCCCGAGGCGCTGATGCGTGTCCATCCCGAGGAGTACTTGACTCGGATCAAGCAGCTCTCGAGTGGCCGCGGCGGCGACGCGGGGAGTGAGTCGCCGTTCGGTAACGGCTCCTATGAGATCGCGCAGCTCGCAGCAGGTGGCACGATCGCGGCAATCGACGCCGTCCTCGACGGCAGTGTCGGGAATGCGTATGCGCTCGTTCGGCCACCGGGTCATCACGCGCTGTCCGACCTCGGTATGGGCTTTTGCATCTTTGCGAACGTCGCCGTCGGAGTCCGTCACGCGCAGGCGACGAGGGGCGTCGGCCGGGTCGCGGTCGTCGACTGGGACGTGCACCACGGCAACGGCACGCAGGTGATCTTCTGGGAAGACTCGACCGTGCTCGCGATCTCGCTGCACCAGGATGGCCTCTATCCCTCGCGGTCGGGTCTTCTTGAGCAGGTCGGCGAGGGTGTCGGGAAGGGAGCGACGCTCAACATCCCGCTGCCCGCCGGCTCGGGCAGCGGCGCCTACCTTGCCGCGCTCGACCACGTCGTCGTGCCTGCTCTCGAGGCATTCGCGCCGGAGCTGATCGTGATCGCCTGCGGCTTCGATGCCGGCGGGCTCGATCCGCTCGGGCGCATGCTGCTCCCCGCGGCGGCATTCGGTGAGATGACGGGACGTCTGCTCGATGCAGCGGACAGGATCTGCTGTGGCCGGCTCGTCGCCTCGCACGAGGGCGGGTATTCTGCCGGGCACGTTCCCTTCTGCGGTCTGGCCGTGATCGAGACTCTCTCGGGTCTCTCCGCCGGAATCGAGGATCCGTTCGCCTACCTGTCACGCGTGCCTGGTCAGGCGATAGAGCCGCACCAGCGGGCCGCGGTCGATGCCGCTGCAGCTCTCGTCGCCGGCGTGCCGCGATGACCCCGAAGCTCGTCCTCGTCCTCTCCGAGAACTGGACGCTGACGCCGCCGCGCGATCTGCGCGCGCTCATCGAGATGGCGGTGATTGCGGAGGAAGCCGGGTTCGACGCCGTCATGGTCAGCGAGCACATCGTCCTCGGCCGAAGCGCTGGGGCGAGTGGGATCATGGGCAACCCGCGCGATTATGCGCTCCCGGGAAACCAGGATCCGGCGATGCCATGGCCGAGCTCGCTCGTGTTGCTTTCGGCGATCGCAGCCGTAACGACGCGGCTGCGGCTCGCCGCCTGTGCGGTGATCGCACCGCTTCGTCATCCGCTCCTCCTCGCGCGAGAGCTCGGCACCCTCGACCTGCTCTCCGAGGGCCGCCTCGTCGTGCAGCCGACCGTGAGCTGGCATCGCGACGAGTACGAGGCGCTCGGCGTTCCGTTCAACAAGCGCGGCGCCCTGCTCGACGAGCAGCTCGCCGTATGGGAAGGTCTCTGGCGGGACACGCCCTCGTCCTTCGCCGGCGAGCACTATTCGTTCACGGACGTCTACCTCGAGCCGAAGGCGTGGCGGCCGGGTGGGCCGAGGCTCTGGCTCGGTGGCGAATCCGTGCACCCGAAGCTCCTTCGTCGGATCGTGCGCTACGCCCACGGCTTCCATCCGCTCGGCCAGCCGTCCGACGAGGACCTGGCACTCCTGCGAGAGGGGCTTGCGGTCGCCGGGCGAGACATCACGGAGCTCGAGCTCGTCGGGGGGATGCGGGCCGTCTTTCCTGACGACGACAGCCCTTCTCCGCTCCAACCGGCGATCGCGTCGGTTCCCGCCCAGCAGGCGCGCGGCTTCACGACGTTCTGCATCAAGCCGTCGCAGTTCATCGACGACATTGCTCTCTACCCGGCCTGGTGCCGCGAGGTCGTGGAGCGCGTCGGGGAGCTCGGCCGATGAAGGTCGAGGTCGCGATCGTGGGGAACGGCGTCGCCGGCACCGCCTGCGCGATGCGCCTTGCGAGGGAGGGAATCCGGCCGCTCCTGATCGGAGCGGGTCTTCCGGTCGACCGGCCACCGCTCTCGAAGTCGGCACTCGCAGACGGAGTGCCACGCCTGCTCTCCGACGCGGCGCGCCTCGACGAGCGGGGCATCGACCGTCTCGACGGGTTGGTCGCCGCGGCCGATCTTGCTGTGTGCGCGCTCACGGTGGCAACCGAGCGAGGCGAGGAAACGGTCGAGGCCGAGCACGTCGTACTCGCGACCGGGCTCGCGTACCGCCCGCCGCCGGTCCCGGGTCTCGAGGCGGCGTTCGTCAACGCGAACCCCCACGTCTTCGATGCGCTCGCGCCCCTGCTTACGAGCGGCCCGGTCGAGGTGATCGTCGTCGGAGCCGGCCTGATCGGATCCGAGAGTGCAGCGACGTTGGCCGTGGCCGGTCACTCCGTGACGCTCGTCGACATGCTCGATCGGCCTCTCGACCGTCTCCACGACCCCCTGCCCGACCTCGGCCGGGCGACCCTCGACGAGCTCGGCGTCCGATTCCACGGCGGAGTCACAATCGAAAGCGCCACCGAGTATTCGCTCGAGACAGCTGCGCACGGGATGCTCGAGGCGGACGTGATTCTTGCGGCGACCGGTGGCGTACCCTTCGCTCCTCCCGGCCTCTCGCTCGAGCCTGCGCAGTTGCCGCTTGCCGTGACGCAGGAGATGCTCGTCCCCGGATACGAGCGCGTGTACGCGTGTGGTGACCTCGTACTCGTACCGCACGCGCACTTCGGGCCGATGCGCTTCCCCCACTGGGATGCCGCGATCGGCACCGGCGAGCACGTCGCTGACTCGATCGCCGGAAAGGGCGGCCCGTATGAACGACTGCCCTACTGGTGGAGCGACATCGGACCGCGCCGGTTGGCCGAGGTCGGCTTTGCCGGAGCGGTCTCGGTGTGGGCCGACGAGGACGGGCTTCACGTGGGCAGAGACGCGTCCGGCACCACCGTCTGCGTTCTGGTCGTCGACGCACCGCGGCGTTTGCGCGAGGCCCGCGCGATCGTCCAGGATCGTGCCTCATGAGCGCGATCGAGGAGTGGGCGAGCGGGATCACGGTCGAGCAACTCGATACGGATCCCTATCCGATCTACGCACGGATGCGCCGTGAGGCCCCGGTGTGCTTCGTCCCGGCGGTTGGGCTCTGGTTCGTCACGCGCTGGGCCGACGTGGACTTCGCCGCGTCGCACACGGACCTGATCGACTCGGCTGTCTCGCCGTCTCCGCTGAACCGCGTCATGGGTGGGCCGAGCATCCTCGTCCTCGACGGCGAGCCGCAGAAGAAGCTCCGCGCCATGCTCGATCCGTCACTGCGGCCCCGCGTCGTCGAGGCGACCTCCCCGGCTCTCATCGCTCCGATCGTCGAAGGACTCCTCGATGGCCTGTCGGACCGTGGGGAGGCCGAGCTGATGAGCGAGTACTTCGAGCCGATCTCCGTACTCTCACTCGGGAGCATGCTGGGACTCGCCGAGATCGACGGCAACACGCTTCGCCGATGGTTCCACGGCCTCGCCCAGGGTGCGATCAACTTCGAGGACGACCCAGCGCGCTGGCAGATCGCGGACGCGACCGGCGAGGAGATCGATCGCACGCTCGCGCCGATTCTCGAACGGCTCTGGGAGGTGCCCGACGCGAGCACGATCTCGACGATGCTGCAGCATGCGGAGGGATCCTTCGACGAGCGTGTGGCGACGATCCTGCCGACGTTGAAGGTGATCCTGCTCGGGGGGATGCAGGAGCCGGGGCACGCAGCCGGGACGACCGTTGCCGGCCTGCTCGAGTCGGGCCAGGCGGGGGCAGTGGCCCTCGATCCGGCCGGTCTCGCGCGCGACGCAATCGAGGAGGGGTTGCGCTGGGTTGCCCCGATCGGGACGCAGACGCGGCGCGTCAGGGTCGAGACGGAGCTCGGCGGCGTCCCGCTTCCTGTCGGGGCGAACCTGGGGGCGCTCGTCTCCTCGGCCAACCGTGACGAGGAGGTCTGGGGGCCGACGGCGGATACCTACGACCTGTTTCGACCAAGGCGCAACCACGGCGCCTTCGGGTTCGGCCCTCACTTCTGCTCGGGACATCACTTCTCGCGCGTGCAGATGCGGATCGCGATCCAGCGACTCTTCGAACGTCTCCCGAGCCTTCGGTCCGATCCCGATCGGCCGCCCGTCTTCAACGGCTGGGAGTTCCGCGCACCTCAACACCTCCACGTCCACTGGGACGCATGACCGCGAGCGGCGAGCACCATGTCGATCTCGGCCCCGCCGATCTCGCCGACGGCGAGCTGCGCGAGGCGACCGCAGGCGGGCTCTCGCTCGTCGTCGCACGGGTCGAAGGGCGCTACGTCGTGTTCGAGACCTGGTGCTCCCACGAGGAGTGTCCTCTCAGCGACGGGTGGCTCGAGGGCGAGGCGATCCGCTGTGCCTGCCATGGAGCGCTGTTCTCGCTGACGGACGGTGTCGCTCTCGAAGGCCCGGCCCTCGATCCGATCGTCGTCGTCGGAGCCTCGGTCACGGCAGACGGACGCGTGGCCGCAGACGTCTCTACGCTGCACGTGTGACACTCCGCCTCGACGTCCCGCGCGAAGTCGCGCTGCACAGTGCGTCAGAGATCGTCGTCGAGGCGTGGAACAGCTTCGACGAGGCTCGGCCCCAGCAGCCTCCGATCGGATCGCACCTCAGGGCGTTGCTCACCGCAGCGCTGCCCGAGTCTCCCACGGCCGTCCTCGAGGTGCTGGAAGACGCACGGCGCGCGCTCGACCAGTCGCTCGCGCAGCCGCGTCCTCGCTACTTCGCATTCGTCGCCTCGTCGGGCCTCGAGGTTGGCGTGCTCGGTGATCTGCTTGCCTCGTGCTTCGACGCGAACATGGCCGTCTGGGCCGCAGCGGCAACCGAGATCGAGGATCAGGCGATCCGCTGGGTTGCGGAGTTCGTCGGCTTCCCGGCCGGCGCGGGAGCCTTCACGAGCGGCGGCACCGTGTCGAACATGACAGCCCTCGCAGCGGCGCGCGAGCGCGCAGTTCCCGGTTCCCGACGCAGCGGGCTCGGAAGCGTCTCGCCGACGATCTACTGCTCGGATGAGGCGCACTACTCGATCGAACGTGCGGCGGAGCTTCTCGGCGTCGGGTCGAGCAACGTGCGGTCGCTCCCGATCGATATCGACAGACGTCTCGTTCCCGAGGCGGTCGAGGCGGCGATCAGAGAGGATCGCGCCGCCGGCCGTACCCCGATCGCCGTTATCGCGACTGCAGGAACGACGCTGACCGGTGCCTGCGACCCGATCGAGGCGCTAGCAGACGTGTGCACCGAGGCTGGAGTCTGGCTTCACGTCGACGGCGCCTACGGCCTTCCCGCGGCGACGACCCCATCCGCCGGGCACCTGTTCGCCGGGCTCGACCGGGCGGACTCCGTGACGCTCGACGCACACAAGTGGCTCTATCTCCCGAAGGCGTGCGGAGTGCTGCTCGTTCGCAATCGAGGCGACCTCGCACAGGCGTTCTCGCATGAGGAGGCGTACATCCCGCACGAGCGCTCGGGCCACATGGTGGACATCACGCTCGAGTACTCGCGTCCGTTTCGCGCGCTCAAACTCTGGCTTGCGTTCCGAGCCCACGGAGCCCAGGCGTTTCGGGATGCAGTCGAGGACAACCTCCGACAGGCCCGGCTACTCTACGACCTCGTCGTCGAACACGACTTGCTCGAGCCTCTCTGCGGCCCGCCGCCACTCTCGATCGTCCCCTTTCGGCGCCTCGGATCCGGAGGAGATGTGAATGCCGAGAACGCCCGACTCGTCCGTGCGCTCCAGGACGACGGGCGGGTCTGGGTCGCCCCGGCGACGATCGACGGGAAGGTCGGCCTGCGACCCTGCTTCGTCAACTTCCGCACGACCGACGACGACGTGCGCGCGCTTGTGGAGGTCGCCGTCGAGCTCGGTCGCTAGGGGTCAGGTCTTCTTCGTTCCACGGTAACTTCCGTCGGCGACGGCCTCTGCGCGTGGTGGAACGAAGAAGACCTGACCCCGTTCACAGCCGGCTCCTATCGGGCCGCAACACCGACTTAACCGCGAGCAATGCGTCGTTCACGATGCCACCCGTATAACAGTGACATGGACTCAACCACTCCTACCCCACCCGTCACTCCGCCCGCCGCCGAGGCACCGCGATCGGGCTCCGGCGTTCGATCATTCGCCCTCTACCTTTCTGCCGTCGTGCTCGGTGGCGTCGCCGTACTCGGCGGCGCCGCGGCTACCGGTGCGTTCGACAGCAGCACGTCGACGACCATCGTGCGCCCCTCGACCAGCGGCTCGACCACCATTCCGACTGCTGTGGGCACCGCGCTGTCGGTGAACGACATCTACAAGCAGAGCGGTCCCGGGGTCGTCCAGGTCACCTCGACCGTCGGCGGCTCCACCTCCGAGCGCGGCCAGGCGCAGCCCTCGGGCACGTCACTCGGGTCAGGCTTCGTGATCGACACCGAGGGGCACATCGTCACGAACTATCACGTAATCGAGGGTGCGACGTCGATCAAGGTGCGCTTCTCGAACGATGACACGCTGACGGCGACACTTGTCGGCAGCGACCCGTCCACCGACCTTGCCGTCCTCGACGTCGACACCGACCCGAACGCTTTGACGCCACTCGCGCTCGCCGACTCGAAGCGGGTTGAGGTTGGTGACCCGGTCGTCGCGATCGGCAACCCCTTCGGCCTCGAGCGGACCGTGACGTCGGGCATCGTCAGCGCACTGCAGCGCAACGTGCAGGCGCCGAACGGCTACTCGATCGATCACGTGATCCAGACCGACGCCGCGATCAACCACGGCAACAGCGGTGGCCCGCTCCTCAACTCGCGCGGCGCCGTGATCGGTGTCAACTCCCAGATCGAGACGGGCGGCTCGGGCGACGGCAACGTCGGCATCGGGTTCGCAGTTCCCTCCAACACCGTTGACAAGGTGGTTGCGCAGATCCTCGACAACGGCAAGGTGCAGCACTCGTACCTGGGTGTTTCGGCTGCTGAGGTCACCTCCGAGATCGCAGCGTCGTACAAGCTCCCCGTCACCGAGGGGCTCATCATCCAGACTGTCGCAAGCGGCTCCGGTGCCGCCGGGGCGGGGCTCAAGGCCGGCACGCAGCAGGTTGTCGTCGCCGGTCAGAGCTTCCGAATGGGTGGCGACATCATCGTCGCCGCCGCCGGCACTCCCGTGACCTCGATCGACGAGCTCCGCGACGTGATCGCAGCACACAAGCCGGGGGACACGATCGATCTGAAGATCTACCGTGGTGGCGGGGCAAAGACCGTGACCGTGACACTCGGGCAGCAGCCGACTACACCCTCCCAGTAGCTGCTTGCTAGCCGGCCAATCATCGGCCGGCAACCGACGCGCCGAGGCCTCCGTGCACAAGTGCCCGGGGGCCTCGGCGCATTTCTGCCCCCAAACACCCACGCTGTGGTTATCGTGCGCCGGTGAGCGAACACGACAGTCCAGAGCGCGGATCGCTGCTGCTCGACGAGGAGCAGGCCGTCGAGAATGAAGAGCTCTGGGAGGACGACGGATCAGGTGACTATGACGGCTGGTACTGCGTGCGCACCGACCCGTTTCCCTGCCCCGCGCCGGGCTGCACGTTCGTCGCGGCGCACATGACCGCCGCCCACCTCGTTCTCGTCTGGGAGGAGCGGGACGACCCGAACCTCCTCTGGCACGCCCAGCGCGCCCTCGAGGTCGGGCGCAACCCACGGGTCGTCTCGTACGAGCGATCGTTCGGCCCGAGCGCCTCGTACTACGCGTGGGAGGCGGCCGGCAGGCCGGTGCACGGCGTCCGCGGCAAGGTCTGAGGCATTCGTTCACATGCCGGATGCCGCCAGGGAACGGAGCGAGGCCCGAGCTGCCCTCTACGTCGTCGCCCTCGGCTGGAGGCGCGTTCGGAGGCGCTCGTCCGGTGCGCTGCTCGCAGCCTTTGGCATCGCGATCGGGACAGCAGTTCTCGTTGGCGTCCTCGCCGGAACGACGATCGCGCAGGATCGCAGCGTCTCTCAGGCGGTGGAGCGCATTCCGGCTGCCTCGCGGTCTGTTCGCGCCGTGTGGTTCGGGTCTCCGATCGGCACAGATCAGGCATACGCACGGATCGACGAGGGCGCTCGCTCGGGCCTGTCCGGATTGGGGCTCCAGGGGCCGACGCCGATCGTTCTCTTCCGTGAGAGCACCGTCGCCGGCCGCTTCGTCTCACTCGCGGGGGTCGAGGGACTTGCGCCACACGTGACGCTCACGAGCGGCCGCCTCCCTCGCAGATGTACCGCCGAGCGGTGCGAGGTCGTGCGCCTGAGAGGGTCGGGTGCGCTGCCTGACGCTCCGGGCCTCAGGCTCGTTGAGGTGGGAACGGCGACCCTCCGCTCGAGCCGACTCTTCGGCGACTTCCTCGCACCGACGGATAACGCGCTCGCCGATCGCGAGATCGCCCCGGCGCTCCAGCAGAGCGCGGAGTACCACCGTCCTGCCCCGGCGCCGCTCGTCGTCGCAGAGGGGATCGACGCCCTCACGCGCTCGCCGGCGCTCGCCAACACCTATCGCAGCTACGCCTGGGTCTGGCCCCTTGCTGCCGGAAACCCGCGGCTGTGGGAGATCGGCGACCTCGTCGGCAAGAGCGAGCGCGCTCGCGCGGCGCTATCGGCAGGGTCGATCGGCTACAGCGTCCAGGCACCGGTCGAGGAGCTTCGGGCAACGGAACGGTCGGCAAACGTGGCAGGTCGCCGACTGCTGCTCGTGGGCGGCGAGGCAGCCGCGCTGCTCTTCGCGTTTGCCGTTCTGGCTGCCCGCGGCATGCGTCGCGATCTCGAGGCGGCCCGGCGGCGCCTCACCTGGTACGGCGCGCGACGCTGGCATCTGCGGCTCCTGACCGTGGTCGAGAGCGCATTCGTCGCAGGGGCCGGAACGCTCGTCGGGTGGCTCCTCGGCCTGGGCGTCGCCGTCGTTGTGGCCGAGCGGGCCGGTGCGCCGATCGGGGCGATTCTTCGCGAGAGCGTTCTCTCGTCCACCGGCCTCGCGCTCGCCGCCTCGGTGATCGTGCTCGCGACAACCGTGATCGCGGTTTCCACGGCCGTGTCCGCAAGAGCCGGGAAGCGCATCGGGCCTGTCGACGTCGCAGCGATCGTTGCCCTTGCGATTGTGCTGGCATCGCTCGCCGGTGGTGCCGCTGACACCTCGCGTCTCCCGTACGACCAGTCATCCGGATTCGTGCTGCTTCTGCTCCCGGGCCTGATCGCGTTCGCGGCCGCCGTTGCGGCAGCGCGGCTCTTCGGGCCGCTCGTGCGCGTGGCCGGTCGCCTCTCGCGACGAAGCGTCGGCACGCGACTCGCCGCGGTGACGCTTGGCCGTGGCCCGGGTGCCGCGGGAGTGACCGTTGCCTTTCTCACGCTTGCCTTCGCCCTCGCGCTGCTCGCCGAGGGTTACCGCTCGACACTCGTTCAGGCCGAACAGGATCAGGCATCGTTCGCCGTGCCTCTCGATGTCGTCGTGCGGGAGGATCTGCGGGCACTCGTCCCCGTGCTCGACGCAGCGTCGCTCGAGCGATATGGCGCGGTGGCCGGGGGTTCGAAAGCGGTTCCCATCCTCCGCGTCCGAACCGGGACGGGGAACGCCGAGGGAACCGGTGGCGTGACGATGCTCGGCTTGCCTGCCGACGAGATCCCGCGTGTGAGCGGCTGGCGCGACGACTTCTCCGACCGTTCACGCTCGGAGCTCGCAACGCTCGTGCGGCCATCGTCCCCGATTGCGATGCAGGGAATCCGGCTCGGCTCGCGATTGACCTTCCGGGCCGGGCCGGGAATCGTTTCACTCCGGGCGACGATCGCATCGGCGGACGGCCGGTACTCGTCCCTCGATCTCGGTTCTCTCTCCGCGGACGCACCGACCCGCGTCGACCGGCTCCTGCCGAAGCGGCTGCGCGGCGGGACGCTCGTGGCGCTCGATCTCGTGCCCCCCCGGCTGACCGATCGTGGCGCCGACGCGGGTGTGGCTCTTGCCGGGCGACTGCGACTCACCGGCCTTGGGGCGTCATCGTGGGTCGGCGAAGGTGGCGTCGTCCCGCGGTCTGTGCCGGGTGGCGTCGCGTTGGCCTATCGCATCTCGCAAGAGAGCGACGCGCGCCTTCGCGCGCCTCAGGCGACAGACTCCGCGGCGCCGAAGGTGATCGTGACGCCGCGGCTCGGGATCCTCGCGGGCGGCGTGGGTGGTGAACTCGCGCTCGCCGTCGGCGGGAGGCAGGTTCCCGTCCAGGTCGCAGCGATCGTCGACCGCTTCCCCGGTACCGAGGGCGAGGCGGTGGTCGGTGATATCGAGGCGCTTCGCACGGCGGTCAACACGCAGGTTCCCGGCGCCGGCCGCACGAACGAGGTCTGGCTCGATGTACCCGATTCCGAGGTCGGAAGTGTGGTGGCGACGCTCGCCCGCCCGCCGTTCCGCGGTGTCGAGGCAGTTTCCAGGCTCGCTCTGCTCGACGAGGCGCGTGACGACCCACTCGGTCACGGAACCCTGCTCGCGCTGGACTCGGCCGCGATCGTCGCGCTGATCCTCGCTGCGCTCGGCCTTGCGCTCACCGTGCGCACCGACTTGCGCGACGACCAGGGGGGTCTCTACGACCTCGAGGCGCAGGGCGCCTCCCCGTCGCTGCTTCGGCGGATCGTTCGCGTCCGTGCGCTCGTCGTCGGCATCGCCGGAGTCCTCGCAGGCACGATCGCCGGCCTTCTCCTCGCGCTGCTCGTGACACGGGTTGTCGCCGTCACGGCTCGTGCTGCAACGACGCCGCTGCCGCTGCAAACGTCGTTCGATCTGCGAGTCGTGGGAGTCGCCGCGATCGCGTACCTCCTTGTTGCCGCTGCCCTCGTCGCGCTAGCAACGCGCCGCGCTTTCCGGAGTGATCGCGGCCCTGTTCGTTCGCAGGAGAGCGGCGCATGAGCCTCGTCGAGGCCCGTGACCTGTTCTGCGTGTATCCCGGCGCCGATGGGGGTGTCGCCGCTCTACAGGGGCTGACGCTGGACATCGACGAGGGCGAGGTCTGCGTCGTCCTCGGCCCGAGCGGTTCCGGCAAGACGACGTTGATGCGTGTCATTGCCGGCTTCGAGCGTGCGGGTGCAGGCAGCATCACGGTCGCGGATATCGATCTTGGATCGCTCTCGCAGCGCGGCCTGGCGCAGTATCGCGCCGAAACGCTCGGCTACGCCGACCAGCACCACTGGCGCGCGCTCGCGGGTGAGCTGAACGCGGAGCAGCTGATCGCGGTGCCGCTCGGGCTCAAAGGGGTCGCCGATCGTGATCGGCTCTCGCGCTCGCACGCGCTTCTCGAGCGCGTCGGGCTGCGCGACCGCGCCACCGCGCGACCGTCCGAGCTGTCGGGTGGTGAGCAGCAGCGCATCGCGCTCTGTGCCGCTCTCGCGAGTCACCCAAGACTCCTGATCGCCGACGAGCCGACAGGCGAGCTCGATGAGGCGAGTGCCACCGTGGTCTACTCCCTGCTCGCGGACATGGCGCGGGAACAAGGTGTCACGACGCTGATCGTGAGCCACGACCCGCGCTCGGCCGCGATCGCGGATCGGGTCGTCCACATCAGGGACGGTCGAGTCAGCGAGGAGCGTCGCAGCGACGGAACCGCGATCGTGATCGGAAGCGGGGGCTGGTTGCGGCTTCCCGAGGAGGCGCTGCTCGATGCGGGCATCGTCGATCGCGCCACGGTCACGTCGCGGGAGGGCGTTGTCGAGCTTCGGCCGCTCGGGATCACGCGCGCGAGCGTTCTGATGCTTCCGGATATCGAGGGCTCAGCCGGGGCGGTCGTCGAGGTGCGTAACGTGACGCGCAGCTACAGCGGGGACGCCGCTCTCGATGCGGTGACCGCGACGTTCAAGCCGGGTCAACTGACGGTCGTGACGGGGCCGTCCGGATCGGGCAAGTCGACGCTGCTTGCCCTCGTCGCCGGCCTCGACGTTCCGGATGAAGGAGAGGTCGTGGTCGATGGGGTTTCCCTGTCACGCCTCTCCCGTGATGCGCGCGCCCGCTTCCGACGCGACATGATCGCGTTCATCGGCCAGTCGCCCGGCCTCACGGGCTTCCTCTCCGCGCGGGAGAACGTCGAACTCGGCCTCGCCATTCGCGGCGTCGAGGGCATCGAGGCCCACGAGCGCGCAATCGACGCGCTCGTCGCCGTGGGACTCGGCGAGCATGCCGACCGTCCCGCGGACGACCTCTCGGCCGGGCAGCGCGAGCGCGTCGCCGTCGCCCGCGCTCTCGCGGCGCGCACGCCGGTGATCCTCGCGGACGAGCCGACCTCGCGCGTCGACGTCGCGCAGGCTCTCACCCTGGGTGGTCTCTTCTCCGATATCGCACACGAGCACGGAACGACGTTCGTCTGCGCCACGCATGACGCCGTCCTGATCGGGTTCGCCGACGAGGACGTCCAGCTGCGAACACGCTCCCCGGTAGAATCGAGCTAGATGGCAATCGCCTACGAAACTCTGCACGTTTCGGGCATCCGCTGCGAGCGGTGCGTCAACCGACTCGCCGCCGCGCTGCGCAGTCACGACGGCCTCGAGAGCGCGAACGCGAACCTGATGGGCCAGGTCATGCTCGAATTCGACGACGAGAAGACCTCGCGGGATGCACTCGTTGCCGCGATGGCGAAGTCCGGGTTTCGGGAGCAACAAGAGATAGGTGGGGGTCATGCTTCAGCCTGACCTCCACACAGGTTCCGGGGGTCATGCTTCAGCCTGACCTCCACTCGGGTGTACGCGGAATACACGAGCAATCCCGTGCGTTTCAGCATGGGTAACAGATAGGTTGGCACGGTGGGTGACACGGAGCCCGACATCGATGGACGCAGGATCGCGACGGAGGCTCGCGATCGTGTCCGTTTCGAGGAAGAGGCTCTCGCGCTCGCCGACCAGGTCTATCGTGTTGCGCGCAGACTCGTCGGAACCCGAGAGGAGGCTGAGGATCTTGTCCAGGACACCTACGGTCGAGCATTCAGAAGCTGGCAGTCGTACACCCCGGGAACGAATCTTCGCGCCTGGCTTCTCCGGATCCTCACGAACCTCAACCTCGACCGGGGCCGGAAGGTTCAGCGGACGCCCGACATGCAGCCGATCGAAGAGGGTGACTACTACCTCGCGAACAAGATGGTCGAGGCCTCCGGCGAGCAGGTTCTCGATCAGGACCGCGTCGTCGAGAAGCTCTCGCAGGACTCGATCGTGAACGCGCTGTCCTCGCTTCCCCACGATTTCCGCGACACGGTCGTGCTCGTCGATATCGGCGAGTTCAGCTACGCCGACGCAGCCCAGATCCTCGATATCCCGATCGGGACGGTGATGTCGCGGCTACACCGTGGACGACGACTGCTGAAGCAGGAGCTCGCGCAGGAGACGATCTCGTGAGCCATACGCCGTGCGACGCGTGTGAGGAGCTGTTGCAGGGCTACCTCGATAGGGAGCTCACGGAGAGCGAGGTCGCGCAGGCAGAGTCCCACCTCGACGGCTGCGACTACTGCCGGCGTCGGTACCGCTTCGAGGAGTCGCTGCGTCAGTACGTGCAGACGACGGCCGTGGAGCGGATGCCGGTCGGGTTGATGGAGAAGCTGACGCAACTCCGGGGCGGAGACGCGTAGAAGGAGAGACCCGGGGAGAGGCTGAAGCCTCGCCTTCCGTTTCTTTACCGAAGCCGCTCGGGCAGATCGGCCGGCGTGTCCACGTCGCCCGGTGAGCCGAGGTCGTCGCAGGGAACGAGGCGCACGTTCAGGTCGCGCAGGCCGGCATCGGGAATTGACTCCCACTCCTCCCGGGCGACGAGAAGTGGATGGCCGCGCACGCCACCGTAGGAGGCCGCAACGAGCGTGCCACCGTCCGCCCGCCACGAAGCGATGATGCGATCGACGGCATCCGGTGCAAGGTCGGGGCCGTCGGCGAGAACGACGACGGCGGCTTCGGCGCGGGCGCTCAGCTCCTCGAGGCCGGCCGTCAGCGACGCGCCAGGGCCGCGTTTCCAGCCTGCGCAGGTGACGACCGTCGCCGGGGTCTCGAGTGTGTGGGCTCCCGCGACGACGACGATCTCGTCGACGGAGCTCTGCGTGAGCCGCTCGAGCACCTCGGGGAGCAACAGGCGTTGCTTCGGCGTGCCGAAGCGCGACGCCTCTCCGGCGGCCAGCACGACCGCGGCGATGCTCACTGTTCCTCGACCGTAACCGACTCGACCACGATAGGGCGCGTCGGCTTCTCGGTCGTCGGGTCGCCCTGCGTGCCGATCAATTCGACGACCTCGAGGCCGCTCGTTACGGTTCCGACGACTGCGTACTCGGGCGGAAGGCCAACGTCGTCACCGGTGACGACGAAGAACTGGCTGCCCGATGTTCCGGGCGCCTCGGCGCCGGACTTTGCCATCGCGGCGACGCCCTTCGTGTAGGCAGCGTCCGCAGGCGGCACGTCGACGGTCTTGTAGCCGGGGCCGCCCGAGCCCGCCTGCGTCGGGTCACCGCCCTGGATCACGAAGCCCGGCACGATGCGGTGGAAGATCGTGTCGTCATAGAAGCCGTCCTTCGAGAGCGCGACGAGCGATGCAGCCGTCGCAGGCGCTCCTGCCTGGTCGAGCGTGATCGTGAATGTGCCGCAGTTCGTCCTGACGACGAGGTTGTACGTCTTCTCGGGATCGAGTCGTTCCTTTGGCTCCGTTGCGCCACCATCCTCGCGGGCGGGTGGAATCTCGGCATCGGTGCACTCAGGTGTTCCACCGCTGGCTGTCGACTCGGTCTGGGTCTCCGTTTCGGTTGCCGTACCCTCGTCCGACGAGCCGCCGCACCCGGCCGCGACGAGGCCGAGCAGGAGGACGAGAAGGAGGGCTGCCTTGCGCACCAGCGGATCTTACCCCGCTTGACGAGCGGAGGCCCGGGCCTGTAGTTCTACGAATGTGGAGATCACGCTCGAGGTCAACGGTCGGACGTACTCGATAGCTCCCGCGGGACGCAGATTGCTTGCCGTCCTGCGCGACGACCTCGAGTTGCTCGGCACGAAGCTCGCCTGCGGCGAGGGCGCGTGTGGCGCCTGCGGCGTCCTTCTGGACGGACGGCCGGTGAACGCATGCCTCCTGTTCGCCGAGGCGACGGAGGGTCACGAGATCGTCACGATCGAAGGGCTCTCCACCGGGCGTGCCGCGGCCGTGCAGGAGGCATTCGTCGCCGAGGACGCCCTGCAGTGCGGCTTCTGCACGCCGGGCCAGATTGTCAGCGCCACCGTGCTGCTCGAGCGCACGCCTCATCCGACGCGCGAGGAGATTCACGAGGCGATGGCCGGCAACCTCTGCCGCTGCGGTGCCTATCCCAAGATCGAGCGCGCGATCCTTCGTGCCGCGGGTGACGCATGACGACCCGCTTCGTCAAGACGCAGAAGGAGATGGAGGGCCGCTACGAGGACGTCTGGGCGCTCGTCGATGAGAGCGACGAGACGACGAGCTGGAAGCCCGACGCCGATCTCTCGCTCGTCGGACAGCCGGCACCACGGCAGGACGGCGCCGCGCGTGCCGCCGGTCGCGTGCGCTTCACGGTTGACGTGAAGCTGGCTGGAATGTTGCACGCCGCCGTGCTGCGCTCGCCCGCAGCGCACGGCAAGGTGCGCTCTCTCGACCTCGCAGCCGCGCTCGCAACGCCCGGTGTCCGGGGCGTGATCGGGCCGGAGAGCGAGCTGTCGCTCACGACGAGAGCGCCGCTCCTCCAAGCCGAGCCCGCGTATGCCGGTGCGGCGATTGCCGTCGTGGCTGCCGACACGCTCGAGGCCGCCCTCGCGGGGGTCTCAGCGCTTGCACTCGATCTCGAAGTTCTCCCGCACCTCGTCGACATGCAGGAGGGTCTGAACGAGCAGCGCTTCACCACGGACCCGACTGACGAGGCGCGCGGCGATGCCGAGGCGGCTCTTGCGGCGGCTGCAGTCACGATCGAATGTGCGCTCGACACGCCGGCGCACGTGCAGACCCCGCTCGAGCCGCATGCGGCGGTCGCGTCCTGGGACGGCGACGAGCTGACGGCGTGGGTCTCGACCCAGGGTATGTTTGCCGCGCGTGAGGAGCTTGCGAAGGCGTTCGGATTGCGCAAGGACGCCGTGCGCGTGCTGACGGAGTTCGTCGGAGGCGGCTTCGGTGCAAAGCAAGGCGCCGGGTTCGAGGCGCTTGCAGCTGCCGAGCTCGCGCGGATCACGGGGCGGCCGGTGCGGCTCGTGAACGACCGCCACGCCGAGCAGCTCGATGGTGGCCGCCGCGCTGCGACGCGACAGACGGTACGCCTCGGAGCCGACCGGGACGGCACCCTCACTGCGATCGACGCCGACGCGGTCGTCGCCCAGGGCCAGGGCGGCTGGGTCATGCCCGTCCTGATTCCCGCGCAGACGCTCTACCGCTGCGCCAACGTCCGCGCGCTGACGTTCCCGGTGAAGACGAACCTCCGCGCCCAGAACGCGTTCCGGGCACCGGGCGTGATGGAGGGTACGGCGGCGTTCGAGCAGGCCATCGACGAGCTCGCGCTCGCGCTCGACATGGATCCTCTCGAGCTTCGCCGCTTGAACCACGCCGACGTCGACCAGGTGAGCGGGCTGCCGTACTCGAGCAAGCAGCTTCTCGCGTGTTACGACCGGGCAGCCGAGCTCGCGGGCTGGGCGACGCGCGACGAGCTCCGCAAGCCGCAACCCGACGGCCTGCTTCGCGGGATGGGCTGTGCGACGCAGATCTGGTGGGGTGGCGGCGGGCCACCGTCACATGCGACGGTGCGACTCGATGCCGACGGCAATGCGACCGTGATCACGGGGATTCAGGACATTGGCACCGGCACCCTGACGAGCGCCCAGATCGTCGCGGCCGAGGAGCTCGGGCTCCCCCTCTCCCAGGTGCGCGTGGTCGGAGGCGACACGGCGCCGAACGTCTACGGGCCTGTCTCGGGTGGCTCGCAGACGACGCCTTCGGTGATGCCTGCCGTGCGCTCGGCGGCGGCGAAGGTGCGAAAGACGTTGCTCCAGCTCGCCGGCGATGTCTTCGAGATCGCCGTCGAGGATCTCGACCTGCGCGATGGGCGCATTCGCTCGAGCGACGGCGCAATCGACGCCGAGGTGACCGACGTGACCGGGAAGCTCGGAAATGCGACGATCGACGGCTCCGGCTCGCGCGGACCGAACCCGGATGGGTTCGTCGTCCATACGTTTGGCTGCCAGATCGCCCAGGTCGCCGTCGACGTAGGGCTCGGCGAGGTTCGCGTCGAGCGGATCGTCGCCGTCCACGACGTCGGGCGGATCGTCAATCCCTTGACGGCCTCGAGTCAGGTCGAGGGTGGTGTGCTGCAGGGGATGGCATTTGCGCTCTCCGAGGAGTTCATCGTCGATCCGACGACGGGCGTTCCCGTCAACGCGCATCTCGACGATTACAAGATTCCAACGATCGCGGACATGCCCGAGATCATCATCGACTACCCGCACGTCCCGGACGCAAACCTGCCGACGACCGGCACCAAGGGCCTCGGCGAGCCGCCGATCATCCCCACCGCGGCGGCGATTGCAAACGCGTTCGCCCACGCGACAGGTCGGCGCGCCGCTGCGCTGCCGCTGACCCGGGATCGCGTGCTGGAGACGCTCGCGTGAGTGGGAGACGAAACCCTGGCGACCGGCTGAAGCCGCTCACCGGCCGCTGCGTGGTCGAGGTGGCTGACTTTCGCCCGTCGCCCGGGTTGGAGCGCCTCGCGTGAGCGCCTACGCAAGGCCGACCTCGGTCGACGAGGCGCTCGAGCTCCTCACGGGTGAGGGCGCTTGTGTACTCGCGGGCGGCACCGATCTCGCCGGGCAGATCGACCGGGGCATCACCGCACCCGCGCTGCTCGTCGACCTCCAGGACGCGGGCCTCGGCGGCATCGAGCGCGACGGCGACGGTCTCCGGATCGGGGCAGCGACGACGCTGGCAGATCTCGCTTCCGACGCACTCGTTGCGCCGTATGCGGTGCTCGCGACCGCGGCGGGCCTTGCCGCCTCGCCGCTCCTTCGCAACCAGGGCACCGTCGGCGGCAACCTTTGCCAGCACACGCGCTGCTGGTACTACCGCGGCGAGGAGTGGAACTGCTGGCTCGGCGGCGGCGACACGTGTTTCGCCCAGATCGGCGACCACCGCAAGCACAACCTGGAGGAGGGTGAGTGCATCTCGGCGCACCCCTCCGACCTCGCTCCGGCGCTCGCCGTGTGCGGCGCGACCGTCGTCGTTCGCTCACTCGACGGCGAGCGGGAGATCCCGCTGCTCGACCTCTACCGGCGCCCCACGGACGACAACCGGTCGCTCGTCACGCTCGCGAGGGGTGACCTCGTCGTCGCGGTCGGACTTCCCGCGCCGCCCGACGGGTCGGCGTATCTCCGCACGGGAGAACGGCAGGCATTCTCATTCCCGCTCGTCTCGGTCGCCGCCGCTCGGCGCGGTGATTCGGTGACGCTGGCCGCAGCGGGTGTGGCGAACATTCCGCGCGCTCTCGACCCGGTCGATCCGCTCGCGGGCCTTCCCGGCCATCCGCAGAGCGCGTGGAAGCGGAAGGTTCTCGCGACACTCGTCGAGCGGGCTCTGGCGTCGCTGTAGCTCAGTTGCCCGCGGGCGTTGTGACCGCGAGAATGTCTGCGATGTGGATGAGCATCCGAGCCGGGCGGGCGGTGCGCTCCGATTCGTCGCGATCCTCGATCTCGCCGATTTCCTCCCAGATCTCGGCTGCGACCGACAACGCACGGCGGATCAGGTCGGCGTCCGGGACGCCGTCGACGTTCGCCTCGTGGGCGGCGTTGAGCGCGAGCCCGAGGCCTCCGGCCGGGTCGGGCTGGCGCATCCAGAGGCGTGGAACGGTCATGGAGATGTACTGGTGGATGCGCGCGAGCGGGAGTGACAACGTGATCGCGTTGACGCCCCTCGGCGACGTGAGCGTCGGGAGCGGCTCGCCGTCCCGGATCGCGAGCGCCGTTCCACCGAGCATGCCCCGTATCTCGGAGTCGTTGAACCCCGAGACCCTGGCAGCTCTGAGCGCGAGGAGCAGCTGGTTCGGCCCGCGCCCGTAGGGATAGTCGGTGGCGAAGAGGATCTGCTGCGGGGCCACCTGGCGCATCAGATCCAGAAGATCGATGACGCCCCAGAGCGAAGTGTCGAAGAAGACGCCGGGAACGTGGCCGAAATGGTGCGCGAGCCCGCCGAGGTCGGCAATGCCGGCGTGAGCGATGATCAGCCGGACATCGGCATAGCGGTCGACGAGTGCGGCAAGGTGATCACCGATCGGCGGCAGGCCACGGCCGCCATGGATCAGGATCGGAATGTCGCGCTCGACGGCAAGGGCAAACACCCCATCGAGTCGCTTGTCACCGACAGAAAACTTCTGCGCCCGCGGGTGGAGCTTGATCCCGCGAGCGCCGAGGTCGAGGCAGCGGATCGCCTCCTCGATCGGCCGCTCCTCGAGATCGAGTCGCACGAACGGGACTATCCGGTCGGGATCCGCGGCCGCGTAGGCGAGCGTCCGGTCGTTCGCCGCCGTGAAGGCCGGGACGCGGTCGGGCTCGTCGAGGCAGAACGCAAACGAGCCGGTGATCCCGAGCTGGTCGAACATCGCGAGCATCTCGTCGGGCCGTCCCCACATCCCGTCGATGTCGTCGCCCAGGTGCGTATGGGCGTCGAAGAGCACCGTCCCGTCGGGGACATCGGCCAGAGTGCGTTGGGCAACCTCTTCGAGGATCAGGTGCGCGCGCGAGAGAGCGTCCATGGATGCGAGTCTACGGGAGGGATTTGGAGGCGCGGTGGACGTGCTCGACGAAGGCTTTCTCGGGCACCGATCCCACCCAGGCGAGACGGTCGTTCGCGACGATCGCGGGCACCGAGACGACACCGTGCCGATCGGCCGCCACGGGGAACTCTGTCGCCTCGACGGCTGCGGCCGTGACTCGCTCGGAGGCGAGGGCACAACGGTACGCCAGCAGCACGGCCGGCGGGCAGTGCGGTCAGGTCGGGGTCACGTAGACCTCGAGCGCGACGTCTCGCTCGAGGGAGGCGAGCGTCTCGAGCGACTCGGAGGAGAGCGATGGTGCCGTGCGCCCCGCCTCGGCGATCGCGCCCACGAGCGTCGTCAGCTCGTAGCCCCAGGGCAGGCCGTGGTAGACGAGCGCGCCGGCCACCGTGGTCTTCGGCCACTGGCCCGGATTCTCTGTCTCCTTCACCGTCAGGTCGATACGGTCGGAGAGCTCGGCAAGCTGCTCGAGGAGCAGCTTCGTCTCGTCGCCGAAGTCGATGTCGCGCCCACCGGCGAGCACCGTGATGGGAGCTGCTTCTGGGCCGAGCTCGAGCAGGATCGGCACGTCCCTCTCGAGGTCGACGAAGACCTCGCGGATGGCAGCGCGCTCGTGCTCGCCGAGCGGGTTCAAGCCGAGAGAGCGGCCATCTTGTCGCCGAGGTAGGCGAGGTACGGCTGCGGGTCGATCGCGTCAGATCCGGTCAGGCGTGCGAGCGTCTCCTTCGGCGTCGGCTTCCGGCCCCAGGCGTAGAGGTTGTCACGCAGCCAGTCGGAGAGCGGGAGCAACTCGCCGGCCGACATCTGGTTGTCGAGATCCGGCAGCGCCTCGCGCACCTTCGCCCAGATCTGCAGCGAGATGACGTTGCCGAGCGCGTAGGTCGGGAAGTACCCGATCCCGCCGCCCGACCAGTGCACGTCCTGGAGCACGCCGTCGGTGTTCGTGGGAACGTCGACGCCGAGGAACTCCTTCATCCGTGCGTTCCAGATCTCCGGCAGATCCTCGAGCGCGACCGTCCCTGCGATCAGCTCCTGCTCGAGCTCGAAGCGGAGGATGATGTGCAGCGAATACGTCGTCTCGTCGGCATCGACGCGGATCAGACCAGGCTCCGCGCGGTTGATCGCACGGACAAAGGTGTCGAGGTCGACGGCGCCGAGCTCGCGCGGGAACGCCTCCTGCAATGATTCGTACCAATACGTCCAGAACGGTCGACTGCGTCCGACGAGGTTCTCCCAGGTTCGGCTCTGCGACTCGTTGATCGCGAGCGACGGTGCTCCGCCGAGCGGCGTGCGCATCAACGCATCGGCAATGCCATGGGCGTAGAGGCCGTGGCCGGCCTCGTGCAGCGTCGACCAGACCGACTCGAGGTCGTCGGGGCGGTAGCGCGTCGTCAACCGCACGTCACGGTTCGAGAACGACGTGCAGAACGGGTGTGCGGTCGGGTCGAGGCGCCACGCGCCTTCCTCGAAGCCGAGCGTCGCGACGACGCGCTCGGCGAAGCGGCGTTGCGCATCGGGGTCGAAGTCGCCGTGGAGGAACGACGCATCGATCTCGGGCGCATTGCGGACGAGCTCGGTCAGTGCGGGGCGGAGGACGGCGAAGACCTTCCGCACCTCCGTCGTCGTCATCCCCGGCTCGTAGTCGTCGAGCAGCGCGGTGTACGGCTCGTCCGCGGGCTCGAAGCATTCGATGTAGCGCCGCTTCAGCTCGACGTTCGCACGAAGGTACGGCAGGAACGAGGCGAAGTCGTCGTTCTTGCGCGCCTCGACCCACGCGTGATGCCCGCTCGCGGCAGCGCGGGTCATCTCGACGCGGAGCTCGGTCGGCACCCGGCGCGCCTTCTCCCAGTCGTGCCGCGTGACCCGGATCAGGCTTGCGTCGTCGGAGTCGTAGGGCAGCGATTCCTCGAGCGGAGCGAGGCGATCGAGCAGGCGTCCGATCTCGGAGTCCGTGAAGCGGTCGTGGATAATCCGGCCAAGCGTTGCGAGCGAGTCGGCACGCGATGGGGTGCCGAGCGGCGGCATGGACACGCGCTGCTCCCAGCCGAGGACTCCGGCGGCGCGGCCGAGATCCGAGATCTCCGCGAGGCGTTCGCGCAGGGAGGCGAGATCGTCCATTGCGGGAACCTACCGAAGCCGGGAGCCAGAGTGCTTGCATAGGATCTACCCATGACCGACGTGCTGATCATCGGTGACACGTTCCGCTCACCGGAGCTACGCAACGAGATCCCACTCGCCGTCCCCGATCCCTTCGTCTACCTCGAGCACGACGGGGATAGGCATGCCTACGTCGGCTCGATGGAAGCGCCGCGCATTCGTGGCCTCGGCCTCGATCTCGCGGTGCATACGCTCGAGGAGATCGGGATCGACGAACTTCGCGCCCAGGGCTTCGGCTACTACGAGCTCTCACTCGAGTGGGTCGCCCGCGCCTGCATCCACGCCGGCGTGACAAGCGCCGTTGTTCCGCACACGTTCCCGGCCGGCCATCTCGACCGTATTCGTCAGGAGGGGATCGAGCTCACCGTCGATCAGCCGACGTTCGACGCGAGGCGCCGCGTCAAGACCGCGCAGCAACTCGACGGCATCCGTCGAGCGCAGCATGCGGCTGAGGCGGGTCTCGCGACCGGCATCGCCCTCCTTCGCAGCGCGTCCAACAACGAAGGCACGTTATGGCTGGACGGCAAGGTGCTTACGGTCGAGCGCGTCAAGCAGGAGATGGGGATCACGTTCGCCGAGCGCGGTTGCACGGCCGAGGAGTTCGTCGTCGCCCCGGGGCCGCAGGGCGCGGCCGGGCACGACATGGGCCACGGGCCGATCCCGTTCGGCGTGCCCGTCGTCTTCGACCTCTGGCCACGGGACGACGCGTCGTCGTGCTTCGCGGACATGACCCGCACGGTCGTCGTCGGCCCCGCCTCGGATCAGGTGCGCGAGTGGCATCGCGTCACACGGGAGGCGCTCGCCGCCGCAACGGCCTTCGTCCGTGCCGGCGTCGAATGCCGTGACGTCTTCGACACGGTCTGTGACGTCTACGAGGCGGCGGGCTATCGGACGCAGCGGACGAAGGAAGCCGGCCAGGTTCTGGACAGCGGCTTCTTCCACGGCCTCGGCCACGGGGTCGGGCTCGAGGTGCACGAGGGGCCATACATGGGATTGCTGCCGGCCGGACCGCTGCGCGTGGGCGATGTGATCACGCTCGAACCCGGGTGCTACGACCCCGCCGTCGGGGGCGTGCGGCTCGAGGATCTCGTCCTCGTCACCGCCGATGGCTGCGAGGTGCTGACGGAATTCTCGTACGACCTGGAGGTCTAGACCATGAGTGACCATACGATCGAGACGCTTTCCGGCGAGGATCGCCGATTTCCGCCTTCCGCCGCGTTTGCGGCGCAGGCGAATGTGCATGCGGACGTCTACGACGAGCCGTTCGAGGCGTTCTGGGAGCGGAACGGCAGGGAGCGCGTGACGTGGTTCGAGCCGTTCACGGAGCTCTACCGCTGGGAGCTGCCCTACGCGCAGTGGTATCTCGGAGGCAAGCTGAACGTCGCCTACAACTGTGTCGACCGTCACGTCGAGGCAGGGCGCGGCGACAGGGTCGCCTACCACTGGGAGGGCGAGCCCGCCGGCGAGACGCGGACGATCACGTATGCCGAGCTCCAGCGAGACGTGGTGCGCATGGCGAACGCCTTGAAGGAGATCGGCGTCGGCAAGGGCACCGCCGTCGCGATCTACATGGGGATGGTGCCGGAGCTCGCGGTCGCGATGCTCGCGTGCACGCGGCTCGGCGCGCCGCACACGGTCGTCTTCGGTGGCTTCTCCGCCGATTCGCTGTCGGATCGGATGAACAATATGGGCTGCGAGGTGCTCGTCACGCAGGACGAGGCGTGGCGTCGAGGGAAGCCGGTGCCGCTGAAGACCGTTGCCGACGAGGCGATGGGTGCTGCCCCCGGCGTGCGGGCCACACTCGTCGTTCGCCGGACCGGGAACCCCGTACCGATGACGGAGGGTCGGGACCGCTGGTACCACGAGCTCGAGGTCTCGGACGATCCGGCCTCGTGTCCGTGCGAGCCGATGGACAGCGAAGAGCTCCTGTTCCTGATGTACACGTCGGGAACGACCGCAAGCCCAAAGGGCATCGCGCATACGACGGCGGGGTACCTCGTCGGCGTCGCGACCACGCACTCGCTGATCTTCGACCTCAAGCCCGAGACCGACGTCTACTGGTGCGCGGCCGACATCGGTTGGATCACGGGGCACAGCTACATCGTCTACGGGCCGTTGTGCAACGGCGCGACGTCGGTGATGTACGAGGGGACGCCAGACTATCCGAATCACGAGCGCTGGTGGGAGATCATCGAGCGCCACGGCGTCACGATCCTCTACACCGCGCCGACGGCGATCAGAGCGCACATGAAGTGGGGCCACGAGCACGCTGAGGCGCACGACCTCTCGTCGCTGCGGCTGCTCGGCTCGGTCGGGGAGCCCATCAATCCCGAGGCGTGGATGTGGTATCACCGGCACATCGGCGGTGAGCGGTGTCCGATCGTCGACACGTGGTGGCAGACCGAGACGGGGATGGTGCTGATCACGCCGCTGCCGGGTGTGACGACGACGAAGCCCGGCTCGGCGACACGCCCGTTCCCCGGTGTTGAAGCGGCGATCCTGAACGAGGAGGGCGAGCGGGTCGCCCAGGGCGGCGGTTACCTCGTGCTCGAGAAGCCCTGGCCGGCAATGACCCGTGGGATCTACGGCGACGACGCCCGGTTCCGGGAGACGTACTGGTCGCGGTTCCCCGGCCACTACTTTGCGGGCGACGGCGCCCGCATCGACGCCGACGGTGACTTCTGGCTGCTCGGGCGGGTCGACGACGTGATGAACGTGTCGGGCCACCGGCTCTCGACGATCGAGGTGGAGTCGGCGCTCGTCGACCATCCGAAGGTCGCCGAGGCGGCCGTATGCGGGCGTGCCGACGCGACCACCGGTCAGGCGATCGTCGCCTACGTGACGCTGAAGGGCAACGAGGGCCCGTCGGTCGAGATGCTCGAGGAGTTGCGCAACCACGTTGCGCAGAAGATCGGCGCCATCGCGAAGCCGGCCAACATCGTCTTCACGCCCGAGCTGCCGAAGACGCGCTCGGGCAAGATCATGCGCCGCCTGCTCCGCGATGTGGCTGAGAACCGTTCGCTCGGCGACACGACGACGCTCGCCGATCCCTCGGTCGTTTCGGAGCTCGCGTCGCGCGCCGCCGAGGCTCCGACCGACGACTGAACGCCGCTAGCTTGCGAGGAGCTGCTCGAACCGTCCGGCGTCGTCGAAGGGGCCGACGACTGCGAGCTTGAGCTGCTTGCCGACGACGTCCTGCGCGACGCGCTGGATGTCATCGGCAGTGACTGCGTCGAGCCCTGCGAGAACGGCCTCTGGCTCCTCGGAGCTTCCCTGCAAGACCTCGCGGCGGAGGCCGAACATGATCGTGCCGTGCGGACTCTCGAGTCCGAGGACGAATCGTCCCTTGGCGAATGCGCGGGCCTTCTCGAGCTCTGCCGTCGGGACGGGCTCCTCTGCGATCAGGCGAAGCTCGCGCGCGATCGTCGTGACGGCGTCGTCGATGCGGTCGATGTCGACGCCCGCCTGCGCATAGAGCGAACCCGCGTCGACGTAGCTCGAATTCGTCCCGAAGACGTAGTACGCAAGGCCGCGGCGCTCCCGCACCTCGGTGAAGAGCCGAGAGGACATGCCGCCGCCGAGCACAGTGGCAAGCAGCTGGAGTGCGTAACGGTCGGGGTGCCCGAGCGGATAGCTTCGAGCACCGAGAACGATGTGGGCCTGATCGGACTGCTTGGTATGCACCTTTACGGCCGAGCCGTTGGCGGGAATCACGACCGGCTCCGGCAGCCCTGTCTCGCGTGGCTCGATCGAGCCGAGCAGCTCCTCGAGGCGCTCCGTCAGCCCAGCGCCGATCTTGCCGCCGAGACCGACGACCATGCGTTCTGGCCGGTACCAGCGGTCGACGAAGGACGTGAACGTGTCGCGCGTGGCCGCGCGCACGGACTCCTTCGTGCCGATGATGTCGCGCCCGAGAGGCTGGTCCCCGTAGAGGAGATTCTCGTAGACGCCGCCGATGAAGTCGCGCGGCGTGTCGTGGTACATGTTCATCTCCTCGACGATGACGCCTTTCTCGCGCTCGATCTCCTCGCCGTCGAACCGCGAGTTGCGCAGCATGTCGACGAGCACGTCGAGCGCAACATCCCGCGTTCCCGCGGCGCACTTGACGTAGTAGCCGGTGTACTCCTTGCCCGTGAACGCGTTGAACTCGCCGCCGATCCCGTCGATCTCCGTCGCGATGTCACGCGCCGTCGGGCGGCGCTCGGTGCCTTTGAAGAACATGTGCTCGGCGAAGTGGGCGATGCCGCCGATCTCAGCCGTCTCGTAGCGGGCACCTGCGGCGAACATGACGAAGCAGGAGACGGACTGCGCCTGCGGCATCGGTGCTGTCAGCACGCGGATGCCGTTGGAGAGCTGGGTGCGTTCGAAGACGGCCATTGCGCCATGGTAGATGCGGCGAGTCCGCTGACGTGGGATCATGGTGCGCGATGCGGACGATCGCCGACACCGTTTCCGACCGGCCTTCTCGTGCTGCTCGTCGTTCGTGGCGTTCTGAGGATGGCACCCGACTGGGTGCTCCCGCAGTCCGGCGTTCCACCTGGTCGGGGCGCGCTCGGTGTCCGTCGTGATCGGTTACTCGCTCGTCGCCGTGGCCCTCCTACAATTCCCGCACTCGGTAGGGCTCGCTGTCGACCCGACCCCGTTTGGAGACGGCGCTCTCGCTCCGTTCCTGGCGGTGTCCAGATGAACCACTCCGAGGCGCTCGCCGTGCTCGGGAGCGTTATCAACGCAGCAGCGGGGCCGGTTTCTGTCGTTGTCGTCGACACGCACGGCGAGGTCATCGCGTCGGTTGCGATGACCGGCGCTGCGCGCGACACCTATCTCAACGCGCACCGGAAGGCGTACACGGCGGCGCGAAGCGATGCCTGCACGACGCGCCAGCTCGCCGACAAGGTCGGCGACGCGCCGACCGAGCTCGCGAGCTTCGACCCGTTCTTCAGTTTCTTCCTCGGCGGGGTGGCGGCGTTCCGCGAGGGTGAGCGGGTCGGCGCAGTCGGTGTGAGCGGGCTTCCCGGCGAGGTCGACGAGGCACTCGCGATCGCCTCGATCCGTGCCGCAGGGCTCGAGGCTCCGGCTTCCTGACGATCAGATGCGGGCGACGAGCGACCGGAGCTTCTTCCGCTCGGCGGGCAGGTAGAAGCCCACGGGCAGAAGCGCGATGGGGTAGAGGATGACCAGGCCGAGGCAGAGTGGCAGGCCGGCGCCGACGACCTTGCCCAGCGTCGCAAGCGCGACGCCTACGGCTGCAGCCGTGAGAACGCGCCGCCACTGGTAGGGGCAGGGGAAGATGCGCTGCGCCCACCAGGCCATACCGGCGAACATCACGGTGTAGGCCGCGACCGTGGCGATCGCAGCCCCCATCATCCCGTAGATCGGAATCAGCGTGAGGTTGAGCGTCACATTGACCGCCGCGGCTGCGCCCGTGATCACCCAGTTGAACTGTGTGCGCTTGGCCCGTCCGATGCCAATCGAGATCACGATGAACCCTGCGAACGAGACCGCTGCGAACGCAAGCGGCCCGACCACGCGGGATGCGCTCGAGAACTCGGGATCCGTGAGCCAGTCGACGAGCCACGGGGAGAGCAGCGCCAGAGCCGTAGCGACCCAGGTCGAGAGGACGATGAGGTACGTGAGAACCCAGGCGTACGTGCGCTTCGCCTCCTCGTCGCTCTTGATCGAGAAGGCGAACGCCGGCCATGCCGTGCGGAAGGCAGTCAGGAGCAGCACCATCGCCGACGCGACGCGCACACCCACGGAGTAGAGCCCGACCTCGCCCGTGTCCGTGAGCTTGACGAGAAAGAAGCGGTCGCTGAAGTTTGTCGTCCAGAGGAAGAGGGCCGACGGGACGAGCGGCATCCCGAAGTGGTTCATCCTGCGGAGAAGGCCTCGATCCCCCTCCAGCCCGAGCTGCTCGCGCCGGTAGCCGAGGAGCGCCAGGTAGACGATCAGGGTTCCGATGAAGTTGCCGACGATGACGCCGAACGGCCCCTTCTCGAGGACGACGACGAGGAGCACGGTGCCGCCGATCGTCAGCACGACGTTCGTGAGGCTCGCGATCACGAATGCGACTGGACGCTCCTCGACCCGGAAGAGCGAGGTCATCTGCTCGTAGTTCATGTTGGCCCAGAGGGCGACCGCACTCGCGCGCACGAGGCTCGCGGAGCCGGGGTCGCCAAAGAGCCAGTCGGAGATCGGCGCCGCGAGCGCGACGACGAGCACGAGGCCGAGCGTGGCCATCGTCATCGTGAACCAGAACGACGTGCGGAGAACGAGCCGGCGACCGTCGTGATCGTCGGCGTCGAAGTAGAAACGAAAAAAGGCGGACGAGATGCCGAAGCGAAGGATGATGGTCAGCACGGTGACGAGTGCGATCAGCGTCTCGATCTCGCCGTAGTCCCCCTTCGAGAGATACCGCGTATAGAGCGGCAGCAGGAGGACGGCGAGGATCCGCGAGACGAGGCCGCCGAGGCCGTAGATCGCAGACTGCTTGCCGAGCCGACTGAGCTGGCCGGAGAGCGCCATCAGAGTCGAGCGTAGATGTCGAGGAGGCGGTCGGTGATCCGCTCCTGGTCGTGGACGAGCTCGACGTATGCTCGGGAAGCCGCGCCCAGCCGCCGCCGCGCCGCTGCGTCGGCGACGAGCGGGCGTAGCTGCTCACGGAGCGTCTCGGCCGTGGCGGAGACGATCGGGATCGTTGTGCCGAAGGCCTCCTCCGTTCGTCGAACTGCCTCGTCGTGAAGGAAGGTGACGACCGGCTTGCCGAGCGCCATGCACTCGATCGCGAAGAGCCCGTACCAGCCGGCGTGTAGCTGGTCGACGACGATGTCGGCATTCCGGTAGCGCTCGAACGCCTCGTTGTGGTGGAGGCCCTCGACGATCTCGAGATCGGCGTCGAGTCCCTCGACTGCAGCGATCACGTGCTCCGTGCCCTTGCGCCCGCGTGAGGAAGGCGCGTGCAGAATCACCGGGCGATTCCTGTCCGACGGCGGCGTTTCGGTGAGATTCGAAAGGTCGATACCGGGCGGGATCACGTTCGCGTCCGGAACCCAGCGGGCCGCGTCGTAGCTGCCAACGATCTCGGCGCCGGCTTTCTTGCCGTAGGCGAGCTGCTCCGTCGTCTTCCCCCGAATGTCAGAGCCGAGGTAGTGCATCACGGACTTCCGGCGCGTCGCGCGCAGGATCGGGAACTGGAGCGATTGTGGGACGAGTGTCAGGCCGAAGATGAAATGGAAGACATCGGTGTGGGGAAGCAGACGCGCGAGTGCGATCCACTGCGTCGCCTGTCGCCGAGCGAAGCTTCCGGAGCGATCGAGGGAGACGTCTGCCTCCGGATGGAGGCCGTAGCGCTCGAAGACCACGAGCTTCGCATCGATGCCTCGTCGCCGGAGAGCCTGCGCGAGCGTCCACGGGACGCCCGCGGTGTTGACCGGGCACAGCGTGACGCGCAGGGGACGGCCGGATCGCGTCAGCGCACCGGCGTCCCCCGGCTCGCGCTCGCCCTGGTCGTCGCCGTCGCTCGGGAGCAACTGGCTCACAACCGGTGCACTCCCGGCACGGACACGTCACACCTTTCGCGATACCGTGCCTGTGCCTTGCCCCTGGGCGGGTGGGGGTTAGGGATGGTCGTCACGGCCGGCAGCCTACGGTCAGGCGTCCCACTCGAGCTGGTCGAAGTAGCGCAGCGCCGTTCGGCCGGGTCTGATCTTCTCCCGCAGCGCTACGAGTTCCTCCGCCGAGATCTCGCCGAGCGCGCGCTTCACACCGAGATACGGGATATTCAGATCCTCCTGGTAGACCACCGTCGAGATCCGCGGATTGATCTCGATCACGTGGTCGCCGACGAGCTGGATGTTGAAGAAGTGCTCGATCTCGAGCTCGGCGACGATCCTGTTCGCCACCTCCATCAATCCCTCGTCCTCGAGCGTGACGAAGTACATCGCGAGCCCTGCCCGCATCGCCTCGCGCGTCTTCGGATGGCCGAGCAGAATGCGCTCGCCGTCTGCGATCCCGTCGATCGTGCGCTCGCCGCCGGTCGCGAGCTCCATCACGAGGAGGTCGGGGCCACCCTCGGGTGGCAGGAGCTCGACGGCCTCGTCGAGTCGCATGGCCACCGATCCGGGCCGCTCGTTGAGAAGCTGGTGCGCACGGTCGACGGTCGGATCGAGGATCCGGAAGCCGCGCGACCCCGACGAGAACACGGGCTTGAAGCAGACGGGCACGTCCGGGTAGCCGAGCTCCCGTGCCGCTGCCTCGACCTCGGTCGCGCCGTTGACGCGCCGGAACTCCGGCGCCGGCAGCCCCAGCCGGTGCAGGAACTCGTACGTCTCGGCCTTGTCGTTCGAGCGGAAGATCGCGTCGGGCTTCGAAACCAGGACAGGCACGGGGAATGTGTCGCGATGGTCGGCGAGCCCCTCGAGGTCGAACGACGACTGGGGCAGCACGCAGTCGGCACCTTCCTGCTCGACGATCGCCTGGATCGCGTCCGCGAATGCGGGATCTGCGCCTGCCGGGACGATGTGGAACGCGTCGCAAAGGTGCCGCCCGACCGAGCGCTCGGACATGTCGGTACCGACGAGTCGTACCTCGCGCTCGCCGTTCTCGCGCAGGCCGCGTAGGAGCGCCGCGGTTCCGGGTGCCCCCGAGGCGGTGACGACGACGGTGATCGGCTTCAGTGCCATGTCTGGCCCCGTCTGCCGCAGTCATGGTGTGCCTGAAGACTCACCCGAGATCGATCCGGTCGTCCGCGAGCTGCTGCAGCCGCCGGGCCTTCTCGGACTCCAGCATCGCCCGCATCGTCTGCCCCATCGTCTCCCCAGGGTACGCCCAGATCTCGGGGTGGGTGAGAAGCTGGAGCCAGGGGAACGCGCTCGCCCGCAGTTCTTCGTGGGGGCAGCCGGAGCGCCAGTGCTGATTCGAGTCCGACCTGTACGTCGCGGGGTCGAACCATGGCTCCTGCATCACGTTGATCCGACCGTCGGCGAGTGGCGCGCGCATGTAGTCGGGGTCGGGGTTGTGCCAGGCGACAACCGGGTCGAAGCGATCGTCGCGGAGTGCATTCGGGTAGACGGCATGGAGGGCGACCCGATGGCCGAGCTCGTGGAGACGGTCGATCGTTGCGACACCCTCGGACGAATCGAGGTTGTAGAACACCGACTCGGTCATCAGGAAGTACGTCGCTCCGGCTCCCGCGTCGTGCTCGACCTCCGCCATCGAAACGGCGGCATCGAGCGAGAGGTCAACGTCATGCCGGAGGATCACCGACCCTTCCTCTGGAGCTCCCGCGAAGTGCGCGAACCGGTAGCCCCCCTCCCGGGCCGCGGCGACGATCTCGGCGTAGTGCGCGAGGTCGAACGAGCAGCTCACGGTGCGACCTCGACCGTGAGGAGACGAGCCGCCGCCTCGGCTCTGTCGAGAGCGGCAACGTTCGTGTCAGCCACCGCGATCACGTAGCCCCGTCGATCGCCGTCGAGACGGACGGGGCGGATCGACTCGCCGACCTGCAGGTACGTGTCGGCCTGCACGACACCCTCGGCCGAGAGCACAGGCTCGAGCGAGCCGATGCGCGTCACGCGCCCCGTGGGCAGGGGGCCTGGCTCCGCGGTGAGGAAGCGAATCGCGAGCGGCTGCTGGAACTGAGGTCGTGCCACGTCGTCCGGGACCGGTTCGCCGAGCGCGAACCGAAGTGCCACATCGACGAGGTCGACGCCGGTCGCGTGGCGCACGAGGTCGGACATCTGGCCACCCGGGATCCGCGCGGCGACCTCGACAACGGCGACGGAGCCGTCCGGGTGCGCGATGATCTGCGGGAACGCAATGCCGTCGCGAAGACCGAGCACCTCGACGGCGCGGGTCGCGACCTTCTCCGACAGCTCGAGCTGATACCCGTAGGTCGACGCGGGGTAGACGTGGATCCAGCCAACGCCGAAACCGATGCCCGGCGGCCGGAGTCGATCCGACAGCGTCACGACCTCCGCGGTGCCCCCGCGAGCAATCACGATCCCGTTCATCTCCGTCCCCTCGACGAACCCCTCGAGGATGCACTCCTGCTCCGCTGACTCGGCAAGTGACGCGTGTAGATGTCGGTCGAGGTCGTCTTCGCTCTCGATCCGGAAGATGCCGCGCTGGCCGCCCGAGTCGGCGGGCTTCAGGACGCAGGGAACCCCGACCGTCTCGAGTGCGCGTCTGCCCTCGACGAGCGAGCGGACGGCGGCGAACGGTGGCTGTGGCACGCCCTCCTCCGCAAACGCGCGGCGCATGACGATCTTGTTGCGCATCCGGTGCGCGACCGTCGTGCCGATCGTCGGTAGTCCGAGACGCTCGGTCACGGCCGCCACGATCGGAACTGCGCGGTCGGCAGAGACGGTCAACGCCCCGTCGACACTGTGACGTCGCGCAACCTCGATGACCGCATCGATGTCGGTGAAGTCGACGGCCTCGCCGACGTCGGCGGCCTGGAGGCCGAGTGCGTCGGGGTTTCGGTCGACCGCCACGACACGGATGCCCTGGTCACGCGCCTGCAGGATCGCACGACGCTGGTGGCGCCCGGCGCCGACGAAGAGAACGGTCTTCACTGGTGCACGATGCTAGACGACGTCACGGCGAGGCCGGCCACGGAAGCAGGAACGCCACGCGCTGCCAGCGGACGATCTCGCACCCATTCGTCCGGCTGAGCTTGACCCACAGAGGCGATCCGAAGTACGTGCCGGTGATGCGGGCCGTCGAAGGGCCGCCGTAGATCTCGGTGCACGCCGTGTTCGGCGGTGTCGGGCGAAGCGCCTGCGGGCCGAGGCGCTGCAGGCGCGCGCAGGCGACCACCGGATTTCGAACCGTTCCCGTCTCCTTCGGGGCGCAGCGGAGCGTGAGAACACGCGGCTTCGAGCCGGAAGCCGCACGAAACTCGATCTTCAGCGCGATCAATCCCGCTGAGGCGGTCGCCGGCAACAACGCGCAGGCCATGGCGAACAGTGCGACGAGTCGGCGAGCGCTCATGGTGCGGAGGATACGTTCTCTGATGATTGATTCCGAATCACTGCAGCTCGGTTCAAGCCCTCCCCGACACGCACGTCGATTCGGAATCAATCATCTAGACTCGCCGCGTGGCTCTCAGCGGCAAGAGAATCGTAATCACGGGCGGTGCCGGATTCATCGGCACGACGCTCGCACGTCGACTGGTCGACGCCAACGAGGTGATCGCGTTCGACAACCTCCACCGCAACGTGCTCTCCGGCACCGACCTCGGCGACCACCCGAACTTCACGTTCGTCCAGGGTGACGTGATGGACGTCGAGGGGCTCACCGAGGCAATGCGCGGCGCGACCCACATCGTCCACGCAGCGGGAATCGCCGGCGTCGACACCGTTCTCGCGAGTCCGGTCAGGACGATGCGCGTGAACATGATCGGCACCTACTACGCGCTCGAGGCAGCCCTTGCAACGAAGGACACCGTTGAGCGCATGCTCGAGTTCTCGACGAGCGAGGTGTTCGGCGCTCACGCCTTCAACGTCGGCGAGGGCCAGGTGACAACGATCGGATCCGTCAAGGAGGCCCGCTGGACGTACGCCGTCTCCAAGCTCGCAGGCGAGCACATGTCCCACGCCTACCACGCCGAGTTCGGGCTGCCCACCGTCTCCGTACGCCCGTTCAACATCTTCGGTCCTGGCCAGATCGGCGGCGGAGCGATCCGCGCCTTCATCGAGGCTGCCCTCGACGGTCGCGATCTGACCATCCATGGGGACGGTTCGCAGATCCGGGCCTGGTGTTACGTCGACGACATGGTCGAGGGCACGCTCCTCGGACTCGAGCACCCAAACGCCGTGGGGGAGAGCTTCAACATCGGGAACGCGCGCTCTGCGGTCACGATCTACGACCTGGCGCGGCGGATCAAGATGCTCTCGGGGGCGAAGGGCGAGATCGTCTTCACGCCACTCGACTACGTCGACGTCGAGCTCCGGATCCCGAACATGGGAAAGGCGCGCGAGCTCCTCGGATTCGAGGCGCAGGTGGAGCTCGACGAGGGCCTCGAGCGCACGATCGACTGGTTCCGGACGAACCGCCCAACAGGAACGTGAGCGAGCCGATCCGCCTCGCGCGCCCCGACGTCGGAGAGGCCGAGCTCGCTGCGGTCGCCGAGGTCGTTGCGACTGGAATGCTGACGATGGGGCCGAAGGTCGGGGAGCTCGAGTGCGCGCTCGCCGGCGCCTGCGGAACGGCCGATGCAGTCGCGGTCTCCTCGGGGACGGCGGCGCTCCACCTGGCGATGCTGGCGCTCAGAATCGGGCCGGGCGACGAGGTGATCGTCCCGGCGTACACCTTCCCCGCGACTGCAAACGCTGTCGAGCTCTGTGGGGGGAAGGCGGTCATCGTCGATGTCGACCCCGACACGTTCAATCTCGACATCGGCCTCGTCTCGGCTGCACTGACGCCGCGAACGAAGGCCGTCATCCCCGTCCACCTCTTTGGTCGGCCCGTTCCCTGGACGGAGCTGCGGGTCGTTGTACCGGAGGAGGTCGCCCTCGTCGAGGATGCAGCCGGTGCGCTCGGCGCCCGCTACCGCGGCACGCTGTGCGGCTCGCTCGGCGTCATGGGCTGCCTCTCCTTCCACCCGCGCAAGATCGTCACGACGGGAGAGGGCGGTGCGGTCACGACGAGCGACGCGGGGCTCGCCGACGCGATCCGGCGCTTCCGCCACCACGGGATCGTCACGCACGGCGACTACGACATTCCCGAGCCCGGCTTCAACTACCGCATGCCCGACCTCCTCTGTGCGATCGGGATCCCTCAGGTTAACCGTCTCGAGGAGCTGCTCGCGGCGCGCGAGCGGGTAGCCGGATGGTATACCGAGCGGCTCGAGCACCTCGTCCTCACCCCACGTGCCGCCGAAGGTGATCGTCACGGCTGGCAGGCCTACGTCGTCCAGCTCGACCGCCGCGACGAGGCGCTGCAGTCGCTGCGCGCCGAGGGGATCGAGGTACAGATCGGAACCTACGCGCTTCACCATCTCGGTGCCTACCGCGACCAGGGCCTGTTTCCCGGCGCCGACCGCGCCTTCGCCCGCGCGCTTGCGCTGCCGTTCGCGACGACGATGACCGAGGCAGAATGCGACCGTGTCGCCGATGCGCTCGGGCGCTTCGTCTGACGAAGCACGAGACCGACTTGACAACTACCTCTTGTGAGTGAATACTCACTACTATGAGTGCAACCGCTCCTCGCCAGACCGCCGACGAACGCCGGATCGCGGTACTCGACGCAGCGACGGTCGAGTTCGCCCGGAAGGGGCTCCACGGCGCCTCGACCGAGGACATCGCCCGGGCGGCCGGCATCTCGCAGCCGTACCTCTTCCGGCTGTTTGGCACGAAGAAGGAGCTCTACCTCGCAACGGCAAAGCGCACCGTCGACGACCTCTATCAGGTGTTCGCCGAAGCCGCTCGGGGGAAGACCGGCGTCGAAGCGCTCCATGCGATGGGTGCCGCCTACGAGAACGTTCTCGCCGACCAGGATCGGCTGATGCTGATGCTCAAGTGCTGGGCCTCGTGCGACGACCCGGAGATCTGCGAGGGCGTCCGCAGCGCGTGGCGCGACCTCGTCGACCTCGCCGAGCGCTCGTCCGGCGAGTCGTCTGAGAATGTGAGCGCGTTCTTTTCGAAGGGCGTTCTGCTCACGATCCTGCAGGCGATGGGCGCCTTCACGCGACCCGAGCCATGGTCGAACCGGCTCGTCGAGGGATGTCAGGCAGGGTTGACGGAGTAGGCCAGGGCTCTCTTTTTTTCACCAGAAGTAAGTGACTAATCACAACCAACCACACGATAGGAAAGGAAGACACCGACAATGACCGACCGCAGCAAGACCCTCTGGACGTTCGCGATCACCTCGATCGCACTCTTCATGGTCTCCCTCGACAACCTCGTCGTCTCGACGGCGATCCCCGTCATCCGCACCGACCTCAACGCGTCGCTCGAGGATCTCTCGTGGACCGTCAACGCGTACACGCTGACGTTCGCCGTCCTTCTCCTCACGGGAGCCGCGCTCGGTGACCGCTTCGGCCGGCGACGCATGTTCGCGATCGGCGTCGGCATCTTCACCGCCGCATCCGTCGTAGCGGCTCTCGCGCCGAACGTCGAGGTCCTCAACCTCGCGAGGGCGATCCAGGGCCTGGGTGGAGCGATCGTCATGCCGCTCACGCTGACCATCCTCTCCGCCGCGGTTCCGCCCGCGAAGCGTGGCCTCGCACTCGGTGCCTGGGGCGCGATCGGTGGTGTCGCGATCGCCCTCGGGCCGGTCGTTGGTGGTGCCGTCGTCGAAGGCTTCTCGTGGCAATACATCTTCTGGCTCAACGTTCCGATCGGCATCCTTCTCGTTCCGCTCGCTCTCCTTCGACTCACGGAGACGCACGGGCCGACGGGCAAGCTCGACCTTCCCGGCGTGGGGCTCGTCAGCACGGGCATGTTCGGGATCGTGTGGGGTCTGATCCGCGGTAACGAGCAGGGCTGGACGAGCCCTGAGATCCTCGCGGCCTTCGGTCTCGGTTTCGCCCTCGTCGCGGCGTTCATCGCGTGGGAGCTGCGCGCCGCTGCGCCGATGTTGCCGATGAAGTTCTTCCGCAACAAGGCGTTCTCCCTCGCGAACCTCGCCTCCCTGTTCATGTTCTTCGGGATGTTCGGATCGATCTTCCTGCTGACCCAGTTCTTCCAGACCGTTCAGGGCTACTCGCCGCTCGGCTCGGGGCTCCGCATCCTCCCGTGGACGCTGGCACCGATGTTCGTCGCCCCGTTCGCCGGTGCGATGTCCGACCGGGTCAGCCCCAAGCGGATCCTCGGGATCGGCCTGACGCTCCAGGCGATCGGGCTCGGCTGGATCGCGTTCGTCACGACGCCGTCGGCCCCCTACGTCTCGTTCGTCGTTCCGTTCATCCTCGCGGGCGTCGGCATGGGGCTCTTCTTCACTCCGATGGCGAATCTCGTGCTCTCGTCCGTCCGTCGGGAGCAGGAAGGCCAGGCGTCGGGCGCCAACAACGCGATTCGCGAGCTGGGCGGCGTCTTCGGCGTCGCAGCCCTGGCATCGGTCTTCGCTCGCTACGGCGGGTATGAGACGGGCCAGACGTTCGTCGACGGTGCAGTTCCCGCGCTCTGGATCGGCGCCGTCGTCGTCGGCCTCGGAGCCGTGGCTGCGCTCGCCATTCCGAGCGTGCGCCGCGAGCGCGCGGCCGAGAGCGAGGCACTGACGTCGGTCGCAGACGCAGCCTGAGCGGATCCGGGTGGCCGGGGCCGAGGGCACCTCGTGCGCCCCGCCCCCGGCCTCTCCTGCTTCTCTCATGGGGTGTCCAGCAACCGTAGACCCGAGATGATCGTTGCGCGACACCCCAGTCGATGGTGATTGCGGTAGTGCGGCGCCTGACAGTTGTGAGGCGCCACACTACGTGACGTGACTCACCTCATCACGACCCGTGCTCGCGCCGTCACGTTCGTCTCGGCCGCCATCTTCGTCATCGCCTTCGCGATCGGCAGCACCGTTATTCCCCGGATGGACGCAGGATCGGCGCAGTTCGCCGACCTCTCCTCCGAGAGCCGACTCGCAAACCTCGAGGTCGAGGAGAGAACGGGCGTCGAGGCGGATCCCGGCATCCTCGCGCTCGTCACGGGTGGCCCCGCGGTGATCGAGCGCGTCAGGAGCCGAATCGACGAGGATCCCGCGGTCGCCCGCACCGTCGTCGACCGGAATGGCGTCGTGCTCGTGTTCCTCAGGGCGCGTGGCGGGGATGCCTCGAAGGACGCCGCCAATCGTCTCACCGAGGCGTTTGCCGGCGATTCGCAGGTGCGGCTCGGCGGCGGCGCGATCGCGTCGCGGCAGGTGACCGAGGCGATCCAGAAGGATCTCAAACGCGCCGAGCTGATCGCGTTTCCGCTCGTCTTCCTCCTCTCGTTCTGGGTCTTCCGCGGCCTCATCGCCGCATTTCTGCCGCCGCTCGTCGGCGCAGGCGCGATCGCCCTCACGTTCCTCGGGCTCCGGGTCGCGATCGAGGTTCACTCACTGTCGGTGTTCGCGCTCAATCTCGTCACCGGCCTCGGGCTCGGGCTTGCGATCGACTACTCGTTGTTCATCGTCTCGCGCTGGAGGGAGGAGGCCGCCGTGCACGGCCACGGACCGAAGGCGCTCGCCGCGACGATGCGAAGTGCGGGACGCACCGTCTTCTTCAGCGCCGTCACCGTTGCCGCCTCGATGAGCTGCCTGCTCGTCTTTCCGCAACAGTTCCTCTACTCGATGGGCCTCGGCGGAGTGCTCGTTGCCCTGGCTGCCGGTCTCGTCGCGCTCGTCCCCTTGCCTGCGTTCCTCTACTGGCTCGGGCCGCGGATCGACTCACTCGCGCCCCGTCGTCTGCAGCAGGTTCCGTCTGGCGGTCGTTGGGGCCGCCTCGCTGCCTGGGTGATGCGTCGGCCGGGGAGGATCGCCGCCGTCTCCGCCACGTTCCTCATCGTCCTTGCGCTTCCGGCGATCGGGGTCAACTTCGTCGGCGTCGATGCGACGACGCTTCCCTCGTCGGCGAGTGCGAGACAGGTCGCCGAGGCGCTCGATCGAGACGGCACTCGGGGGACCTACGCGCCGATCACCGCGATCATGGACAAGGCACCCTCGGCCGAGGTCACGGCGCGCCTTGCGTCGGCGCCGGGCGCCGCAGCGGTTCTTCCGGCCCGGGAGATCGCGAAGGGGTTGTGGCGCCTCGATCTGCTGCCGCGCGAGGAGGGGCTCGCCGACCGAACACAGCAACTCGTGCGAACGGTGCGGGCCGAACTGCCGGAGGCGCGCGTCACCGGGCAGACCGCCGGATTCGTCGATCAGCAATCGTCCCTCGGGGCTCATCTGCCGTGGGCACTTGCGATCCTCGCGCTCACGACCTGCACGTTGATCTTCCTCTTTACCGGTTCGGTCGTTCTGCCGCTGAAGTCGCTCGTGATGAACGTGCTCACGCTTGGGGCCTCGTTCGGGATCCTCGTCGTCGTCTTCGAGTGGGGACGTGGCTTACCGGGCCTCGAGTCGACCCAGCCGATCCTGCTCGCAGCGACGGCATTCGGTCTCTCGACGGACTACGCCATCTTCCTCTTCTCGCGGATCAAGGAGGCGCGCGACGGCGGCCTCGAGAACCGTGAGGCCGTGGCCGACGGGCTCGAAAGAACCGGACGCCTGGTCACGGCAGCGGCGCTCCTCTTCTGCGTTGCGATCGGGACGTTCGCGACGTCCGGAATCTCGTTCATCCAGGAGCTCGGAGTCGGGACAGCCGTCGCGGTCGCGCTCGACGCGACGATCATTCGCGCCCTGCTCGTACCGAGCCTGATGGCGCTGCTCGGGGAGTGGAACTGGTGGGCTCCGCGGCCGCTCCAAAGGCTGCACGCGCGGCTCGGCCTCTCTGACTAGTGCGGCGTCTCACAGCGATGCTGCTTCCTGGCAAACGTTGTGAGACGCCGCACTCGAGGATCTCGCCGCTCGCGGCGCGGGTCGTTACGCTCCTCATCCGATGGCCGACACGAATCCGTACTCCACTGATCCGAGCGCGAGCGCCGGGTCTGCGCCTGCCCTCTCGGTTGTCGTCACGCTCTACAACGAGGCCGGCTCGCTCCTCGAGCTCCATCGGAGAACGGTCGAGGCCCTCACCGAGCTCGGGCGATCGTTCGAGGTCGTCTACGTGGACGACGGATCGACCGACGGCACCTTCGCTCTCCTCGAGGAGCTTCACGCCGCCGATCAACGTGTTCGCGTGATCCGCTTCAAGCGGAACTTCGGGCAACATCCGGCGATGCACGCGGGCCTCGCGCGATCGAGAGCCGACATCATCGTGACCATGGACGGCGATCTCCAGAACCTCCCGGAGGACATCGCGAAGCTCGTAGCGGCGATCGACTCGGGGTACGACGTCGCGAGCGGCCGCCGTGCTGCACGCAACGACTCCTGGGGGCGCACGCTCCCCTCGCGCCTGATCAACGGGATGCTGCGGCGATTCACGCACGTCGACATCTCCGACTTTGGCTGTGCCTTCAATGCGTACCGGCGGGGCGTCGTCACGCCGATGCTCGGCTCGATCGGGCGGCAGAAGTTCACGAAGGCGTTGATCCTCTCTGGCGGCGCCTCGGTGATCGAGGTCGACGTCGGTCACGCTGCTCGCCAGGGGGCGTCGCGCTACTCGCCGCTGCGGCTGACGCGGCTCGCCCTCCACGTGCTCGCGGGCTTCTGGCCGCAGCCGATCCAGTGGGCGGGGGTCATTCTCGGCTTCGTCTGCACACTCGCGGCAACTGCTCTCGGAATCTACGCCGTCGCGTACTGGATCGGCGAGTCGGACTTTCCGGGGCCGCTCTTCCTCGGCGCCGCGGTGATCTTCGTGCTCGGTGTGCAGGGTTTCGTGCTCGCCCTCGTGGGTGAGTATCTCGCTCGGATTCAGCGTGAGGTCGAGGGCCGGCCGTTGTACGCGATAGACCGCGAGCTGTGATGAGCTGGGGCAGGGCCGCGGTGGGAGAGCGTATCGCACCCCTGCCCCAGATCATCACAGCTGATGCTTGCTGCCGCGCTTCGCGCGGATCCTGAAGCCGGGAACCTACGGCTCCCCGCGGCCCCTCCCTCGGTGGGTGAGCGACTCGCTGTCGACAACGGCGACAGGATGCTTCACCGTGAAGCGGGAGAGGCCGCGGTATGCTCTTTTACCGTGGCCCCTCCCGCTCAGCGCGTACTCGTCACCGGCGGCGCCGGGTTCATCTCGTCCAACGTGATCCGCCATCTCCTCGCGAACACGAGCTACGAGGTGGTCTCACTCGACTCGCTCACCTACGCCGGCAACCTCGAGAACCTCGCCGACGTCCTCGATCACGAACGCCTCTCGTTCGTTCATGGCGACATTCGTGACGTCTCGCTCGTCGCCGATCTCGTTGACGGGGTCGACGTGATCGTCAACGCTGCCGCCGAATCCCACGTCGAGAAGTCGATCGAGGAAGGTGCGTCCGAGTTCGTGACGACGAACGTGGAAGGAACGCAGATCCTGCTCGACGCGATTCGGCGAACGCCCGTCGAGCGATTCATATTGATCTCCTCGAGCGAGGTCTACGGCACCGCCGAGACCGATCCGATGGACGAGCGCCACCCCCTCGAGCCGCGGAGCCCCTACGCCGCGACGAAGGCCGGTGGCGACCGACTCGCCTACAGCTACTACGTCACCTACGACCTGCCGATCGTGATCGTGCGGCCGTTCAACAACTACGGTCCCCGTCAGCACCCGGAGAAAGTGGTGCCGCGCTTCATCACGCAGGCGCTGACCGGTGCACCGCTGACGATCCACGGGGACGGGCACGCGAGCCGCGACTGGCTGTACGTCGACGACCACGCCGAGGCGATCGAAGCGCTGATCGAGACGCCGATCGATCGGCTCGCCGGCGAGGTCGTCAACGTCGCGACGGGCGTCGATATCTCTGTGGCCGACATCGCCGACCTCGTGATCGGGTGCGTCGGCGAGACACAGTCGACGAAGGTGCAACTCCCCGAGCGACTCGGGCAGGTCGATCGCCACATCGGCTCGACCGACAAGATGGCGGAGCTCACCGGCTGGCGAGCGCGCACGACCTTCGCGGAAGGCCTCGAGCAGACCGTCGCCTGGTACCGCGAGAACGAGGCCTGGTGGCAGAACATCGCCGGTCACAGCCAGCACGTCTCCTCGTCCTAGGCGCAGGCGCCGCGCAGCTTGGCCTGCTCGAGGCCGCTGCCGCACGTGACCTCAGTGTGATTGCCGTCGATCGAGACCCGCTCGCCCCTGGATTCGCCTTCGCAACCGAGCGCGCCGTGATCTCGTCCGAGGACGAGCAGGCCGTGGAGCGGCTCGCGAGAGCGCGCTCGGTGGACGGCCTTATCTCGCCGGGCGCCGACTGGCCCGTCGGGATCGCCGCGAGAGTGGCGGCGCATCTGGGCGTGCCGCATCCCATTGACGGCGCGACTGCGGTGCTCGCGACGACGAAGACGCGGCAACGTGAACGCTTTGCCGCGGCCGGCGTTCTGCAGCCTCAGACGTTCTCGGTGACCGACCCGGACGTCCCGTTTCCGTGCGTCGTCAAAGCACCTGACCGCCAGGGTCAGCGCGGGCTGACACTCGTTCGCGAGCGCTCCGGCCTCGCCGCGGCGGTCGAGGCCGCAACGGCCGAGTCCCGTGGTGGCGGCGCTCTTGTCGAGGAGTTGATCGACGGGCCGGAGTTGACCGTCAACGCCGTCTCGATGAACGGCGTGTTTACCGCGCTCACCGTTACGGACAGGTTGCTCGCCGATCCGCCGGCGTTCGGCGTTGCTCTCGCCCATGCGTGGCCGAGCGCGCACGAGACCGAGGGCGTCATCGAGGCGGCGCGCGCGGCCGTCGAAGCCCTTGGAATCACGAACGGCACGACCTACACCCAGCTTCGGCTCGGCTCGGACGGGCGAGCCTACGTCGTAGAGGTCGCAGCGCGCCTCGGTGGGGGTCATGACGCCGAGCTCTGCAACGCGGCTCTCGGCGTCGACCTGAACGACCTCGCCATCTCCTTCGCGCTGGGCGATCCTTGTGACGATGTGTCACAAGGTCAGCGTGCAGGCGGGGCCTGCGTGCTCTTCCTCGTCGCGCCCGTGGGAGTGCTGCGCGGGGTCGCGGGAGTGGAGGAAGCAGGCGAGATGGACGGGGTCGAATGGGTCAGGATCTACCGGCAGCCGGGGTGGGAGTTCGGGCCGCTGCGGCGCGGCGCCGACCGGGCTGGTGCGATCCTCGCGACCGGAGCCGATCGCGAAGACGCACTCGCGCGGGCCCGCCGTGCGGCGGAGACCGTACGCTTCCTTGTCGATGCGACCCCTGCGTAGCACCCGACTCGGCTTCCAGCCTCCCGCGATCGGGGAGGAGGAGATCGCCGCCGTGACCGAGACGCTTCGCTCGGGCTGGCTGACGACCGGTCCCAGGGCAGCCTTGCTCGAGGAGCGAATGGCCGCGTTCCTCGAGACCGACCACGTCCTCGCGGTCGCCTCGGGGACGGCCGCGCTCCACCTCGCGTTGCTCGCGGTCGGTGTCGGCCCGGGCGACGAGGTGATCACGAGCCCCATCACCTGGCCCGCAACCGCCAACGTGATCGAGCATTGCGGCGCGACTCCCGTCTTCTGCGATGTGCGCGACACAGACCTCAACATCGATCCCGCGCTCGTCCCCGCCCTCGTCACCGAGCGCACGAAGGCGATCCTGCCCGTGCACTTCGCCGGACAGGTTGCCGACCTCGACCCGATCATCGCCCTCGGACTTCCCGTCGTCGAGGACGCGGCGCACGCGGCCGAGAGCGCCTACCGCGGCCGCAAGGTCGGGGGGATTTCGGATGCCTCGTGTTTCTCGCTGTACGCAACGAAGAACATCGCTGCCGGCGAGGGAGGTCTCGTTGCGACGAATCGCGACGATGTTGCCGAGGCGATCCGCAACATGCGACTGACGCGACGCGGCGATGGATCGCACTACGACCAGGTGACAGCGGGGTTCAAGGCAAATCTCTCCGACGTGCTCGCTGCGATTGCACTCGTTCAACTCGACCGTGTCGAGGAGCACGCGCGTATCCGGCAGCGGCAGTTCGACCTCTACGACGAAGGGCTTGCCGGTCTCGCCGGAATCACGCCACTCGTGCGGGATCCCCGCGACGTACACGCATTGCACCTGTACGTCGTCCGGATCGATGCCGACGGCGCCGGTGCGAACCGAGATGCGTACCAGCGTGGGCTCGCCGACGAGTTGATCGGGACGAGCATCCACTTCCTCCCCGTGCACGGGCTCACCTGGTTCCGTGAGCGATACCCCGCGCAGGAGCCGTTGCCCGTGGCCGAGCGGGCCGGCGCAGAGGTGCTGTCACTTCCGTTGTCACCGGCTCATTCGGACGACGACATCCTCGATGCGATCGACGCGGTGCGGCGCCTGCACGAGCGGTTCAGCGGATGAAGACGCCTCGCGTACCGCGGCTCTCGCACGTGAAGCGCCCCTTGCGGATCCTGATCGGGGTGACGCTGACGGCGCTCGCGACGGCGTACATCCTGCTCAAGATCGACCTCGGGCAGACGTGGGAGACGCTCACCTCCGCCAACCTCTGGTGGTTCGGGCTCGCGGTCACGATCATGATCGTGACCGCGCTCCCGATGGCCCTACGGTGGAAGTGGCTGCTCGCGGCCCAGGGAGTGATCGACCGCTTCTGGTGGCTCACGCGTGCCTACTTCGTCTCCTACACCGCGGGCCAGATTCTGCCGACGTCGATCGGTGGGGACGCTGTGCGAATCTTCGAGATCTCGAAGCGGCATCCCGGACGCTCGGGGGACATGACGGCGATCGTCGTGCTCGAACGCGGCCTCGGAGGCGCTGCCACCGTACTCCTCGGCGCCCTTGGCTTCGTGCTGGCGATCGGCCACTACGACGTCAGCGCGTACCTCTGGATCGAGGGGCTCTTTGTCTTCGGCACCCTCCTCCTCCTCGTCCTCTTCTTCTCCCGCAGTGCGCGGCCCCACCTCGCTCGGCTCCGTCCGCTCTTCCAGAAGCTTCGGCTCGAGCGGCCGCTGCGGGCGTTCTACGACGGCGTCCACCACTACCGAGGCCACCCCGGCCTGTTGATCAAGGTCTTCGTGTTTACGACCATCATCCAGGCCGTGCGGATCCTTTCCATCTGGGCCGCGTGCAAGGCGGTCGGGATCGACCTCGGGCCTCGGATCTATTACGTGATGGGCCCGCTCTTCTTCCTCGTTCTTCTCGTGCCGTTCACGCTCAACGGCTTTGCCGTGCGCGAAGCGTTCTTCGTCAGCTTTCTCGGCAGCGTCGGGGTCGATGCCGATGCAGCGTTCGCAGCGGGTTTCCTGTTCTTCCTCGTCACTGTCGCGCTCGCCCTGCCCGGAGGAGTGATCCTCCTCTGGGAGTCGATCCATGGAGGCGCGCGACCCGAGGTCGGGCATGGATGAGGTCGTCGCCGTCGTCGCGACCTACAACGCAATGCCGTGGATCGAGCAGTGCCTCACGAGCCTCGACGGCACGAGATCGATCGTGGTCGACAACGGCTCGAGTGACGGCACCGTCTCCTTCGTCAGGGAGACGTTTTCCGACGTGCAGCTCGTCCAGCAGGAGAACCTGGGGCTCGCCGCTGCGTGGGCGCGTGGCCTCGAGGCGTCCCCGCCGAGCCGCTGGACACTGATCATCAATGCCGACGCCTGGCTCGTCGGCGACGCACTCGCTCGACTCGTCGCAGTCGGCGACGCCGACCCCGAAGCCGCCGTCGTCGCTCCGAAGCTGCTGAACACGGACGGATCGCTGCAGCGATCGGTGCGCGGCTTCCCGACGCTCTGGCGTCTCGCAACCGAGTACCTCTACCTGCGGAAGCTCGGCCCGCGAACCGAGTTCCTGAACGCCTTCTACGGTGCCGGGTTCGACCACGCGTCGGAGCGGGAGGTCGAGTGCGTGATGGGCGCCTGCATGCTCGTCAGGCGCGCTGCGATCGATCTGGTCGGTGGGCCGGATCCGGACTTCTTCCTCTTCAGCGAGGAGACGGACTGGCTCTACCGATTCGCACAGGCAGGCTGGCGGACGCGCTTCACACCAGCGGCAACGTGCGTCCATGTTGGCGGTGCCTCCCATGGCGGCCGCCTCTTCCGCGAGAACCTTCGCGGCATGCTGCGTTTCTTCCACAAGCACCACGGCGAGGCCGAGGCGGAGCGAGCGCGCAAGCTGCTGCGGGGAGCGCTGGCTGTCCGTGGACGCGTCGTTCGGGGGCAGCGGGGAGCGATGTACCTCGACGGTGCCCGATGGCTCGGGACGGGCGATGTCCGCTCGCTGATCGAGCGTTGAGCTCGCTCTTCCTCCTTCTGCGGCTCGCTGCTGCGACCGCGATCGTGCTCGCGCCGGGCGCGATCCTTGCCCGGGCAGTCGGCGTGCGAAGTACCTCGGCGACCCTCGCCTGGGGGCTTGGCGTCATCTTCGCGGCCATGGGCGTCGTCTTCCTCGTCCATGCCTCGCTCACGCTTGCGCTCGTCCTATTGCTCGTGATCGCTCTCTGCGGTGCCCCCTTCGCGCTGCGGCGACCGGTCGTCCCGGCGATCCCCGGCCGCCCGTTCGTGTGGGTCGCAGGCATCGTTCTCGGCCTTCTCCTCTGGCACGTCGCGGGAGAGATCGGCGGTGACGGAATCTTCCATCTCGCACGCGTCCGGAAGCTCGTCGAGTTCGGCGGTCTCTCGCTCTCGTCCGTCAACGAGTTCGCCGACGGCGGCTTGCATCCTGGATACGCGTTCCCGTTGTGGCACGCGTTCCTTGCGCTCATCGCAACGGTCTCGTTCGCCGATCCCGCGGAGGTCGTTCTCCACGAGCCGACGGTGCTCGCTCCGCTTGCAGTCCTCGTCGCCTACGAGGCCGGCTATGCAATCTTCCGGCGGGTCACACCGGCTGCGACCACCGCCGCTGCCACCGTGGCCCTCGTCGCCATGGCACCCGGCCACGGGGGCGCCTACACGGCACTCGCTCTTCCGGCCACGGCCTCGCGGCAGATCCTCGCCCCGGCAGCGCTCGCGCTTGCACTTGCCGCGATGCGGAAGCCGTCGTGGGGCCTGCTCGCGAGCGCGGGTCTCGCCTCGCTTGCGCTTGCGGTCGTTCATCCGACCTATGCGATTTTCCTCTGGATCCCCTTCGGGGGCTTTCTCGCAGTGCGCTTCGCGTGGCGACAGGGAGAGGTGCGCGCCGGCGCACTTGCTCTCGGGGCGCTCGTCGTCCCGGCGGGCTTCTTCCTCGTCTGGCTCGTCCCTGTGATCCGCAGCACGGAGTCCGTGAGTCCCGACGCACAGGAGCGGCTGCGGGCCTTCAGGCAGTACGCCGGTCAGCTGAACGGCTCCGTCGACCACTTCTCGCTCGCGCCGCAGGTGTTCGGTCGCTCGGGCGCAGTCGCGGTCGCCGCGCTCCTGCTCATCCCGCTCACCGCTCTTGCCTCGCGGCGACGGTGGGCGGCCTACGTCGTCGGTGGCTCGCTCGCGATCTTTGCAATCACTCTCGTACCATGGATCTTCACGCCGTTCGCGGACGTCGTCTCACTGTCGCAGGCGCGACGACTCGCAGGCTTCCTCCCGTTCGCCTTTGCCCTCGCCGGAGGCATAGGCGTTCTGGCGGCCCTGATTGGACGACTCGCGATCCCACTCGCGCTCGTCGCCGGGATCGTCCTGCAGTGGCACTACCCGGGAGACTTCGGCTACACCGTCGAACAGGGTGGACCGGCGTGGGCAACGTGGGTTGCGGTCGCCGGAGCGCTCGTCGCTCTCGTCCTCGGAATCGTGCGCCCGAGGGCGGTCGGGACGACGGCGGCATTCGCATCGGCACTCATCCTCCTGCCGACCTTCGTTGCCGGACTCGCCGACTGGTCGCCGTCCTCCGAACGGAGAGCGAGCCCGCTGACGCCCGGTCTCGTGCAGTTCCTGCGGGGCACCGTGCCGGCCGGCGACGTGGTCTACTCCGACCTCGAGTCGAGCTATCGGATCGCCGCTTCGGCACCCGTGTACATCTGCAATGCGCCCCCGGGGCACGTCGCCGACACGAAGCGCAATCGCCCGTACGTGCGCCGTGCGCAGTGGCGGCGGTTCAACCGCACCGGTGAGCTCGGTATCCCCAGACGATGTGGGGCGGCCTGGCTCGTGATCGATCGCGACCGATTCACGACGAACCCGAGCCTCGAGGTCGTGTATCGCGACGGTCGATATATCGTCTACAAGGGTCCCACGTGAGCGACCTGGAACACGTCACACCCTCTCGCGGCCATGGTGGTGCTCTTCTCGCTCTCGGCATCGCGTCGTCGGTGTTTTTCCTCTGGCTCGTCTTCCGCGATGCCGATCTCGACGCCGTCTGGGCTGCGCTTCGGGCCGCTGATGTCGCCCTGGTCGTCCTTGCTGCCGTCGTTGTTCAGGTTGTGTACGTCGCGCAGGGTGCCCGCTGGCGCATCATCGCGGACACGCTCGAGCTGACGGTCAAGCGCTTCTACGCCCTCGTCCTCGGAGGCATCGGTGCGAATAACATTTTGCCGCTTCGGATCGGTGACCTGCTCCGCGCCCGCTGGCTCGCAAAAGCCGCGGTGATTCCCTCGGGCCGCGCGTTCGGCTCGGTCGTCCGTGACCGCGCCTGCGACGTCATCACGCTCGTCGTCGCGCTCGCCGTGTCGCTGCCGATCGTCGGTGACGCGGCCTGGGTGGACAGGATCGCAATCGGGGGAATCGCTCTCGTAGCGCTGCTCGCGCTCGTCATCGGAGGGGCGGTTGTCTACACCCGCATGCGCCCCAGGGGTCGGCGGGAGAGCCGGGGGAGGGCGAGGAGGCTGCTCCGTGACACCGTCGACGAGGTCGCCTCGCCGATCGGGCGTCGCCGACTCGTCGCCGCTCTCGCTTTGAGCGTCGTCGCGTGGGGCTTCTGGGCAGCTGCAGCTGGACTCGTCTGTCGGTCGCTCGGCTTCTCACTCTCTCCGATCGAGCTCGTCTTCGTGACGGCCGTGATCAATCTGGGAGTCGTGATCCCGAGCTCACCCGGGTTCATCGGCACCTATCAGTGGCTCGCGGTCTCGGCGCTCGGCGTCGTCGGCGTCGACGGCGAGGTCGCGATCGCTTTTTCGCTCCTCATGCAGGCGATCTGGTTCATTCCAACGACGATCGTGGGTGGCGT
>JBKJVI010000177.1:0-17656 GCA_046590225.1 Gaiella sp. | reverse complement strand
TTCCTTGATGAGGGCGCGATAGCCCTCGAGGTCGTTCTTCTGCATGTACGTGAGGAACCGACGACGGCGCCCGACGAGCTTCAACAGACCGCGACGCGAGTGGTGATCCTTCGAGTGTGTCCGAAGGTGCTCGGTGAGGTCGTTGATGCGCTTGGTCAGCATCGCGACCTGTACCTCGGGCGAGCCCGTGTCGGTCGACGTGCGGCCGTGCTTGTCGATCAGTTCCTGCTTGACTTCCTTGGTGAGGGGCATGCGTCCTCCTTGTGTTGAGATTCCACACTCCAAGCGCGGCGTGAAGGAAGACACGGCCAGCCGAGAGAGGGTCGGGCGGGATCGTAGCATCCATGCGCGATTCGACGGTTCTGGACGGGTGATTCGCGCGCCACCGGTGATCGTCTAGGCTCGGACGATGCGCGTCGTCGTGATGGAGGACTACCAGCGAGTGGTCGAGCGCCTGCGCTGCTTCGCCACCGCCGCGCGGCACGAGATCGTCGTCCACGCCGTGCGGCCCACCACCGTCGCCGAGCGAGCCGCACAGATCGGCGATGCGGAGGCGCTCGTGCTCATTCGCGAGCGAACACCCGTGGATGCAGCCCTTCTCGATCTCCTTCCACGGCTGCGGCTCATCTGCCAGACGGGCCGCGGCATGCCTCACCTCGACCTGGCCGCGTGCACCGAGCGCGGAATCGTCGTCTGTAACGGCGGCGGGTCGCCGTACGCCCCCGCCGAGTTGACGCTGGCGCTGATTCTGGCCTCGTCGCGAGGGATCGTCGAGGACGCGGTCGCCCTGAGGGCGGGCACCTGGCAGACGACCGTCGGCTTCGAGCTCAACGGGAGGACGCTCGGCGTCGTCGGGTACGGAGCGATCGGGGCGCTCGTGGCGCGCTACGGACACGCGCTCGGGATGCACGTGCTCGCCTGGGGTCGTGAGGGATCGCTATCGCGGGCGGAGGCGGACGGCCACGAGCCGGAGCCGGATCTCGAGGCGCTCTTCGCACGCTCGGACGTCGTCAGCCTGCAGCTCAAGCTCGCTCCGGAGACGCGGGGGATCGTGGCGCCGCGGCATCTCGCGGCGATGAAGCCCGATGCGTTGCTCGTCAACACCGCGCGCGCCGGCCTGATCCAGGCGGGCGCACTCGATGAGGCTCTGGCATTGGGACGCCCGGGTCGGGCCGCACTCGACGTCTTCGACGACGAGCCGGCCATCGGCGATCCAATTCTCCGCCGCCCGTCCGTTCTCGCCACCCCGCACATCGGGTACGTCACGTGGGAGACGTACGAGAGCTACTTCGCGGAAGCGTTCTCTCAGCTCGACGCGTTCGCTGTAGGCGCGCCGGTCGGGGTCGTCAACCCGGAGGCGATCACGCCTCGGTAGGAGTACGTCAGGCGCTCGTCACGGCCGGGTCGCCGAACGCGTTGCCTCGACATCGCGGCCGATTTGGGCGACGAGGTCTTGCTCCGAGTCGAAGACCATCTCGTTCCTGAGACGCTCCCATACCTCGACGACGAGTCGCTTCCCGTAGAGGTCTCCCTCAAAGTCGAGCAGGTATGGCTCGATTCGCCGCTCGGTCCCGCCGTAATGCGGGTTCGTGCCGATCGAGAGTGCCACACGGTGGTCGAGAGCCGCGCCCGCGTAGATGCCGTAGCGCGGGCACACGGAGTGTGGGCCGAGAGCGAGGTTCGCCGTCGGGTACCCGAGGGTGCCGCCACGTTGATCCCCGGCTACGACGATCCCGTCGAGCTCATAGGGCCGGCCAAGCATGGCCGCCGCCCCGCAAACGTCACCCTCGTGGAGTGCCCTCCGGATCGCGGACGACGAGACGCCCTGGATCATCTCGACCTCGAGGATCTCGAAGCCGAGCCTCTCCAGCATCGTGAGGTCGCCGCGGCGACGCGCCCCGAATCGGAAGTTCTCACCCGCCGCAACGGCCTCCACACCGATCCCGCGCAGGTACCGCTCCGCAAACACCTCCGGCTCGAGCGACATCAGCTCCGGGGTGAAGGACGCAATCAGCGTCGCCTCCACCCCGGCCTCTCCGAGCAGCTCCAGGCGTCGCTCGAGCGTCGAGATCAGCTCGACGTGGTTCCCGAGGGCGATTCGTGGATGCGGATCGAACGTGATCACCGTGGGCGCAAGACCCGTGTCGATCGCCGCCTGGACGATGCTCCGATGCCCTCGGTGGACGCCGTCGAAGGTGCCGATCGCGACCGCACGCGGTTGCCGGTCGAGCTGCCCGGGGGCGTGCACGATGCGCATCAGAGGGCTTCGGCCTCTGCCGCGGGCTCGCCCTTCGCAACGGACTGCGCCGCCACCGGCTCCGTCCCGAGCTCCGCAGCTTGGAGTGCCGCCCGTGCCGCCGCCCGACTGCGATCGCCGTCTGCCCGGCTTCTGCGGTCGGCATCGGCTTCCGCGAGCGTCAGCCCGATGCGTCCGAGTGCCTCATCGAGCGACACCACCCGCTCGGCGTCCGCCTCGGCGATCGTGAACGGCCCGACCTCCGTTCGCCGCAGCGCCCTGCAATGCCCGCCGAGCACGTCCGCGATGGAACGGACATATGTCCCCGAACTAACGGCGACATCGAGCGTCGCGATGCCGTCTGTATACGCGATGACGTCGAGCGCATCGACGCGCGAGCGACGCATGGGCATCTCGACCGCGATGCCCATGCGATGCAGACGGTAGGCGCGCTCACCATCGATCTTCACAGCGGAGGCCGCTGGGATCGGTAGCTCGACGTCACCACGGAGGGCTGCGAGCGACGCCTCTAGCTCCGCAAGGCTTGGCGGCTCGTGCGATCCGAGCGAGTCTCCTTCGGGGTCGCCCGTTGTCGTCCGGTGCGACAGGTCGACATCCGTGAGGTAGCGCTTGGGGAGTCCGACGAAACACGAAGCCAATCTAGTTGCCCTACCGGACAACAACAACAGGAGACCTGTGGCAAACGGATCCAGTGTTCCGGCGTGACCCGTCTTCGCCCGTGTCCGGGCCCGCACGCCCGCGAGGACAGCGAACGACGAAGGACCAGCGGGCTTGTCGACGAGAATCACGCCGGTCGGATCGAGTCCCTTGGGAATCGCCATGACGTCCGTTCGACCTCAGGCAGCCGAGGTGGGGAGCGCAGTGAACTCGGCAATGATGAACGCGATCACGTCGTTGAGCGGAAGATCGCTCGAGAACCCCGCTGCCTGGCGATGCCCACCCCCGTTCGACTTCCGGGCGATCGCGGACACATCCACCCTCTCGGTCGACGAGCGGAGCGAGACCTTCCGGGCCGGGCCGTCATCTCGAGGCGGCTCCCGAATGAGCGCTGCGAGCTCGACTCCCTCGACAGCACGCAGAATATCGATGATCCCTTCGGAGTACGGCTCCAGCGCGTCGACGTCGGAGAAATCTTCTCGAGCGAGATTGGAGATGACGACGCGACCGTCGGCATGGAGCGAGGCACGCTCGAGGGCGAGAGCGAGCAGCTTCAGCTTTGGAAACGGCATGGACTCGTAGACAGCCTGAAAGACACTCTGCGGGTTCGCGCGCGCCTCGACGAGCTCGGCTGCGAGATGGAGAGCCTTCGGTGTCGTGTTCGAGTACTGGAATCGCCCCGTATCGGTGACGAGCCCGGTGTAAAGAGCCTCGGCGATCGCCGGCGTCAGAGACAGCCCGATCTCGGCGAAGACGTCCGCGAGCACCTCGGCTGTCGACGAAGCGCCGTCGGCAACGAGATTGACGTCACCGAAGCGGGTGTTGTCGTGGTGATGGTCGATGTTGATGACCAGAGGCGCGTCGAGCAGTCGCGCGTCCGTGAGGCGTGTCTCCTGCGCGCAGTCGACGGCCACGAGCACCCGGTCGGCCTGATCCTCTGGAATGACGCGGAGAAGCCCAGCACCGACGACGTCGAGGAACCCGTACTCCCCGGGCAGCGGCGACTCACCGACGAGAACCATCACGCTGTCCTTCCCGAGCTCGACGAGCGCGAGGTGCATGGCGAGCAATGAACCGAGTGCATCCCCATCAGGATTCTCGTGCGAGGTAACGACGAAGCAATTGTTCGCACGAAGCGCATCCGCGACCGCTGCGATCTCACTTTTCGTCGTCACCGGCGGTCACCTCTTCAGGACCTGGATCGAGCTCGTCGATGAGCTTCGACATCCGAACACCGTCCTCGACCGACGGATCGTATTGGAAGATGAGCTGGGGGGTCCTCCGCAAACGAAGGTCATGATTGACCTTCGACTGGAGGATGCCTGCCGCTCCCTCGAGCGCCGTGAGCGTCGCCTGCCGCCTCTTCTCGCCACCGTAGACGCTCAACCACACGGTTGCCTGCGCCAGGTCGGACGTCGTGACGACGCCCGTTACCGTGACGAACCCGATCCGTGGATCCTTCAGCGTGGGGATCGTCTCGGAGACGACCGCCTTGATCGCCTCGTCGACACGGCGCATCCGGGGCGATCGCGAGGGATTCCTAGTCATCGAGCGACACCAGCTCGCGCTCGTGAGAGATCAGCTCGAAGTCCTGGGTCAAGAGCCACCGCTCCGCCGTGTCGAGCAGGCGCGCGGCTCCCCCCGGCTCGCGGGCCACACACGCGAGGGTGAGCCGCGATCGCTGCCAGACGTCGTGGTGATCGACCTCCGCGATGGAGCAGGCGACCCTGTTGGTCAACTGCGCCTTGACCGATCGGAGGACCATGCGCTTCTCCTTGAGCGAGTGGCTCTCCGGGATGAGGAGCTCGAACGTGTAGATGCCAATGAAGCCCGTCGCCATGGCCCTATTCAAGCGGTCGTAGCGGTTGCTCGTTGCTTCACGATCGGATCGAGTCGTCCACGTGCTCCCGAGCACCCCGAGCCTCACTGATCTCGCCGGGCGACGGACGGCCGAAACGGCCGGTCCCGTCACTCGTCTTCGGCGTCGTCAGCCGAATCGGCGACGGCGGCCGGCGCGCGCACGGTCTCGGCGAGATCGGTGCGCTCAACCTGTTTCGTCTCGTAGGCCTCGAGGATGTCGCCCTCCTTGAGATCGTTGTATCCCTCGAGGAGGATCCCGCACTCGAAGCCCTCGGTGACCTCACGCGCGTCATCCTTGAAGCGCTTCAGCTGCGAGATTGACGTGTCGTAGATCTCCGTGCCGTCTCGCACCACACGCACCTGCGCGTTGCGCCGGATCGAGCCGGTCGTGACCATGCAGCCTGCGATCGTACCCAGGCGCGAGACCTTGAACAGCGCGCGCACCTCGGCCTCGCCCAACGTCTCCTCGGTCTGCACCGGGGTGAGCATGCCGACGAGTGCCTGCTGGATCTCGTCAGTGAGCTGATAGATGACGCGGTACGTTCGGACGTCGACGCCCTCGCGATCAGCGAGTGCACGCGCCTCGGCGCTCGGTCGGACGTTGAAGCCGATCACGAGCGCGTTCGATGCGGACGCAAGGTTGATGTCGTTCTCGGTGATGCCGCCGACGCCCGTGTGGATCACGTTGACTCGCACCTCGGAGTGCTGGATCTTTCCGAGCTCGCCGAGCAATGCCTCGACGGATCCCTGAACGTCGCCCTTGAGAACGATGTTGAGGTCCTGAACGACGCCCTCCTGCAACTGGGAGAACAGGCTCTCCAGCGAAACGCCGCGCTTCGAGCGCTGCGCGAGCTGCTCACGCCGGAGGCGTCCAGCTCTCTTCTGGGCGATGTCCTTCGCGAGCCGCTCGTGCTCGACGACGCGGGCGAGCTCGCCTGCAGGCGGCGGACGATCGAAGCCGAGGATCTCGACCGGCTCGCCTGGGCGCGCCTCTCTCACCTTCTCACCCTTGTAGTCGTAGAGCGCCCTCACCTTGCCAGACGCGTCACCCGCGACGATGGCGTCGCCCACGCGCAACGTCCCGCGATGTACGAGCATCGTTGCGACCGGGCCGCGTCCAACATCGAGGCGTGATTCGATAATCGGACCCGATGCTTCAACGGACGGATTGGCGCGGAGATCGAGCTCGGCGTCGGCGACGAGCAGGAGCTTCTCGAGCAGCTCGTCGAGGTTGAGTCGCTGCTTCGCGGAGACCTCGGCAAACTGCGTCGTGCCACCCCACTCCTCGGGCTGCAGGCCTTCGGTTGCGAGCTCGGACCGGACGCGGTCGAGATTGGCGTTCGGGACGTCGATCTTGTTGACGGCGACGACGATGGGCACGCCTGCGGCGCGTGCATGCGAGATCGACTCGCGTGTCTGCGGCATGACTCCGTCATCCGCCGCAACGACCAGGATCGCAATGTCGGTTACCTTCGCACCGCGGGCGCGCATGGCCGTGAAAGCTTCATGGCCCGGGGTGTCGAGAAACGTGATCCGGCGTCCGCCGAGGACCGCCTGATAGGCACCGATGTGCTGCGTGATCCCGCCCGCCTCGGTGTCGACCACCGATGTCTCGCGGATCGCGTCGAGCAGCGTGGTCTTGCCGTGATCGACGTGACCCATGATCGTGACCACCGGCGGGCGCGCTGCGAGATCATCATCCGAGTCCTCGAAGATCTCGGGCTCCGAGTCGTCGTCCGCAGCGTGCTTGATCACGACCTCGCGTTCGACCTCGGTGGCAATGAGAAGCACGGACTCGTCGGTCAGAGACTGCGTGATCGTGACCATCTCGCCGAGACCCATCATGATCTTGATGATCTGAACGACGGTGATTCCAAGCGCAGCCGACAGATCCTTGACGCTAACTCCCGAGGGAACCGTGACCGGGCCTGTGGGGGCCGCGACCGGCTGCTGCCTCGACTGCGTCTCCGGCGAGGCGCCACGATCGCGCGCCTGACGACCGTCGCGTCCGCGGGTGTTGCCACCGTCGATGACGACGCGGCGCTTTCGACCGGAAGGGCCTCCGCGAGGGCGGATCGGGCGACTGGGCTTGTTGGGTTCGTCTGCCATCAGCTGTCAGTGTAGTGGCGCGCGAGTTCCGGCTCGACGAGCACCGTGCGACGAAGCACCCTGTTGAAGCCGCGTGATGCGACTGCTCGCTCGAAGCACACGAGCCTCCGGCACGTGTAGACACCCCTTCCGGGGACCGTACGACCGATCGTCAGCCGCCCGTCGACGGAGCCGAAGCGCAGGAGTTCCGACTGTGGCGACTTGCGCCCACAGCCCACGCACGTCCTCTCCGGGGAGGCCTTCATGCGTCAGGAGACTCGTCCTCCTCGGCGATCTCGTTCGCGTCGTCGTCCTCGGGGAGCTCGGCCGGCGGAGCAGTGCCATGGAGCTCCTGATGGGCCGGAACACCGCAGTAGTGCGAGCCCGGGAGCGCGGCGTTCGGGCAGCGCTTGCCGTTCGAGAGCATCGCTGCGCAACGTCCTGAGAACTCCTGCGTGTCGTCCTCGCCGGCGTAGGCGGCTTCCGCCTCGGCCTTTGCGAACTCGGTGTCCGACTGGATGTCGACCTTCCATCCGGTCAGCCGCGCGGCAAGCCGGGCGTTGAGCCCCTCCTTGCCGATCGCGAGCGCGAGCTGGTCGTCAGGGACAACGACGGTCGCCTCGCGGGTGTCGTCGTCGATGTAGACCTCGCGCACGCGGGCCGGCGAGAGCGCCTTTGCGACGAACCGAGCGGGCTCGGAGTTCCACGGGATGATGTCAATTTTTTCGCCGCGCAACTCGGAGACGACCATGCGGACGCGCGAACCGCGCGGCCCGACACAGGCACCGACTGGATCGACGCCCTGCGTGTGTGACTCAACGGCGATCTTCGAGCGATAACCCGGCTCTCGAGCGACACCACGGATCTCCACGAGGCCGTCTGCGATCTCGGGAACCTCGAGCTCGAAGAGAGTCTTGATCAACTCGGGGTCACGGCGCGACAGGATCACCTGCGGCCCCTTCGTACCAGATCGAACCTCGGTGATCACGGCCTTGATCCGCGAGCCTTGCTCGTAGCGCTCGCCGTCGACCTGCTCCGACCGCGGCAGGAGCGCCTCGACGCGACCGAGATCGACGAGCACGTTGTTGCGATCACCGGCCTGCTGCACGATCCCCGTGACAACCTCGCCCTGACGATCGATGTACTCGTCGTACATCATCATGCGCTCTGCCTCGCGGATGCGCTGCTGGATGACCTGCTTGGCCGTCATTGCGGCGATCCGACCGAAGCCGTCGGGCGTCGCGTCAGCGCGCACCATCAACTCCTCCGGCACCTGAGCCCAGTCGAGCTCGAGGTCGGCGTCGCTGATCAGCGTGTGCTGTCGCTCGCCCGTCTCCTCCTCGATCCGCTCGAGCTCGTCGATCGCCGCCTCACGTGCTTCCTCGACGAGTCGCTCCTCGAGGTCTGCTGGAATCTCAATCGAGTAGACCCTGAAGTCGCCCTCCTCGTCGAGGATCACCTCGGCGTGACGGGAAGCGCCGGGCGTCTTCTTGTATGCAGCAAGCAGCGCGTCCTCGAGCGCCGCCACGAGCGTGCCGGCCTCGATGCCCTTCTCGCGCTCGATCGTGCGGATGCCTTCCATGATTTCAGCGGTCATGACGTCACCTATCCCTCATCGATCAGGTTGCCCCGGACGATTGCGTCGTACGGGATGTCGAGCTCCGCTTCGCCGTCGGCGATCCGGAGGCTCCGTTCGGACGCGGCCACAACCGGGCCACGAAATTTCTTCTTGCCGGAGATCTCACCGGCGGTACGAATCTGAACGTCCTGGCCGATCGCGGCCCGAAAATGCTCCGGTCGGCGAAGGGGCCGATCGAGACCCGGCGAGGAAACGTCGATCGTGTACGTGCCTCGATAGTCCGAGAGGATCTCCGTGACCCGTGTGCAAAGTGCGTGGTCGACACCGGCAGCGTGATCGACGTAGACGCAGAACCTGTTCGGCGAGAGGAGCTCGACCGCGAGCACCTCGACCCCTGGGACGGCGCGCTCGACCGCCGGGACGATGTCCCGTGAGAGCTTCCGTTCTGTTGCGAGCATGTCGGCCAACCTGGTTCCTCGTGCCTCGAGACGACGTTTCCTCAACAAAAATGGGCGCTCTTGCGCCCATTTCGTCAAGCCTGAAATGCGGTCTCCAAAGGATAGCACCGTCTCGAGAACGCCGGGCCGCGCCCACGGCCCGAGCACCCGAGAACGATCGTGACCGGACCGTCGTTCACGAGGTCGACGCTCATCCGGGCGCCGAAGACGCCCCTTGCGACCGAGACGCCCCATGTGGCGAGCGCGACCGAGAGGCACTCCTCGCCCCCGACGACACCGACGAGGATCAGCGGCCCTGGCCCGATGATCGCGACGCGCACGACGTCGGTTTCACCGATCTCACGCCCCGAAGGAGCGGAATCCCTCAACTCAGGGAACCGCACTGCCGATACGACGAGCATGGAAGCAGCCAGGAACCCGTGGCCGGCCCTCGGGACGCTCCTCGTGCGCGACGGCGCGGTTACGCCGGAGCAGCTCGAGGTCGCGCTGCTCGAGAAGCGGATGAAACCGGAGCTTCGTCTTGGCGAAATCCTCGTCACCAACGGTTTCGCGACCCGGTTGCAGGTCACCCGCGTTCTCGCCGAACAGCATGACCTCGACTTCGTGGAGCTCGACTCAGCGTCCATCGAGACCGACGCGGCGATGCTCCTCCCGGAGACCCTGGCCCGCCGCTACGGGGCGATCCCGATCAAGATCATGGACGACGGCTACGTTCTCGTCGCTGTCTCCGACCCGACGAATGTGATGTTCTCGGACGACCTTCGGCTCGCACTCGGAATGCCCGTGCGCGTGTGTGTGGCAGCTCCCGACGCGATCGCGCTCGCGATCACGAAACTGCACGACGAAGCCACCATTGACATTGAGGACGTCGTCACGAGCGCAGCCGAGACTGAGGATGACGCGACCGTCCTCGACTTGAACCACGATACGCCTGCGGTCGTCTTCATCAACCGAGCGATCTCGAAGGCTCTCGACCTCGGCGCCTCCGACATTCACTTCACGCCGCAGCAACGACGCCTCTTCGTTCGCGTTCGCGTCGACGGGGTCATGCGGGAACTGACGTCCATCGCCGGCACGCAGGGCGCCGCTGTGGCCAGCCGCCTCAAGATCATGGGAGGCCTCGATATCGCCGAGAGGCGTGCCCCCCAGGACGGGCGCGTCTCGATCAAGCGTGCAGGAGAAGCGATCGACGTGCGCATCGCAATCCTCCCGACGACACACGGGGAAAAGGTCACGCTGCGAATCCTCTCGCAGGGAGAGGCTCCCGAGTCTCTCGATGCGCTCGGCATGTGGCCACGCAGCCGCGCCGCCCTGGAACATGCGATCTCGCAACCGTTCGGAGCCATCGTCGTCGTCGGCCCGACCGGGTCGGGCAAGACGACGACGCTCTATACCTGTCTGCAGGTGCTGAACACGCCCGATCGCCAGTTGACGACGATCGAGGACCCCGTCGAGTACCGCGCTGCCGGCCTCGACCAGATCGAGGTCAACCCGAGGGCCGGGCTGAGCTTCGCGAACGGGCTCAGAACGGTCTTGCGCTCCGATCCCGATGTGCTGCTCGTCGGCGAGGTCCGCGACGAAGAAACCGCCCAGATCGCATTCCGCGCAGCCATGACAGGGCACCTCGTGCTGACGACCTTGCACGCCCAGACTGCGGCTGCCGCAATCCAGCGTCTGCGAGACATGAACATCGAGCCGAGCATCCTCGCTACCTCGATCAACTGCATCATCGGTCAGCGCCTCGCGCGCCGCGTGTGCCAGGCGTGTTGCGAACCGACCACCCCAGATCTCTCGAGTCTTCGAGCACTACGGATCCCGGAGAACTACGGAGAGCTGAACATCTACAAGGCCGTCGGCTGCGAGGAGTGCGGTGGAACCGGATACCGCGGTCGTGTGCCGCTCTTCGAGGTTCTTCCCATGACGGACGAGATCTCGCTGCTCATCGGTGCTCCGACACGTGACATCGAGGCAATGGCGATCTCGCAGGGGATGATGACCCTCCGCGAGGACGGTGTACGCCTCGCCGTCGCGGGCATCACAACTCTCGAGGAGATTCGCAGGATCGCCGGCGACGCTACGGACTGACATACGGCTCGCGACGCGAGCACGAGTACGCTCCCCCCAATGCCGGCCACCACCCTGGATGACCGTACGCAGATCGCTGAATTCCTACGGCGGAACCCCCGCGCCCACGCCTACGAGCTTGGCGACCTCGACGACTTCGACTGGCCGCACACCGTCTGGTTCGGCTGGGAGTCCGCGGGCCGTCTGGAGCAGGTGACGCTCCTGTACACCCAGCCGCGGATCCCGGTCCTGATCGCCATCGCCGAGCCGCCGCCGCGATCGATGGCCGAGCTGCTCGCCGCGATCACCTGGTCCCTTCCCTCGGTGCTCTACGCGCACGTAACGCCCGAGCTGCTCGACACGCTTGCCGAGCGCTATACGATCGAGGAAGCCGAGCCCCACCTCAAGTTGGCGCTCGAGCGCACCGACCTCCTCGACCGGCACGCTCTCGAGACCGAGGTTCTCACGCGCGACAAGCTCGACGAGGTGCGCGCGTTCTACGCCGAGGCCTACCCGGGCACGTGGTTCGTTCCGCGGATGCTCTCGACGGGCCGGTACCTCGGTGTCAGGGACGACGGTCTGCTCGCCTGCATCGCCGGGGTGCATGTTCACTCTCCCACGTGGCGCGTGGCCGCTCTCGGCAACGTCGCCACGCTCCCGGAGCTGCGCGGCAGAGGTCTCGCACGCGGCGCCTGCGCCTCGCTCTGCAGGCTGCTCGTCGACGACGGGATCGAGACGATCGCTCTCAACGTCAAGGCGAACAATGCAGCCGCAATCGCGTCATATGCGCGACTCGGGTTCGCTCCGGTTGCCGAGTACGTGGAGGCAAGCCTGCTCGCCCGTACCGTCGGCGGCTAGTGCGGACGGTCAGTCAACGTGGCGGAAGGGTTCAGAGATCAGCGACCGCCGAAGTGGTGGGCCCGGGGAAGTGCGGCCCCGACATCGAGGTCGGCGACCCGCCGGGCCAGCGCGGCCAGGTTCTCGATCGACGAGACGAGGATGTTCCGGTTCTCCCCCACCCGCTCGTAGCGGCCGTGGGCGAGGAGTAACGACTCGTTGCGGACGATCGCGCGGTATCGCTCGTAGACGTCCTTCGGGACGATCAGGTTGACCTGGCCACATTCGTCCTCGAGCAACATGAACACGATGCCGTTGGCCGTGGAGGGCCGCTGCCTCGCGATCGCGAGACCCGCATAGGCGACGTCCGAGCGATGGCCCGCACGGTGGAGATCGTCACTTCGAAGCGTTCCGTCCGGAAGATGCGGACGCAGGAGCTGGAGCGGATGCACGCCGACCGAGAGACCGGTGAGCCGGTAGTCGGCCGCCATCCGCTCCCAGCGCGTGAGGTCGCGGAGAGCCGGAGTCGCCGCAGTCGGGTCGAGCGAGAGCGTGAGCTGCTTCGCCGCACCCTGCGTCCCCGGGACGGAGGTCGGCCGGGTGGCAAGGCCGAGCTCCCAGAGAAGATCACGTCGCTTTGGCGGAACCTCACTTCCTCCCTCTCCTTCGACGAGCGCCGGCTTCGGTCCGAAGCCGTCACACGCCCCACCCTCGACGAGCGCCACGAGACCGTCCTTCGAGAGCGGGACGCGCCGCGCGAGATCTCCGACGTCCCGGTAAGGCCCGTTCGCGAACCGTTCTGCCACGAGTGCCGAGGCGTCGTCCTTGCCTACCGACTGGACGTACGCGAGACCGATCCGCACCGCCTGGGGAGCCTGCACCGAGGCAACATACTGCTCGTCGGTGGGCGCGAGCGAGCAGAGAGACTCGCTCAGGTTCACGTCGGGGGAGTGCACCTCCACCCCGCGCCGTTGGGCGTCGCGAACGAGACTGGCCGGCGGGTAGAAGCCCATTGGCTGGGCGTTCAGCAAGGAGCAGAGGAACTCGGCCGGATAGTGATGGCGCAGCCATTGCGACTGATAGGCGAGCAGTCCGAATGCAGCGGCGTGTGACTTCGGGAAGCCGAAGCCCGAGAAGCCGACGAGCTTGTCGTAGACGAGATCCGCGACCTTCTCGGCGACGCCGTTACACACCGCACCCTCGATGAACCGCACCCGGTGAGATTCGAGCGCCGCTCTGCTGCGCTTGCGACTCATCGCGCGACGCAACCCCTCGGCCTCCCCGACCGTGAAGCCCGCGAGCGCGATGGCCACGTCGAGCACCTGATCCTGGAAGACCACAACGCCGAGCGTCGAGCGGAGCGGCTCGCGCAAAGCCTCGTGGTCGACCGGATAGACGAATGACGGATCCTCGCGCAACCGACGGCGGTTCTCGATGTACGGGTGAACGGCCTTGCCCTGGATCGGACCGGGTCGCACGAGCGCGACCTGCACGGTGAGATCGTCGATCGTCTCGGGCTTCGTACGCAGGAGGCTCTGCATCTGGGCGCGGCTTTCGATCTGGAAGGTGCCGACCGTGTCCGCCTTCTGGATCTCGGCGAACACCGCACTGTCGTCGAGTGGGATGCGCGAGAGGTCGATCGGCGAGCCGTAGGCTTCCGCGATGCTCTCGACACACTCCTCGACGGCGGAGAGCATCCCCAGCCCGAGCAGGTCGATCTTGAGGAAGCCGGCATCGGCGCAGGAGTCCTTGTCCCACTGGCAGAGCTGGCGGCCGGCCATAGCTGCGGGTTGCACCGGCACGAGATCGATCAGCGGCCGTGTCGAGATGACCATGCCGCCCGGATGCTGGGAGATGTGTCGTGGAAGGCCGGCGATCTCGGTCGTGAGGAACTGGAACGCCCGCCACCGCTTCGAGACGAGCTTGCGCTCGGCGTCCGGGAGCCCCGCCACCTCCTCGGCGATGCGTGAGGCATCCCAGCCGTCGGTCAGCCGAGCGAGCCGCTCGAGCTCTGCCTGCGGCAGGCCGAGGGCCTTGCCCACGTCACGGATTGCACCGCGCGAGCGATAGGTGGCGAAGCTCGCGACGAGCGCGGCGTGCTCGTTGCCGTATCGCTTCGTGACGGCGACGATGAGCTTTTCGCGGATGTCGCGCGGGAAGTCGAGGTCGATGTCCGGGACCGATGCCAGCTCACGGTTGAGAAAGCGCCCGAGCGAGAGCTCGTTGGCAACAGGGTCGACGTGCGAAAGTCCGGTGAGGTAACAGACGATCGAGCCGACAGAGCTGCCGCGTCCTCGACCGGGCGGCAGGAAGCGACGAGGCGAGCCGCGCCCTCGCACCTGGAGGGCGCACTCCCGCGCCAGCTCGAGCACCTCCCAGTGGAGAAGGAAGAAGCCGGCGAGCCCGAGCTCATCGATGAGCTCGATCTCCTTCTCCAGGCGGAGACGCGCTCGTTGGAGCAGCTTCTGGTCGCTTGGCGGGTAGCGGTCGGCGAACGCGTCGTTGCAGATCTCCGCGAGCTGCCGGATCGCCGGCTCCTCGCCGTCCGAGAAGTCGGGGTAGCGGTAGCCGAGCTCCTGGGTGAGGTCGAACTGCAGCCGTTCGGCGACCTCGACGGTCCGGGACGCTGCAGCAGGATCGATGCCCACGAATCGCTCGACAACCTCTGCGGGATCCCGCAGAAAACTCTCGCGGTTCCCGCGCCGCTCCTGCTCGCAGCCGTCCAGGGACGTACGACAGCGAATTGCGACGAGGGTGTCCTGAAGCAGCGTGCGCCTGGGTGCGTGAGCGTGGACGTTGCCGGTGGCGACCGTATCGACGCCGAGATGCTCGGCGAGATCGCAGAGAGCGGTGTTGCGGCGGACGTCGCCGCGCTCATACGGCCGCTGGAGTTCGACGAGGAAGTTCTCAGAACCGAACGCGCGCTGGAGGCCGGCAGCCGCATTCGGTTGGCGCATGGCAAGACCCGCACGTGCGCAGCCCGAGAGACAGATGAGGCCCTCGGTGTGCTCCTCGACGAACCTCTGGCCCACGGATGGGGCAAGCGGCTCACGATCCTCACGTCCTTCTCGTCGGGTACCCGCGTGCGCCTCGGTGAGGATGCGACACAGGTTCGCGTAGCCCCGACTGGTCTCGACGAGCAGCGTTACGTGCGAGCCGTCGGTGAGCGTGACCTCTGCCCCGGTGATCGGTCGCACACCGAGAGCCTTTGCAGCATGAGCGAACTCGAGCGAGCCGTAGACGCCGTCGTGGTCGGTGAGAGCGAGCGCCGGATAGCCGAGCTCGGCCGCGCGGGCGGCCAGCTCCTCGGGGAGAGAGGCGCCGTCGAGGAACGAGTACGACGAGTGGCAATGGAGCTCGACGTACGTCATGCTTCCTGCACATGGACTGGGACGGACTGGTAGCTGCCGTTACCGAGGTTTCGTATCGTTGAGGAATGGGGATAGACAGAAGCGAGCGCTACGAGGACATCGTCGACGCGATCTGCGCCTGGCACGACGACGCACGCGCCGGAAAGGTGTTCGGGATGCCGTGCGTGAAGCGAGCCGGCAAGGTCGTGTTCGGCTTCTCCCGCACGGGAATGGTGTTCAAGCTGACCGATCCGGAGGTGCATGCTCGCGCGGTTGCTCTGCCCGGCGCGCACCTCTTCGACCCGTCCGGTCGCGGCGAGGTGTTCCGGCAGTGGGTAGTCGTGCCTGCGGGGCAGAGCGACGAGTGGGAAGCGCTCGCCTATGAGGCGCTCGGGCAGGATCACGAGGTGCCTCCGGGCTGAGCACGGCTGGGGTCGGTGTTCAGCCGGTTGGAACCGAAGTTCCCAACTTCAGGATCCGCGCGTAGCGCGGCAGCAAGCATCGGCAGCGAACATGAGGGGACGGCTGCGATACGGTTTTTCATCGCAGCCGTCCCCTCATGCTCGCTGCGTGAACCAGCAGCCACGCTCCCGATCGCGGTAGACGCACACGTTCTCGCCCGACTCCAACACGACCTCGTAGTAGCGCCGGTCGATCGGCTCCTCCGTCCACCAGCGGTCGACGACGCGCCACTCCTCGCGCACGAAGGCGACCTGCTGACGATTGACGACGCAGGGCGTGCCGTCGACGCCGTTCTCGACGAGTGCCGGACGGGGTGTGTTGAGGCGCCCCGCCGTCGCACGCGACAGCGCATGCGGACGGCTGGCCCAGGATCCGCCGACAGCGCTCACGGGCCTTCCCCTGCAAGTCCAGACGCAGCAATCTCGGCGGATGCGACCCAGGCGACCGGCTGAAGCGTCCGGCCACCGCGCTTCACATGTCGCGGGGCACGACGAGCGCGCGCGTTTCCGGAATACGCGACCACGGCGCCACCTCCACGACGGTGCACACCGAACCGGAGCCGGTGCTTGCCCGCACCTGTCGCAGCCCCTCGCGCAGACGTCCGTCCATCTCCTCCCCCTCCGGAGGAACGAGCGTGAGCTGGTTTCCGACGTGATCGGCGAGCTCGACCGCCTCAAGCCGCAGCTCCAGTACCGGCCCCGGGATCTCGAGCAGCTTGGGCCCGAGCGCCGCCCGCAATCGGCCACGCTCCGCGGTCGCCTCGCGCAAGGTCGTCGCCCGTCGCCAGGAGCCCCCGCCCACGAGTCGAGCCGACACCGCCACCTTGCGCAGCGGCCGCCCTGCCCGTTCTGGCCGTGCGAGCAGCCGGTCGAGCAGCGCGCCGAATGCCCGCCGCAACGTCAGCTCGTTCGCGACCGCCTCGGGGAAGGAGAGGGCCTCTGCCAGCTCTGCCGCAGGCGATCGCCCACGCACACGGGGTTGCGCATGCTGACGCTCCCCGCCTGCGAGGCTCCACGCCCGCTTCCCCTCCGGCCCCAGCCGCTCCTCGACAGCGCCGCCGGGAAGCGACGCCAGCTCGCCGAGCCGACGCACCCCGAGCCTTTCGAGCTCGGCGTACCGGTTCGACGGAAGCGGCAAGAGCGAGAGGGGGAGCGGCTCCAGGAAGCCCTGCTCCTCCTTCCCCTCGACGATCACTGCCTGTCCGGGACGGGCCACGCTCGCCGCCGCAAGTGCGACGAAGCGCCGTGCTCCCACACCTGCGCGCGGATCCCAGGCAGATCCAGCAGCGGCAAGTGCCTTCGCAAGCGCCGCCTCGACACCACCGTAGAGCCGCTCGACACCGTCGGTCTGGAACGTGACGAGTCCCGGCTCGGTGGACGCGACGGCGAAGCCTGCGCCCTCGAGCCGGCGCAGCACCCCCTCCCACTCCTGCTCGACCGCGGCCGGGTCCTGCTCGATCAGCACGAGCGCGGGACAGGTTGCGAGCGCCTCTCCCATCCGCATACCGACCTGCACACCGGCAGCCTCGGCCGCTGCCGTAACAGACCCGATGAGCGCCTCCTTGCCCGGCTCCGGCGCGAGCGCCGCGGGCAGAAGCGCCAGCCTCGGCCGGGAGCGCAACGCGGCTCGCAACGCAAATCCGGGAATGAGAAGACAGGCGATCACTGGATCTGTAGTTCTACACGAACATATGTTCGTGTGTCAAGATGGAAATTATCCCTTGACAGGAGAGAACGTCTGTACCATGCCGTTCGCATGGCAAGCAGCGAGGCTGTGACGTGACGTGATTCGTTATTCAGATCACGTCACGAGCGAAGCTATGGAGGATCCTCCTGACGGCTTCGAACATCTCGCGGATAGCGTCGTCCAGAGGAACGATCGGAAGCGGTTCTCCGAGAGATACGAGGACGGTCAGTTCTCCTTCGGGTGCCATCTTCGGGTTAGGCCCGGTGGTGCGCACTCGGAGGCGTGCGAACTCGGCTCCGTCTACCAGGCGTGCCTCGGGAAAGGACACCGCGCCGGGTCCGCTCTCGACATCCCTAAC
>JBKJVI010000070.1:0-23823 GCA_046590225.1 Gaiella sp. | reverse complement strand
GGCAGGGCCGCGAGGCCGTTCTCACGCTTCCCTAGCGCGCCGGTCGTGACGGTCTCCCGGCTTCTGAGCGTTCCCGGCATCGGCGTCGATCGGATGGGCGACGCCGCGGACGGCGCGGCCGACCCCGAGCTGCTGCGACTCGAGAACCTCGATACGGATCTGCGGCCTCTCGCCGCCGCACTCGAGGCGACCCGCGTCGCGATCGAGGACGACGACGCGAACAGCTATCTCCCGTTCCCCGGCCACGAGCGACTGCGACGCGCGGTTGCTGCCCACGTCGGACGTGGGGTGCGCGAGATCGACTGGCGTCGCACGCTGATCACGGCCGGCGGGCTGAACGGGATCCTCAACGTGCTCCTCGCCACGCTCGAGCCGGGTGACGAGGTCGTGCTCACCGACCCGGTCTACGCCGGGCTCCTGAACCGGGTACGGGTCGCAGGAGGCGTGCCGAGCCTCGCCCGGCTCGAGCCGAGTGCAGCCGGCTGGAGCCTCGACCTCGACAGCCTCCGAGCTGCTGTCAACGAACGAACCCGCGTGCTCTTGATGATGAGCCCGTCGATGCCGTCTGGCTCGGTGCTCGACCGTGAGGCCTGGGATGTCGTCGCCGAGCTCTGCCGCGAGCACGACCTTCTCCTCGTCGTCGACACGGCGATGGAGCGCATCCTCTTCGACGGCCGCGAGGTCATCGACCCGCTCGCCTTCGACGGGATGGCGGAGCGAACGATCGTCGTCGGCTCCGCGTCAAAGGAGTTGCGGATGATCGGGTGGCGCGTCGGGTGGATCGTGGCGCCGCCGGCGCTCGTCGACGACATCGGCCTCGTCTGCATCTCCAACGTCGTCTGTCAGGTGGGGATTGCCCAGACGGCCGTGGCGATCGCACTCGAGGCGGGCGGCGAGGACGTTGCTGCTGCGGCCGCCGAGTGGGAGCGGCGCCGGGACATCATCCTTGTGGAGCTCGGGGGGTTGCCGGTGATCTCTCCTCACGGAGGTTGGTCGATGCTGCTCGACGTTCGCGCGCTCGGCCACACGGCTGACGAGGCATCCGAGCGGCTGTTTCGCCTCGGCCGCGTCGCCGCGACCTCGATGACGAACTGGGGCTCCGAGCGGGCCGGTGACTACGTACGCTTTGTGTTCGCGAACGAGCCGTGCGAACGCCTGCGCGGCTTCGGTGACCGTGTCCGCGCAGCTCTACTGTAGACCGAGCCGCCAGGCTGGCGCCAGGCTTCAGCCTGGCGCCGGAACGTCTTCGGCTCCGAAGTAGACTCGAAGCAATGCGCGTCCTTCTCCTCGGATCCGGTGGTCGAGAGCACGCGCTCGCCTGGAAGCTCATTCAATCGCCCTTGCTCACCGAGCTGCACGCCGCGCCGGGAAACCCCGGGATCGCCGCCCTCGGTCAGTGCCACCCCGTGCGTGCGGACGACAGCGAGGCGGTGCTCGGTCTCGCACGCGCGCTCCAGATCGACGTGGTCATCGTCGGGCCTGAGGTGCCGCTCGTCGCCGGGCTCGCAGACGTCCTCCGCGCGGGTGGCGTCTCTGTCTTCGGTCCCTCGAAGGGCGCTGCTGCGATCGAGGGCTCGAAGTCTTTCGCCAAGGATGTGATGGTCGCGGCGGGAGTCCCGACTGCCGCGACCCTGGAGGCGCCGATCGCCCCGTGCGTGCTCAAGGTGGACGGTCTCGCGGCCGGCAAGGGTGTCGTCGTGTGCCACACGCAGGCCGAGGTCGAGGTTGGCCTCGTCGAGCTTGCCGCGCTCGGTGGCGACCTCGTGATCGAGGAGCTTCTCGAAGGGCCGGAGATCTCGGTCTTTGCGCTTTGCGACGGCGCGACGTGCATCGCTCTCCCGGTGGCGCAGGACTTCAAGCGCGCAGAGGACGGGGACGTCGGCCCGAACACGGGTGGGATGGGATCGTTCGCCCCCGTTCCTGGATTCGATGCTGACGCGATCGAGGCGCTCGTCGATCTCACCTGTCGCCCCATCCTGGCAGAGCTCGCCGAGCGTGATCATCCGTTCATCGGAACGCTCTTTGCGGGGCTCATGCTGACGCCCGACGGGCCGCGTGTGCTCGAGTACAACTGTCGCTTTGGTGATCCGGAGACGCAGTCGCTGATGCCGCTCATCGAGGGCGATCTGCTCGAAGCGCTTGCGGCGTGTGCGGCGGGCGATCTGGCCGGGGTTCGGCTTGAGCGCAGCGCCGGTGCTGCCGTGACAGTCGTTCTTGCGGCCGGGAACTACCCGGCTCGCGGCGACACGGGATCTGCGATCAGGGGGATCGAGGCGGCGGAGGCGACCGGGGCGTTCGTGTTCCACGCCGGGACGGCGTTACGAGACGGGGCCGTCGTGACGAACGGCGGGCGGATTCTCAACGTCACGGGTGTAGGTGACGACCTCGTTGGCGCGCGCGCCGCTGCATACGCGGCAGCTGATCTGATCGCGTGGCACGGTGTCCGGCGGCGCGAGGATATTGCGCTCGCGGCGTCATCAGAGGCCGTAGAGACCCGGCGCCACTCCGTCGACTCGACTTAGCCGCGCATGCCCTCGAGGTAGGTGAGGACGGCGCGGACGCGACGATTCTCGTCTTCGCCGGGGTAGAGCCCGAGGCGAGCGAAGATCGAGCTGATGTGCTTCTCGACGGCGCCGACTGTGAGCCAGAGCTTCTTCGCGATTGCGGCATTGCTGAGGCCCTCTGCCATCAACGTCAGCACTTCGCGCTCCCTCGGCGTCAGCTCAGAGAGTGGATCATCCTGGCGGCGGCGTCCCATCAGCTGCGCGATGACCTCCGGATCGAAGGCGGTCCCGCCGTCGGCGACGCGGCGCACGGACTCGACGAACTCGCCCACGTCGGCGACACGCTCCTTCAGGAGGTAGCCGACGCCGACTCCTCCGGCTGCGAGGAGGTCGCTTGCGTACCGCTCCTCGACGTACTGGGAGAGAACGAGAATCGCCGTCTCGGGGACGCGAGCGCGCGCCTCGATCGCGGCGCGCAGGCCCTCGTCGGTGTGGGTCGGCGGCATGCGGACGTCGACGATCGCGAGGTCGGGGCGGTGGCGTTCGACGGCAACGAGCAACGCATCGCCGTCCCCGACTCCCTCCACGACCTCGATCTCCTCGTCGGCGAGCAGTCGCGAGAGCCCTTCGCGAAGGAGCACCGAGTCTTCTGCAATCACGACGCGCATGGCAGCTCCGCCCGAACGATTGTTGGCCCGCCTACGGGACTGGAGACGGTGAGGGTGCCGTCGACCGTTGCCGCACGGGTCGTCAGGCCTTCCAGCCCACCGCCCGGTTCGATCCGGGCGCCACCGACGCCGTTGTCCTCGACATCCACCACGATGGTCTCCCCTTCCCGTCCGATGCGCACCCCGAGCCGCGTTGCCGCCGCGTGCTTGGTGGCGTTCGTCAGAGCCTCAGCGACGACGAAGTACGCCGTCGACTCGATCGCGACCGACGGTCGCCTGTCGAGGTCGACCGAGATCTCGACGGGAATCGGGCTTCGCGCCGCGAGCGCGGAGAGCGCAGCGTCGAGACCGCGGTCGGTGAGGATCGCAGGGTGGATGCCCCGCGCGAGGTTGCGCAGCTCCGCGAGCGCTTGCTTCGAGTCCTCGTGCGCCTGCTCGACCAGGGCTCGGGCGCCCTCCGGATCGGAGTCGAGCTTGGCGCGCGCGCGTCCGAGGTCGATCGCGAGGGCCGTTAGCCGCTGCTGTGCTCCGTCGTGGAGGTCGCGCTCGATCCGCCGTCGCTCCGCGACGGCAGCGTCGACGGCCTCGGTGCGCTGCAGGGTCAGCTCGGCGACCCGCTCGGCCGAGCGGCGCCCGAGCAGGTTCCTGACGGTCAAGGCGTGGGCGGCTGCGAGCAGGCCGAGGATCCACGGCAGGAGTGCGACGAGGCCAAGGCCGACGAGCGACCCTACGAGAGCCTCGGGGAGGGTGTCGATGTCGATGTGCGATCCGTCGCCGAACTCGACGCCGCTGCCCGAGCCGTAGTAGAAGGGCAGCGCAACGAAGGCGAGCGCGATTGCCCACACCGTGACGGCGATCACGAACGTTGCGATGGCGAGCGGGAAAAAGACCAAGAGCAGATAGACGAGGTCGCGCCAGACGGCAGGATCCACGGCGCGCTCCCAGATCCGCCGCAGCGTCGTTCGGGCAGAGAGGCGTCGGTACGGCCGAGGAAACTCGATGCCGAGCAGGCTGCGGGCGCGCCAGCGCTCTGTCTCTGCGATCCCCATCCAGAGGTACATCGTTCCCACGAGGATCGGGATCCCGACCAGAGTGACGAGCAGTCCGAGGCCGAGGGCGAGCAGCGCTACGAGGAGCGACCACCAGGCCGTAGCGAGGACGAAGCCCGAAAGGATGTAGACGGTGTCCCTGAGCGCCTGGGCCCAGCCGCGATGGAAGCGTCTTCGCTGACCCGCGCGCGAGCCCCACGGACCGCGACGTTGGGTCGGCGACGGGGCGTTGGTCGGGACGACAGAGCTCATGAACTGCACGGTAACGGCGTCGTGAGGCCCGCGATGCATGGCGGGCAGGTGAAGGGAGGTAGGGAAACCCCTACCGCGCGCGGCATGCGCGGGCCGATCCGGCGCGCTCTCTAGAATCAACCTGTGATTGCCCGCTACTCCCGCCCGGCCATGACCCTTATCTGGTCGGATGGGGCGAAGCTCCGCCGCTGGCTCGATGTCGAACTCGCCGCACTCGACGGCTGGGCGGAGGTCGGTGTCGTGCCGCACGAAGCGGTTGCCGCGATCAGGGAGCGTGCCGTCACACCGACGCCAGAGCGCGTGGCCGAGATCGAACGGGAGACAAATCACGATGTCGCCGCGTTCATCGACGCCGTCTCCGAGGGCCTCGGCGAAGACGGGCGGTGGTTCCACTACGGGCTCACGTCCTCCGATGTGCTCGATACTGCGCTCTCACTGACTGTGCAGGAGGCCGGTGACGTGATTCTCGAGGGGCTCGACCGTGCCTTCGGCGCCGTCGTCTTCCGCGCCGAGGAACACCGCGAGACGTTGTGCATGGGGCGCACCCACGGCGTGCACGCCGAGCCGACGACGTTCGGACTCAAGCTCGCCGGCTGGGCGTTCGCGCTGGAGCGCGATCGTGAGCGGCTTGTTCGCGCGATCGAAGGGCTACGCGTCGGCAAGCTTTCGGGTGCAGTCGGGACGTACGCCGCTGCCGAGCCCGCCGTGGAGCGCGTTGCATGCGAGCGCCTCGGCCTCGAGCCTGCCCCGAGCTCCACCCAGATCCTCCAGCGCGACCGTCACGCGGAGCTCCTTTCGGCCCTCGCGCTTACCGCCTCCTCACTTGATCGCTTCGCCACCGAGATCCGCCATCTCGCACGGACGGAGGTTCGTGAGGTCGAGGAGCCGTTCGGCCGCGGGCAAAAGGGCTCGTCGGCTATGCCGCACAAGCGCAACCCGATCACGGCCGAGCGCATCTGTGGGATCGCGCGCATCGTGCGGGCGAACGCAATCGTCGGGCTCGAGAACGTTGCCCTCTGGCATGAGCGTGACATCTCGCACTCGTCCGCCGAACGGGTCGTGATCCCCGACTCGTTTCTCGCCGTCGACTACATGCTCGACCGGTTCTCCTGGCTCGTCGAAGGGCTCGTCGTTCGTGAGGAGCGGATGCTCGACAATCTCGCGTCGAGCCATGGCCTCTATTTTAGCCAGCGGCTTCTGCTCGCGCTCGTCGAGTCGGGTCTCTCGCGCGATGAGGCCTACCGCCTCGTCCAGCGCAACGCGATGCGGGCCTGGGACGAGGGCATCGACTTCCGCGGGCTCGTCGATGTCGACACAGAGATCGCGGGCCGGGTCGATCTCGACGCCGTCTTCGATCCGCGCGCGTACACCGCGCACGTCGATGTCGTGTTCGAGCGCCTGCGCGCGCTTGTCTCGATTCGTGGGGAGGCGGCCCGTGCCTGAGGCCGTCCACGTCGCGAGTGGCAAGGTGCGCGAGATCTACGCGCTCGACGACGACCGCCTCCAGCTCGTTGCGTCCGATCGCATCTCGACGTTCGATGTGATCCTTCCCACACCGATCCCCGACAAGGGGCGCGTGCTCACGGGGATGTCGGCGTTCTGGTTCGCCCGCACGCGTGAGCTCGTCCCGAATCACCTGCTCGAACTGGGCGAGGACGGCCGGACGACGATCTGCCGCCGTCTCGAGATGCTGCCGGTAGAGCTCGTCGTCCGCGGGTATCTCTCCGGCTCCGGCTGGGTCGACTACCAGGCCTCCGGCGCGGTGTGCGGTCATGCTTTGCCGTCGGGGCTCCGCGAGTCGGAGCGTCTGCCCGGCCCGATCGTGACGCCCGCGACCAAGGCCGAGGAGGGCCACGATCTCAACATCACCGAGGCCGAGGCTGCTGCTCTCTGCGGCCCCGAGGCGTACGCGGCAGCACGCGATGCGGCGCTCGGGTTGTATGCGTTCGCGTCGGCGCACGCTGAAGCCCGGGGGATAATTCTCGCCGACACGAAGTTCGAGTTCGGCGTCGACCGCGACGGAGTCGTGACCCTTGCCGACGAGGCGCTGACACCGGACTCCTCGAGGTTCTGGCCGGCCGACTCCTACGCACCGGGCGGTCCGCAGCCGTCGTTCGACAAGCAGTTCGTGCGCGACTTCTGCCTCTCGACCGGGTGGGATCGCACCTACCCCGGCCCTGAGGTGCCCGACGATGTCGTGGCCGGTACGAGGGCTCGTTACGTCGATGCGTTCGAGCGCCTGACGGAGATTCCGTTCGAGCGCTACCTCTCCGATCCGAAGGTGGTTCTGTGAAGGCGACAGTTCTGATTCGTCCCAAGGAAGGCATTCTCGACCCGCAGGGGGAAGCGGTCGGTGAGGCGCTCCGGACGCTCGGCTTCGCCGTCACGAGAGCGCGTGTCGGACGCCTGGTCGACGTCGATCTCGAGACCGATGATCCGGCCGAGGCGGAGACCGCGCTCGCTGCCATGTCTCGAGACCTGCTCGCGAACCCGATGATCGAGTCGTTCACGATCGAGCTCGGCGACGACGCGTGAGCGAGGCGCTCGGGCCGCGGATCGCGGTCGTCACATTTCCCGGGTCGAATGATGACGGCGACGCAGCCCTCGCGCTCGAGCTTCTCGGCGCCGAGGCGGTTTGCGTCTGGCACGCAGAGACCGCGCTTCCCGAGGGCACCGCAGGCGTCGTCCTCCCCGGCGGGTTCTCGTACGGCGACTACCTCCGCTGCGGCGCGATCGCCCGGTTCGCGCCTGTGATGGAGGCGGTCGAAGCGTTCGCGGCCGCGGGAGGGCCGGTGCTCGGGATCTGCAACGGCTTTCAAATCCTGTGCGAGGCGGGCCTCCTGCCGGGAGTGCTGCGGATGAACCGTCAGGAGCAGTTCATCTGTGCCGATGTGACGGTGACGGTAGAGGGCACCTCGAGTGCGTTCGCTTCGGCGTGGGAGGTCGGCCAGGAGCTCGTGATCCCGATCAAGCACGGCGAGGGCAACTGGTACGGCGACGACGAGCTCGTCAGTGCTCTCGAATCCCGGGGCCAGATTGCTTTCCGCTATACGAATGACGTCAACGGCGCCGTCGGCCGCGTGGCGGGCGTCACGAACGAGGCCGGCAATGTGCTCGGTCTGATGCCGCACCCGGAGCACGCAGTCGATCCGCTGCTCGGGCCGACAGGCGGTGTCGTAGTGCTCGAGGGCTTGCTCGACGCTGAAGGGATTCCCGTCACGCGCTGAGAGCACGGGGGTGTGTTCGGCACGATGACGACGCTGCAACCGCTCGGCGCGGTGCCGGACGGCCCGCCGGCCCGACTGGCTAGACCCACACTCTGAGCTACGACGGGGCTGACGTGCGGCGCGTAGAATCGGTCGCCCGGCCGCGTTACCCCGTTCGGCCCAAACGAAAGGGACTCGATGCCAACAGTTGTCGCCTATCACCACGTGACGGACACGGATCACTGGCTCGCTTCACCGAAGCGCGAAGAGGTGTTCGGGCCGCTCGGCGTCACGAACATCCGTACATTCGTTGATCCACAGGACAGGACGAGGGTCGCCGTGCTCATGGACGTCGCGGACATGGACGCCGTCATGGGCGCGATGGAGACCCCGGCCATGGGCGAAGCGATGGTGCACGACGGCGTGCTGCCCGAGACGCTCGTCTTGATGGTCGAGGCGTAGGGCCTCGCAGGATGAGCCGGGCGTCAGCCCGGCGAGAAGGGCGTCCCGGCGAACGGGTCGGGCGCCGTGCGGCTGGTCCGGATCACGCGGGCTGGCCGATGGCCGCGAGCACGTCGTCGTCGAGTCCGCGAAACCGGGTCAGGATCTCGTCGCTCGCCTCGAAGCCGATCGACTCGCAGAGGCGACGGCCCGCCGGAGTCGCAACGAGAACAGCGAACTTCGTGTCATCGCGCCACTCCGAGGCGAGCGCCTGCGTGAGCAGCGCCCGTCCGGTGCCGCGGCGCTGGTAGCGCGCCGGGGTCATCATCTCCATCACCCCAAGGGATTCCTCGTGGCGGCCGATCCACACGACGCTGATCGGCTTGGCCTCGTCCCACGCGAGCCACATCTGTGCAGCGCCACTGTCGGCAGCGTGGCGGATAGACCGCTCGAGAAGCTCGGGGTCGACCGTATTGGCCTCGGAGGTCAGTGCAATCCCCGCGTCAAGGGCGTCCGCACCGAACGCTGGCTCGATCCGAAGCGTCGTCTCAGCGGGCGTCGGCGGCCGCGTGGAACGCATGAGCGGCTCGGTGACGGTGACCGTCTCGAACCCGTTCGTTTCGAGGTATGCCCCGGCTTCGGGATCGGCGCGGGAGGAGACGAAAACGATGAGTGGCAGGTCGGTCGCGATCGAGGAGACGAGCGCCTGGGCTGACGTGACGGTCGCTTCCGGCGTCAGCCCACAGACGTTGAGCTCACCGTTCGACTCGTGTGAGAGTGCTGCAAACCAGCCGGGGCCAGCGAGCGTCTCGCCTGCCGGGCCGGCCGTGAAGAACGGATGCGCGAGGTTGAAGTACGCCTGCCAGACGCGCACCAGTTCGTTGGTCGTCACCGCGCGATCATAAGTGGCCGGCGCGGTTCCCCCGAGGTCACCGATCGCGCTTGCGGCGCTCCTCTAGCCGTTGCAGCTGGTACACGCGCATCGGATCGACGAGCTGATGATGCTCCGGCGAAAGCCTCCGCCCGATCGACGTGCCGCTGTAGCCAGACGCACTCATCCGCCAAGAGCCTCCCGCAGGTCCGGCGTCCGCTCAAGCAGCTTGTGCATCCGCTCCACGTCCTTCGCCCGCAGCGTCACCGGCCCTCGCCGGGCACTGCCATCCGTCGTGTACGCGAACCGGACGAGCCGTCCGCCACCCTCGGTCTCGAGCAGCTGCACGACCGTCGAGAACCGCCGCTCCCCCGCCCGTTGGGCGACGTTCAACTGCTCGACCATTCGTGCCTTTCCCCACGGTGTCGAGATTGTCCGTGTCGTGACTGTCTTCATGAAAGGCAACGTACCCCCGAAACCGTCACGGAAGTGCGCCGACTCTGTGCCGAATGTGCGCCGGTTCAGAGCACGCCGTACTTGACCCAAACCTCGCGGATGCTCATGCCGGCAAGAAGATCCTCGCGCGCATTGCCCTCCAGACGGTGCTTCGTAGCGACGGCTTCCGCGACGTCAGCGACCATCTCCTGCGGCACGACGACGATTCCGTCGACATCTCCGACGACGAGATCCCCCGGACGAACGTCGACTCCGCCGATGCGCGCCTCGACGTCGATGCCCGTTACGATCGCCCGGGCGAACGTGTCGAGCGGCGAGAGCCCGCGCGCAAACGTGGGGAAGCTGAGTGCCTTGATCTCGGCCGCGTCACGGGCGTACCCGTCGATCACGACGCCCGCCGCACCACGACCCAGTGCGGCGCAGGAGAACAGCTCGCCCCACGAAGCGCAGCGAACGCCGTCCTCCACGATCAAGAGCGGCACGTCACCGGGCCGTAGCCCGTCGAGCGCTGTCAGCTCGCCGTCGTAGGGGAGCTCCGGCTCCGACGTGTCGGCAACGATCACGACCGGCACCGCCACGCCCGCGAGTCGCGCCTCCGGCCAGAGCGGTCGGATCTCGAGGTCGAGCACCTGGTGACGTCGACCCATCCGGTCGAGCGCGTCCGAGATGACGGCGGCCGGTGCGTCACGGAGCACCGCCAGAGCGTCCCCGTTCGCGAGGCGGTCGTCCGTCATCCCGATCCTGCCGCCGCGACGAAGCAGCCCTCGAGGTGGTCGTCGACCATCCCCGCAGACTGCATGAACGCGTACACGGTTGTCGGGCCGACGAAGCCGAAGCCACGCCGCTTCAGCTCTTTCGAGAGCGTCGTCGACTCGGGCGTCGCAGCCGGAAGGTCTCCCATGCCCGTCGGCCTCGCGGGCCGCGGCGGCGGAGCGAACCCCCAGACAAAGCGTGACAGCCCTTCGCTCAGTTCGAGCGCGGCAACGGCATTCCCGATCGTCGCCTCGATCTTGCCGCGATGCCGGACGATTCCCGCATCTCCGAGGAGTCGTTCCACGTCGTTCTCGCCGAACTCGGCCACACGCGAGATCGAGAAGCCCGCGAACGCCTGCCGGAAGCTCGCGCGCTTGCGCAGGATCGTCAGCCACGAGAGCCCCGCCTGGAACCCTTCGAGCGACAGCAGTTCGAAGAGGCTGTCATCTCCCCGCTTCTCGCGGCCCCACTCCTCGTCGTGGTAGGCGCGATAGAGCCGATCATCGCTGCACCAGCCGCAGCGAGCGACTCCGTCCCCGTCATAGGTGAGATCGATCACCGTTTGATTCTGCCGATCGGTAGCGTCCGGTGCGATGTTCGAGCTCACGCTGGAGAATGCTGCGGCCTACCTCGTCGAGCGCGGCGTCGTCGCTCCGGGCGCCAGCGTCGAGATGGCAGAGCTCCCGGGCGGCGTGTCTGCGACGGTGATCGCGGCCTCGGTCGCGGCCACCGGAGACGCATTCGTCATCAAGCAGGCGCTACCGCAGCTGCGCGTCCGGGACGAGTGGCTTGCGACCCCGGACCGCGCCGAGACGGAGGTTGCCGCGATGGCGTTGTGCGGGGCGATCACGCCCGGCGTCGTTCCGGCGGTCATTGACAGCGACGCCGCGGCCCATGCGCTCGTGATGGAGCTGATCCCTCCCGCTGCCCGGAACTGGCAGGCAGAGGTCGTGGAGGGCCGCGTCCACGCCGGTACGGGGCGCTGGGCGGGAGCGACGCTCGGCGCCTGGCACCTTGCGACCTCCGATGGGCCGTTGCCGTCAGGCTTCGACGACCTCGAGGCGTTCGAGCAGTTGCGCCTACGCCCGTTCCACGAGACGGTGATCGAGCGGCGGCCCGAGCTCGCTGATGGAATCGTTCCTCTTCTCGAGGAGCTGCGCACCGACCGTCGCTGCTTCGTCCACGGCGACTACTCGCTCAAGAACATGCTCGTCGGCCCGGCCGGCAACTGGGTACTCGACTTCGAGGTCGCACACAAGGGCAACCCAGTCTTCGACCTCGGCTTCTACCTCTCGTTCGTCGTCCTCTCCGCGATCAGGTGGGGGCCTCTGACCCCCGAGCTGCGCGATCTCGCCGACGGATTCCTACGCGGCTACGACGGCGCGGCCGGCGCGGGGTTCGCAGGAGATCGAGCATCGGTGACCTCGCACACGGCGGCCCTCATGCTTGCTCGCACCGACGGCAAGTCGCCTGCCCAGTTCCTCGATCCCCCGTCGCGAGAGCGTGCGCGCGAGGCCGGCATCATGCTCCTGCGCCGGCCGGAGAAGGGACTCTGGCAATGGCGCTGATCGCGGGCCTGCACGCGTGGGAGGCACTCGATTCGCGCGGCACGCCGACGATCGGGTGTGCGGTAACACTCGAGGATGGGAGTGAAGGCGAGGCGACCGTTCCCTCGGGTGCGTCGACGGGGGCGCATGAGGCGCACGAGCGCCGCGATGGTGGTGAGCGCTACGGCGGCAATGGTGTTCGCGACGCGGTCGATTCGCTGCGGTCGGAAATCCGTGCGGAACTCCTGGGCTGTGACGCCCTCGACCAGGTCGGGGTAGACGCGACCCTCAGGACGCTGGACGGGACGCCCAACCTCTCGAGACTCGGCGCCAATGCCGTGCTGGCGGCCTCGGTTGCCTGTGCGCTCGCTGCCGCCCGGAGCGCGGGCCTGCCGCTCTGGCGGGCGTTGTGCCCTGATCTACCGCCGCTCCTCCCGCTGCCGATGGTGAACGTGATCTCCGGAGGCGCCCACGCTGGCGGGTTCGTCGACGTGCAGGACTTTCTCGTCGTCCCCGTGGGGGCGCGAACGTTCGCGGAGGCGATCGAGTGGGCCTCCCGGGTGCGCGCGGCGGCGGCGGCGGTGCTCGTCGACCGCGGCCACGACGTCGCGCTCGTCGCCGACGAGGGTGGCCTCGCTGCGCGATTGGAGTCGAACAGGGCTGCCCTCGACGTTCTCCTCGAGGGGATCGAGCGGAGCGGCCTCGAGCCGGGAGCCGATGCGGCAATCGCCGTCGATGTCGCGGCCACACAGCTCCTCGTCGAGGGCAGCTACGTGCTCGCGAGCGAGAACCGCAGCCTTCGAGCCGAGGAGCTCGTGGACGAGCTTACGAGCTGGGTCGCTGACTACCCGATCGTCTCGATCGAGGACGCGCTCGGCGAAGACGATGAGACCGGCTGGCGGTACGCCACCAAAAGGCTCGCCCCCACCGTCCAGCTGCTCGGCGACGACCTCTTCGTCACCTCGCCCGACCGCCTCCGCGCCGGCATCAGGGACGGCATCGCAAACGCCGTGCTCGTGAAGCCGAACCAGGTGGGAACCCTCAGCGACGCGCGGCGGGTCGTCGAGATCGCGACGGCGGCGGGCTACGCCACCGTGCTCTCCGCCCGTTCGGGCGAAACGGAGGAGTGCTGGCTCGCCGACCTCGCCGTCGGCTGGCGCACGGGACAACTCAAGGTCGGCTCGACGACCCGCTCCGAACGCACCGCCAAGTGGAACCGGCTTCTGCGGATCGAGTCCGAGCAGCCAGATGCGACGTTCGCCGGGGCGTCTGTCCTTGCACCGCTCGTACCGCTCGTACCGCGCTGACACACCCGCCCGCTTGCATCACGGCGGCTGGAAGCAGATGATCCACAGGTCTGCCCAACGATATGAGCATCCAGTCACCGCCAGACCCCGCCGCAGCTCCCGCGCCCCCCGCGTCGAACGGGATGGGCGGCGAGCCTGTGATCCGGGCCAAGAACGTCTGGAAGATCTTCGGTGCGAAGGCCGACAGTATCATCGGGACGCCCGACGCAGAGCTCTCCCGCTCCGAGCTACGGGCCAAGACCGGATGTGTCGCCGCCGTCTCCGACGTCTCACTCGAGGTCTGGCCGGGTGAGGTATTCGTCGTGATGGGGCTCTCAGGATCGGGCAAGTCGACGCTCGTGCGGACGCTGATTCGCCTGATCGAGCCGACTGCGGGCACGATCGAGATTGCCGGCCGGAACGTCACCAACGCAAGCGCCTCGGAGTTGCGAGCCATGCGGCGAACATCCGTCTCGATGATCTTTCAGCACTTCGGCTTGCTCGCGCACCGCCGGGTCATCGACAACGTCGCGTTCGGGCTCGAGATTCGGGGGGTCGGCAAGACCGAACGGCTCGCGCGGGCGGAGGAGGTGCTCAAGCTCGTCGGTCTCGAGGAGGTCGCCAATTCGTTCCCCGACCAGTTGTCGGGTGGCATGCAGCAGCGGGTGGGCGTGGCGCGCGCGTTCGCGGCCGATCCGAGCGTGATGCTCTACGACGAGCCGTTCAGCGCCCTCGATCCTCTGATCCGCCGGGACATGCAGGACGAGGTGATGCGCCTTCAGCAGGACACGGGCAAGACGATGGTCTTCATCACGCACGACCTCCCCGAGGCGCTCCGCCTCGGCGACCGGATTGCGATCATGCGTGACGGCAAGATCGTGCAGCTCGGCACCGGCGAAGAGCTCGTCGGCTCGCCGGCGGACGAGTATGTCGAGAACTTCGTGCGGGACGTTCCGCGCAGCCACGTCCTCACGCTTCGCTGGATCATGCGTACCCCCGAGCCGGGTGAGGAGAGCGACGGCCCAGAGCTCGACGTCGCGACCACGGTGCGGGATGCGGTGCCCGTGCTCGCCGCGAGCGAGAAGCCGGTTCGTGCAATCGAGGACGGTCGCGTCGTCGGAGTCGTCGATCGCGTCGCGGTGCTGAAGGCGATCGCCGGCGAAGGGGGCTAGGCCGACGGTGTCCGCGCTGACCGAGGTTCCGGTCGTCGTCCCCACGGTGAACCACCGCCCCTGGTGGCATGGCCGACCCGTCAAGGTCGTCGCCGTCGTTGCCGTGATGATCGTCGTCTACCAGGCGTTCAAGCTCGAGTACCCGTGGCCGACGAGCCTCACGTTCACCTCGCTCTCGGCACATCTCGACGAGTTCCAGACCTGGCTGATCGATCAGCGTACAGCCGAGGACACAGGCCTCTTCTTCACGATCTTCAACTGGTTCCGGCTCTTCCTCGACAACCTCGTCGGCTGGCTTAACCAGTTCATCCTCTGGATGACATGGGTCGGTACGACCGTCGCCGGGACGCTCCTCGCGTGGCGTTTCGGCGGGCGTCGCGCCGCCGTGATCATCTTCGGCGCCTTCGCCTCGTTCGCGCTGCTCGGCCTCTGGCAGGCGAGCATGGAGACGCTCGCGCTGATGATCGCGTCCGTCGGGCTCGCGCTCGTGATCGGCGTGCCGCTCGGCATTGTCGCGGGGCGCTCCGATCGGTTCCAGCGCGCGATCAACCCCGTCCTCGACGCGATGCAGATCGTCCCCGCGTTCGCGTATCTCATGCCGGTCGTGCTTCTGTTCTCGATCGGCTACGCCGCTGCTGTCGTCTCGACGATCATCTACGCGATCCCACCGGCGGTCAGGATCACGGCTCTCGGGATCCGCGGCGTGCCGACGAACACGGTCGAGGCTTCGGCTTCGATGGGCGCGACGCGCCGGCAGATGCTCGGGAAGGTCCAGCTCCCGCTCGCGCGTCGGATGCTCCTGCTCGGGGTCAACCAGACGATTCTCTTCGCGCTCTCGATGGTTGTGATCGCCGGGTTGATCGGCGGCGGCGGCCTCGGTGCGGTCGTGAACACCGGCCTCTACACGAATCCGGCGCTCGCCCTCCTCGCGGGCGTCGCCATCGTGATCATGGCGATGACGCTCGACCGCGTGACCGAGCAGATAGCGAACCGCACCGACCCCACAAAGCGCCACCTCGACGACGCGGGGAAGAAGAAGCTCCGCACCCAGTCGATCGGGGTTCTCGTCGCGATCGCCGGCGCGATCGGCGTCGCGAAGCTTCTCGGCGTGAGCGCGGTCTATCCGGACGTCGCCGGAGTGAAGGAGCAGACCGTCACCATCCAGGAGACCCTGCTCGGCAAGATCCAGTGGATTCTCGACTATGTCCAGGACCCGACCTCGTGGGTCTTCGGGATCACGGAGCCGACCGGAAACTCGATCCTCACCAAACTGCTGCTGCCGATCCAGGGCTTCCTCGTCGAGTCGCCGTGGTTCGCGACCGTCGCGGGGCTGACGCTGATTGCCTTCATCATCTCGGGGCTGCGACCCGCTTTCACGACCTTCCTGATGTTTAATCTGATCGGCGTTCTCGGCGTCTGGGCGCTCGCGATGGACACCCTCTCGCAGGTACTCGTGGCGACGCTCTTCGCCGTCACGATCGGTGTGTTTCTCGGCATCGCCGCTGCGGAGAGCCAGACCGTCTCCAGGATCCTGCGTCCGATCAACGACGTGCTCCAGACGATGCCACAGCTCGTCTACATCATCCCGTTCATCTACCTGATGCCCGTGTCGATCGTGCCGGGAATCATCGCCGGCGTCCTCTACGCCTTCCCTGTCGTGACCCGGCTCGTCGAGCGGGGCCTCGGTGACGTGGCCCCGGAAACGGTCGAGGCGGCGGATGCGTTCGGAGCCACCCGGATGCAGATCCTGTTCAAGGTGAAGATCCCACTCGCAGGCGACGCGATCATGCTCGGCGTCAACCAGGGCCTGATCATGGTGCTCTCGGTCGTCGTCATCGGTGGCCTTGTCGGCTCGGGTGGTCTCGGCTACGAGGTCGCTCAGGGCCTCGTGCGCGGACAGTTCGGACAGGGCACGATCGCGTCAGTCGCGATCCTCGCGCTCGGAATCGCGCTCGATCGCGTCACGCAAGGGTCGAGAAAAGCTCGACCGTCGAACGAGATGTGACAAACAAGCACGCCGGAATGACGTTGAAGAAGACAGAGACAGATCTCAACAGGGAGGATCGGATGAAGAAGTTCTTCGGAACCCGGGGGCGGCGGAGTGTCGTGCTCGGGGTTGTTGCCGTTGCGGCGATCGCCGTCTTTGCGGCCAACGCGCTCGGCGGAAGCTCACGCGCCGCTGCCTGCGGCAACGTGACGCTGAACGAGAACGCGTGGGCCGGCTCGTCGGCCAACGTCTACGTGGTGAAGTACGTGCTCGAGAACAAGCTCGGCTGCAAGGTGAAGGTCTCGAACATCACCGAGGGCCAGCCGAACTTTCAGGCGATGGCGGACGGGAAGATCGACGTCATCCTCGAGGACTGGCAGAACCTCGGCTCGTTCCCGCAGTACACGAAGAGCAAGAAGCTCGTGAAGGTCGGGACGAACGGCGTCACGGGTGTCATCGGTTGGTACATCCCGCGCTACCTGCTGAAGCAGTACCCGCAGTTCGCGACGTGGAGGGGCCTGAAGGGCAAGGAGAGCATCTTCAAGTCGCCGGAGTCGGGCTCGCAGGGGATGTTCCTCGGCGGCGACCCGTCCTACGTCCAGAAGGATCGCGCGATCATCAAGGGGCTTGGCCTCAACTTCAAGCACGTCGTCGCGGGCGCAGAGTCGGCCCAGGTCGCGCGTTGGAGTCAGCTCTACAAGCAGAAGAAGCCCGTGATCTTCTACTGGTATGACCCGCAGTATCTGAACGGGTCCTACGACCTCGTGAACGTGAAGTTGCCGCCGCGGACGGCGAAGTGCAAGGACGACGAGAAGAAGGGTGGCGACCCCAAGCAGTACGCCTGCGCCTACCCGGCGTATCCGCTCGACAAGATCGTCGGCGCGAAGTTCGCCGCGAGCGGCTCACCCGCCGTCGGCGTCGTCAAGAAGTTCAGCTGGACGGCCAAGGATCAGAACGCCGTTGCGTTCCTGATCGGCGGCAAGAAGATGAAGCCGGAGAAGGCCGCCGAGACATGGGTCAAGGCGAACCCCGGCAAGGTCAACGCCTGGCTCGCGAAGTAGTCGGGGAAGGGCCGCGGTGGAAGAGCGTACGCGGCCCTTCCCCTCCTCTTCGCTTCGCGTTTCTTTTCTGCTCGCTTCGCGAGATCCTGAAGGGGAAGTAGTCGCGAGAGGGGATCTCACGGTGGAAGAGCGTACCGTGAGATCCCCTCTCACTCCTACTTCTGATTCTTTCTGGGCGCTTCGCGCGATCCTGAAGGGGCCCGCCCGCGGGCCGCTTTGGTCAGGGGTGTTGCTGCGGTGGGTGGCCGGCTTCAGCCGGTCGCCAGGGTTGTGGTGAGTTCGTGATGGAAGAGCGTATCTCGAGCTCACCACCTGCATCCTTTCTGGGCGCTTCGCGCGATCCTGAAGGTGCCCGCCCGCGGGCCTCTTCGCATTGATGCGTTTGTGCGGAGCGCCAGGCGCCGGAGCGGGTGCCAGGGCGTTTGGGAGAAGGGGCGGCGTCGCGGTTCGGTCGCTGCCAGGCTGAAGCCTGGCGCCGCGTGCGTGCTGTGCCTGGCGCCTGGCTAAGGGCCTATCCCGGTAGAGGGACCCGTTGGTTCACGGCGAAGTCTTCTCTTGTCATCCGATGAGGGAGGTAGATGATGGGTCTTGTGACCAGGGACGATGGTTGGCGGATTCCGGATTGGCTGTGGTGTCGGATTGAGCCGTTGCTGCCTGAGCGGCCGGCGCATCCGTTGGGCTGTCATCGGCCGCGGGTGCCTGATCGTGACGCGATGGACGCGATCTTGTTGGTGTTGCGGACGGGGATGCAGTGGAACGCGCTCAGGGTGACGGGGGTGTGTTCGTCGAGTGCTGCGCATCGTCGTTTCCAGGAGTGGGAACAGGCCGGTGTCTTCCACGAGATCTGGCGGCAGGGGCTGCTCGAGTACGACAAGGTCGTGGGGATCGACTGGGCCTGGCTGGCAGCTGACGGGGCGATGAGTAAGGCGCCGTTGGGTGGCCCAAGGACGGGCCCGAATCCGACTGATCGGGCTAAAAAGGGGCGAAACGTTCGGTTCTCAGCGAGGGAGCAGGGGTCCCGATCGGGCTGGCACACGACGGCGCCAACCGACAAGACCAGCCGCTCCTCGCCCCGACGCTGAACTCGATCCCGATCGAGCGACCCACCCCGACCGTGGCACGGCCGCAAAGGCTGTGCCTCGACCGCGGCTACGACGCGCCCTCGATGCACCGGCTCGCCCTCGAGCACGGCTACACCCCGCGGATCCGAGCCCGCGGCGAAGAGATCAAACTGAAGGCCCGTGTCCCCGGCTGGAAGGCACGACGCTGGGTCGTCGTAGCGACCCACTCCTGGCTGAACAGAAACCGCGGCATCCTGATCCGCTGGTCAAAGAAAGAAGAGAACCACCTCGCCCTCCTCCAACTCGCCAGCGGCCTGATCGCCTTCAAGAAAGCCGAGACCGCCCGACTCGCTCTTGCCCAAACGGGATAGGCCCTTAGCCAGGCGCCGGAACAGGGTGCCGGGTGCGTGGTTGGCATCTGCCGTCCAGTCTGATATACACCTCGTATATCAACTGCACCGCTCATCTCTCCGCCCTTCCTGCGCCCCGACGGTGCCGAGGTGCTCTCGCTCAGCGAGCGCGCCACCGTCGACATCCGCGAGCTGATCGTCACGCTCGAGCTCGCACCGGGCTCGCCGGTCAGCGAGCGCGACTTGATGGAGCGGCTCGGGCTCGGGCGCACGCCCGTGCGCGAGGCGTTGCGCACGCTCGCGCAGGAGAAGCTCGTCGAGGTCTACCCCCGGCGCGGCATCGTCGTCTCGCCCGTCGAGGTTGGGGATCTCGCGGCCCTCTCCGAGGCTCGGATCACCCTCGAGAGCTTCGCCGCCCGCCTCGCGGCTGAGCGTGCCAATGCCCACGACCGTGATGTCGCGCGTGCCCTCCTCTCTGACCTTCCCGGCCCGCGCGATGCGCACGACGAGCGCGCGCTGATCGACCTCGATCAGCGCATCCACCGCCACATTTACCGCTGCGCACACAACCCCTTCGTCGAGTCCGCCCTCAACGAGTACTACACGCTCAGCCTGCGCATCTGGTTCCTCGCTCTCGATCGCGTCACTCAGCTCGACGACGCGGTCACCGAGCATCGCGAGCTCCTTCAGGCGATCTGCGACGGCGACGCGGAACGGGCTGAGGACGTCATGTGCCGTCACATCCAGAGCTTCGAACGCGCGATCCGCGCCGTTCTCTGATCAGCGAACCCCGAAAGGCAAGGAGACCCATCCCATGAGCACCTTCCCCACGAGCGCGAGAGCCGTCGTGATCGGCTGTGGCATCGTCGGCAACAGTCTCGTCCATCACCTCACGCGCCTCGGCTGGACGGACGTCGTCCAGATCGACAAGGGGCCGCTGCCGAACCCCGGCGGCTCCACCGGGCACGCGTCGAACTTCATCTTCCCGGTCGACCACTCGAAAGAGATGACGCAGCTGACGCTCGAGTCGCAGCGCCAGTACATCGAGATGGGCGTCAACACCGAGTGCGGCGGCATCGAGGTCGCCCGTACCGAGGAGCGGATGGAGGAGTTCCGCCGCCGGATGGCGTCGGCGAAGTCGTGGGGTGTCGACACGGCCCGGCTCGTCAGCCCGGCCGAGATCAAGGAGATGGTTCCGTACATCGACGAGACGATCCTCCTCGGCGGCTTCTACTGCCCGACCGTCTCGGTTGTCGACTCGCTCCGCGCCGGCACGATCATGCGTGAGAAGGGCATCGACAGCGGCGGCCTTCAGGTCTTCGCAAACACGGACGTCAGCGGCATGGACGCCGAGCATGGTCGCATCAAGTGCGTGCACACCTCGCACGGCACAATCGAGGCCGAGGTCGTCGTGATCGCCTGCGGCGTCTGGACACCTCTGCTCGCCGCTATGGCCGGCGCGCATATCCCACTCACCCCGGCTGTGCACCAGATGATCGACGTCGGCCCCGTTCCGCGCTTCGAGCGCTCATCGAGTGCGATCGAGTTCCCGATCGTGCGCGACATGGACGTGTACATGTACGAGCGCCAAGACGGTGTCGGTCTCGAGATCGGCTCGTACGCACACCGCTCGATCCTCCACGATCCGGAAGAAATCCCGTCGATCGAGGAAGCCGCGCTCTCGCCCACGGAGTTCCCGTTCACGCAGGCCGACTTCGGCCCGCAGATGGAGCACGCGCTCGACCTGATGCCCGAGATCGTCGGCGACGAGTCCGTTGGCGTGAAGTACGCGATCAACGGCCTCATCTCGCTCACGCCCGACGGCATGCCGATCCTCGGCGAGACGCCCGAAGTGAAGGGGCTCTGGTCGGCTGCGGCCGTGTGGGTCAAGGAAGGGCCCGGCGTCGGCAAGTCTCTCGCCGAGTGGATGGTGCTCGGCGAGTCGCACATCGACCTTCACACGTCCGATGTGAGCCGCTTCCACGACCACCAGAAGACCCGTGCGCACACGAAGGCGCGCGCCTTCGAGGCGTTCCCGAAGACGTACGGCATCGTTCACCCGGCCGAGCAGTGGTCGAGCGAGCGCGGCCTTCGCATCTCGCCGATGCACGCGCAGGAGAAGGCGCTCGGTGCGGCCTTCTACGAGGCCGTTGGCTGGGAGCGGCCGCAGTGGTACGAGGCGAACGCACCGCTCGTCGAGCACTACGGCGTCGAGACGCGCCAGGGTGAGTGGGACTCCCGCTGGTGGTCGCCGATCATCAACGCCGAGCACCTCGCGATGCGCGAGCACGCCGGCATCTTCGACCTCTCCGCGTTCGCGATCTTCGACGTGCAGGGCGCGGGCGCACTCGACGCGTTGCAGCACGCGGTGCTGGCCCAGATGGACGTTCCCGTCGGGCGCGTCGTCTACACGCCGGTGCTCAGCCAGGGCGGCGGCTTCAAGTCGGACCTCACGATCATGCGTCTCGACGACGACCTCTTCCGCGTCGTCACCGGTGGTGCGCACGGGATGGCCGATCGCAAGCTGTTCATCGATGCACTGCCGGACGACGGCTCGGCGAGCCTCGTCGACGTGACAACCGCATGGACGACGATCGGCGTCTGGGGCCCGAAGGCACGGGACACCCTCTCGAGCGTCACCTCCGACGACGTCTCACACGAGGGCTTCCCGTTCGGGCGCTGCCGCACGATCGAGATCGGCTCCCAGCTCGTGCTTGCCTCGCGGATCTCGTACGTCGGCGACCTCGGCTGGGAGTTCTACGTGCCGATCGAGCAGGGTGGCCGGCTCTGGGATGTGCTCTGGGAGGCCGGGCAGCCGCACTCTCTCACGGCCTGTGGGATCGGGGTCTATGGCACTACTGGACGCCTCGAGAAGGCGTATCGCGCCTACGGTGCCGAGCTCGAGACGGAGTACAGCGTTGTCGAGGCCGGGATGCAGCGGTCGAAGGTGAAGGAGCAGGACTTCGTCGGCAAGGAGGCGCACCTTCGCCACCGCGAGGAGGATCCTGCGGCGATTCTGTGCACCCTCACCGTGGACGACCACACCTCCTCCGCAGGCGTCAAGCGGTACCCACTCGGGCGCGAGCCGATCACGCTGCTCGACGGCAGGCCCCTCACGGATGCGAAGGGCCGGCGCTCGTACGTGACGAGCGCCGGTGCCGGACCCTCGCTCGGCAAGTACATCCTCATGGCGTACCTCCCGCCCGAGCATGCGGTCGAGGGCTCCGGCACGCTGGCGGTCGAGTACATGAACGAGCGCTACCCCGTGACGGTTGCGGTAGCCGGTGCGACTGCACCGTTCGATCCCGAGAATGAGAGGATTCGCTCGTGAAGACTCTCGTCTGCGTGAAGCGCGTTCCCATGACCGGTGGTCGCATCGTCCTCACCGAGGACGAGCAGGCGATCGAGACGAAGCACCTCGGCTTCGCGATCAGCCCGCACGAGGAGTGCGGGGTGGAGGAGGCCGTGCGCCTGTGGGAGCATCACGGTGGCGACACCGTCGTCCTCACCCTTGGCCCGGCCGATGCCGAGGAGCAGGTGCGCGATTCGATGGCGATCGGGATCGCCCGCGGCATCCATCTCGTCACCGACGGCGAGGAATGGGATCCGGAGGCCACGGCGGCCGCGATTGTGGACGCGATCCAGGCCGACGAGGCAGCCTCGGGCCTCTTCGACCTGATCTTTTTCGGCAACGAGTCGGCCGACTCGGGCGGATTTCAGATCGGGCTTCGTGTTGCGCATGCGCTCGACCGACCCTGCGCAACGGGGTTGAAGGGCGTCGCCGTCGACGGTGATCTCGTCCGTTGCGAGCAGGAGGAAGGGGGTGGACGTGATGTCTACGAGTTGCCGCTCCCGGCCGTCGTCACCGTGCTCGAGGGTCTCAACCTGCCGCGCTACCCGTCCGTTCCCGGCCGGATGCGTGCCGGGCGCAAGCCGCTCGTGGCGTCGACCCCGGTGCGGCCCGCATCTCGGCTCGAGCGGGCGCGGCTCGTCGTCCCCGCAGGCGAGTCGAAGCAGGCCGAGGTTCTCGGTCGCGGGCCCGACGCGGCGGCCGCAGTCGTCGACCTCCTCGAGCAGATCGGAGTCGCATCGTGAACCTTGTTCTCGTAGAGCACACGGATGGAGCCGCCACCGACGTCTCGCTGCAGGCGCTGAGTCTCGCGGCCGGCCTAGGCGGCGAGGTACACGCTCTCGTGATCGGGCCTGGTGGGGCGGCTGCGTCGGTCAACGTTCCCGCTGCGGTGGTTCATGTCGCCGAGCACGGCGCCCTTGACGCTTTCGCACCCGACGCATGGGCCTCGATCCTCTGTAGCCTGGCGGAGCAGATCGATGCGACGGCGATCGTCGCTCCGGGATCCGGGCACGCCACCGATGCGATGGCACGTGCCGCCGTGCGACTCGGTGAGCCGCTCGCGGCGAACTGCACCTCGGTGACGCCAGGCGATCCTCTTCTCCTCACGCGCGTTCGCTGGGGTGGGAGCCTCCTCGAGGAGGCACGGCTGCATGCGGGTCGGGCGCTGATCACCGTTGCGCCCCATGCTGTCGTGGCCGCTCCGGCCGGCAGCCCGGGCTCGGTGGAGACGTTCACGCCGGAGATAGCGGATGCCGACCTCGTCGTCCGCGTGCGCGACCGCGTTGCTCCTCCTGCGGGTGGCGTCTCGCTCGCCGACGCGAAGGTCGTCGTCACGGGCGGCCGCGGCGTCGGCTCGGCGGAGGGCTTCGCCGTCGTCGAGGAGCTCGCCGGCCTGCTCGGCGGCGCGGTCGGCTGCTCGCGCGCCGTGACGATGTCCGGCTGGCGGCCGCACACAGACCAGGTCGGACAGACGGGGAACAAGATCGCACCCGAGATATACATTGCGTGTGGTGTGTCGGGCGCGACCCAGCACATCGCCGGGGCGAAGGGGGCAAAGAAGATCCTCGCGGTCAACACCGACTCCGAGGCGCCGATCATGTCGATCGCCGACTACGCCGTCGTTGGTGACCTGCACGAGGTCCTGCCGGCGATCTCGGCGGAGCTCCGGAGGCGGCGCGGATGAGAAGCGTGGGGTCAGGTCTTCCACGTTCCGCCCCCGCCCGGCTGGACGGCTCGCGCGACTCCCGGCGGAACGTGGAAGACCTGACCCCGTGACGTACGTCTCCGGACTGGCGCTCCTCGTCGT
>JBKJVI010000146.1:0-10431 GCA_046590225.1 Gaiella sp. | reverse complement strand
GCCGAATGCGGCGTGAGCCTCCCCGTCGGCCTGGCAGCGCGTACTCTCAGGCTGGGGGACGGGCAAGGCGGACGAGGGACGTGTCTGCCATCGGGAACAGCGAATAGCCCATACGGGATTCGAACCCGTGCCGCCGCCGTGAGAGGGCGGTGTCCTAGGCCACTAGACGAATGGGCCGTGCGGCGAGGGAGTGTACCGAACCTCGCGGCGATTGCTCTGGCAGAGCGGAGCCGTCCAGCCTACGGCGCCGCGACCGGGCCGCTCTCGCCGTCCCGTCCATCGATCCGAGCCTCGAGCCCACGGCGGATCTCCTCGCCCGTCGAGAGCAGCGCGTCGTACCGAACGCGTCTTGGCGGGAGCTTCACGATCCGTACCGTCTCGTCGCGGTCGCCGTGACACCGTGCGTACGCCGCCGCTTCATCGAGCGGCTTCAGACGCTCACTCTTCCGCCGAGGCCATGTCATCACCAGACACCTAGCACGTACGGGCCCGCGTGGGAACCCGGCCGGTCGGCCGGGTTCCGCACTTTGCAGACGAAACCTGCTGTGCCGCTAGGCCCAGGGCTTGCAGGACCAGGGGCTCCAATCCCTGCCCGAGGCGACGAAGTAGCGATGTGCTGCCTTCGCCTGTGCGAAGGCGGTAGGGCCATGCCCGAAGATCCGGCGCTCGCTCGAGCCCATCTGGAAGAGGCCCTGATACTGGCCGTTCTGCGCGTCCGTGCGCAGGCCCGACTCACATCGTGAGACGGCGAGGGCCTGTCCACAATAGGAGCCGAACACGCGGCAGATCGCCTTCGGGGGGCTTGCCGCCGCGACGGCCGCGAGCTGGCGAGCCTTCGAACGTCGCACTATCGCGAGCCGGGTGGCGGTCGCCTTGCGCTCGGCACGCTCGAGGCTCGATGTGTGGAGTCGCAACTGGCGTTTTGCCTCGGCGGCGAAACGAGGGTCGCTCAGGAGCCAGGCGTGCGCTTCGATAAATCGAAGCACTTGCCGATCCTTCTTCATGGTGCTCAGGTGGTGTGTCAACTGGGCACCGAGTCGTGCGTCGGACCGGGACTGAGCCGTCGCCGGCAAAGCCAACAGGATCAGGGCGCACGCACCCATCGCTAGGGTTCTCAGATCTGACCTCCATCTCGGGGACAGGGCTCACGGCGCCGCGCGAAAGCGGCCCGCTCGTGTCTCTCGTTGTCACTACGGTAGCGAACCGCGCACAAGCCTGGGGCAAAACCCTTACAAAAACCTTGAAAATGCTGTTACGAGCGTTGTCGGCTCGAACAACAGAAAAGCCCCCTTTCGGGGGCAACGGAGGCGATCGGGAAGAGCTGCGGGACAGGGACTCGAACCCCAACTTCCGGAACCAGAATCCGGCGTCCTACCATTAGACGATCCCGCAGGGCTCGCGCGGGATGGTAGCAATCTCGACTGCGCCGGTCAGAGATCGAGCCGGTACACCGAGACGAGTCGCTTCTCGTTCTCCGTGTCGATGTGCGCGATCACCTCGACGTAGGGCTCGAGGCCAGAGCCATGCAACTTCGCTTTCAGCAGGCCGTCCACCTGGAAGAGGCCCGAGGAGTTGTTCATCAGGATCCCGATCTTGACAGGCCTCTCGTCGCCGTCCTCGATCGTGACCTCCTCGATCGCTGCCGCGGAGAGCGAGTGCATCGAGACCGAGCCGGCCTCGAACGGAATCCTCGAGCGTCCCTTGGCCATATCGAGCGCGTCGGCGACCCGGAGGATCCCGGCCTCGAGGGCGAGCGGCTCTCCATCGGAGCGATGGCTCGTGATCGCCTGCAGCACCTCCGAGATGATCACGGTGCGCTCGGGCTCGTCGTAGATCCCGTCCAGCAGCTCGCGCATCTTCGGCTCCGAGAGGAAGAGGCTGAAGTCCTCGTGGCCGCGGCGATGCACCGACATACCGACGCAGTGCATCAGCGCCGAGAGGACGACGATTACCTCGGAGTCCTCGTTCGTCATCCCGTAGTCGCGCACCGCGGACGGCTCGATGCCATGCTTCGTCAGCTGGCGGAGGAGCTTCAGCGCGATATTGACGACGACCTGGATGTGAACCCACGAGTGGTCGTTGATCTGCATGCGCGCGACGGCGTTGACGTTCGAGACGTGCCACCACGCCTTCAGCTGGGGGTCAGCGTTCGCGCGGTCGATGACGCGACGGAGCTTCCGGTTCCCGCGCTCCGGGAAGCGGATGCGCATCCCTTCGATCGCCTCGGCCGGCGTCATGCGCGTCTCGCGGACAGCCTCCGAGGAGACGGGACCGTCGATCCGCTGTTCGATCTCCGGGTCGAGCGGGCTCACTGGATGTCAGGTGTCGGCCTGCGTGTCATAGGTGGGTATGGTCGCACACGAGCAGGCGCCGGGTCAGCGAGGATCGTCGAGGCGAGCGAGCTCGCGCCGGGCGTGTGCGAGGGCCTTGCTGAGCCGCCGCCGGTTCGTGGGCTCGTTGAGCCAGGCGCTCGCACCCGATGGATGGGGCAGAGGGATCACGATGGCGTCATCGACGAGGTAGCTCTTGCCGACGCACTCGGTCAGCGTTCGCGCGCCGACGATTGCCGCCGCAGCAAGCCCGCCGACCGTGAGGATCAGTGTGGGGCGGAGAAGTCGAAGCTCCTCGACGCGCCAGGGCGCACACAGGCGCCGCTCGGCAGGCGACGGGGTTCGATCGCCACGACCCGACACGCGGCCCGGGTAGCAACGCGTCACCGATGCGCAGTAGAACGTCGCATCGAAGGTCGCCTCGTCGAGCTCGAGCCACGCGCGGAGCGTGCGCCCTGCCCGGCCCTGCCACGGCGCTCCAGTGGCGCCCTCGACGATTCCCGGCGCCTGCCCGTAGAGATACGCCCGTCGTCCGGCTGCGCCCTGAATGACCGGCGGTGACTCGATCGAGAAACCGGCCGCCACGCAGCGACGGCAGCGCGCAAGCTCCTCGTGGAGTGCCACGATCGACGGATAGCGCTCGTCTGGATCCGGTGAGGAATCGGCGGTGCTGGCGGGCATTCCCCGCAACCGTAGAGTAGATCCGTGCCGATACTCGAATCAGTCCCGAATGTCTCCGAGGGTCGCGACCCCGTAGCTATCGGCTCGATCGCGCAGGCGCTCGGAAACCGGGGTCGTGTGCTCGACATCCATTCCGACGCTGACCACCACCGCTCGGTCTTCACGGTCGTCGCCGAGCCCGACGCTCTGATCGACTCGATTCTCGACGGCATCGCACGGGCGGCCGAGCTGATCGACCTCCGACAGCACAACGGTATTCACCCGCGCATCGGTGCGGCCGACGTCGTGCCGATCGTCCCGATCGACGCCGATCAGATGGAGCTTGCCAGGGAGGCGGCGCTCGAGCTCGGGCGACGGATCGGATCGGAACTCGGGCTCCCCGTGTTCCTCTACGCCGACAGCGGGGGTGGTAAGCGGCCCGCGTTCTTCCGGCAGGGCGGCCCCGCGGAGTTGCAACGCCGCATCGATGCGGGAGACGTGAAGCCGTCGTTTGGGCCTTCGCATCTCGACCCGCGCGCAGGCGGCGTCCTCGTCGGCGCGCGCCCGCTCCTGATCGCGTTCAACATCGACCTCGCAACGGGAACGCTCGACGATGCAAGCGCCATCGCAGCTGCCGTGCGCGAGTCGGGCGGCGGAATGCGCGGCGTCCAGGCTCTCGGCCTGCTGCTGCCGGCGAGCGGGCGCGTTCAGGTATCGCTGAACGTGATCGACGTCGAAGCCGCACCGCTCGCGGAGGTCGTCGATCGTGTGCGAGAGCTCGCGGCACGTCGCGGGGTCGACGTCGGGCCGAGCGAGCTCGTCGGCCTTCTCCCAGAGGCCGCGGTTGCACCGCCAGCTGCCCTCGGGCTCGCAGCGCTGCCTGACGACAGGGTTCTTGAGCGGCGACTCTGACCTCTTTCGCGTTGATCGCCTCGCCGCCTCGCCCCCGATAGGCTCGCGGCTCGTGGCTGCCGCTTCACCCTCTCCGCTTCGCGCGCTCGCCGCGAACCCCGTCCTTCGTCGCGAGGCAGGCGCCCTCGGCCTGTACCGGATGGCCGAGTTCGGGCCGTGGGTCGCGATGCTCGTCTACGCCTACTCCGAGGGAGGAGCCACCGCGACCGGCGTCGTCTCGCTCGCACTGTTGATCCCGACCGCGATTGCAGCCCCGTTTGCCGGGCCCTTGATCGACCGTTTCGGGGCGAGTCGGGTTCTCCTCGGTGCCTATGCTGCTCAGGCCGTCACGTTGGGTGCGACCGCGCTGTCCCTCCTCTCGGGCGCGCCACCGGTCGTGAGCTACGCACTCGGTGCTCTGACCGCCATGGCCCTCGTGATGACGCACCCCACGCATGCGGTCGTGTCGCCCGGAATCGCCCGCACGACACAGCAACTCGTCGCGCTGAACGCCGTCACCGGTTGGATCCTCAGCATCGGACTCGTTCTTGCGCCCGCCTGCGCCGGCCTGATTCTTGCCGTCTCGACGCCGGGCGCCGTCTACGCGGCCGGCGCGGCGTGCGTGTTCCTTGCGGCGATCCTCGTCGTGCCGCTGCGCGATCTCGTTCCGCCACTCGCACTCGATGAGGAGTCCCCGGTGGTCGGGGCATTCCGCCAACTCGACGAGGGAGCGCGGGCGCTCGTGAAGGCGAGTGCCCCGCGGGAGGTCGTCATCGTTCTTGCGGCCACGTACCTGATGATCGGTGCGTTCGATGTCCTCGTCGTCGTGCTCGCCGTCGGCTCCCTTGGGATCGGCGACTCGGGTGCCGGATACCTGACGGCAGCCCACGGTGCCGGCGCCGTTCTCGGTGCTATCACTTCCCTCGCGCTGGTCGGACGCGCCCGCATCGTCCCCGTGATGCTCGGTGCAGCTGTGATGGGTGCCGCGGCGTTCATCGTCCTCGGATTTGCGATCACGATCGGCGTCGCGTTCGCGGTCGCTGCCGTGACCGGTGTGTCGCGCAGCCTGCTCGAGGTGTCCGGGCAGACACTGCTGCAGCGCGTCACGTCGACTGAGATACTCGCTCGCGTCTTCTCCTTCAAGGAGGGCCTCGCAATGGCCGCCTGGGGGATCGGCTCGGTCTCGGTGCCGATCGTGATCGGCATCGCCGGCCTGAAGGGTGCCCTGATCTTCACCGGCGCGATCGTGCCGGTGCTCGTGCTCATGCGGCTTCGACCGCTTCTCGCGGTTGACGCAGCGGCGGTCGTTCCCGCCGTGACGATCGCGCTGCTCCGGTCGGTCGGGATCTTTCGTGCCCTGCCAGTGCCCGCACTCGAGGGCGTTGCGCACGGCGCCACCGATATCCGGGTCTCGGCCGGCGAGACGATTATTCTCGAGGGTGATTCCGGCGACCGCTACTTCGCGATCGCAGACGGAACCGTCGAGGTGCTCCTGCACGGCACGCGCGTGAGCGTGCTCGAGCGAGGGGAGGGCTTCGGCGAGATCGCCCTCCTGCACGATGTCCCCCGGACGGCGACCGTTCGCGCGGTCACCGACGGCCAGCTGATCGCGATCGAGCGCGACGCCTTCCTGATCGCGCTCACAGGCCATGCCCCAACCCGGGAGCGGGTAGAGCACGTCGCGCAGGAGCGCGGCGCCGTGACCGCGCAGGTTTCCGGGGAAGGCTGAGGTGCGGTTGCGCGAGCGGTGCGAATACACTCGCTTTCCGTGACGAGCCCACTCCTCCTGACCGGCGACGATCTCTCGGTCGACGACGTCTGGCACGTTGCCATCGATCGCCGGGCCGTTGCTCTCGCACCGAGCGCCGTCGACCGAATGCGTCGCTCTCGTAGCCTCCTCGACGACCTGCGCGGCGAACACACCTACGGTGTCAACACGGGCTTCGGACGGTTTGTCTCGGAGTCGATTCCTGACGACCAGGCAGAGGAACTCCAGTTGCGTCTGCTCCGCAGCCACGCGTGCGGGGTCGGTGCTCCGTATCCGGACGAGGTCGTGCGCGCGGCGATGGTCCTGAGGGCCAACGCGATCGCCAAGGGATATTCGGGCGCTCGTGTGGAGACCGTGGAGCGGCTCCTCGATGTTCTGAATGCCGGCATCGTCCCATATGTCCCGGCCCGGGGTTCGGTTGGAGCGAGCGGCGACCTTGCGCCCCTTGCGCACCTCGCCTTGCCGCTCGTCGGCGAGGGCGAGGCGTTCTTCGACGGCGTCAGGATGCCGGGCGCTGCCGCGCTCGCAGCGGCGGGGCTCGAACCGGTTCGACTGCAGGCGAAGGAGGGGCTGTCTCTCATCAACGGCACACAGTTCATGTGCGCGATGGCTGCCCTCGGGCTGAGCCGGGCTCTTCGGCTCGCGCGAACCGCCGACGTGGCGTGCGCGATGTCGCTCGAGGCGCTCCAGGGCTCGCTGACGAGCTTTCACCCCGCAATCCACGCCGCCCGGCCACATGCGGGCCAGATCACCTCCGCCGCGAATGTGCGCCTCCTGCTCGACGGCTCGGCGATCCTCGAATCCCACCGGTGGTGCGACAAGGTGCAGGACGCGTACTCGCTGCGGTGTGCCGCGCAGGTGCACGGTGCAAGTCGCGATCTTCTCGACTACGTGGAGCGGACCGTCTCGATCGAGATCAACGCCGCGACGGACAATCCGCTCGTCCTTCTCGAGGAACGCGAGATCGTCTCGAACGGCAACTTCCACGGGCAGCCGGTTGCCTTCGCGCTCGACTGCCTGGCCATCGCGGTCGCCGAGCTCGCGAGCATCTCCGAACGCCGTGTCGAGAGGATGGTCAATCCGAGCCTCTCGGAAGGACTGCCGCCGTTTCTGACCCGCGAGGGCGGGATCAATTCGGGAATGATGATCCTGCAGTACGTCTCTGCGGCGCTCGTTTCCGAGAACAAGGTCCTCGCTCACCCGGCGAGCGTGGACTCGATCCCCACGAGTGCCGGGCAGGAGGATCACGTCTCGATGGGTAACGCCGCCGGCCTCAAGGCGCTGCAGGTGCTCTCGAACGCCGAGCAGTCACTTGCGATCGAGCTGATCGCGGGTGCGCAGGCCGTCGAATTCCTGGCTCCGTTGCAGCCGGGGCGTGGTGTTGCTGCCGCGCGCGCCCAGGTCCGGACGCTGTCGGAGAGGCTGCTCGAGGACCGCTCGCTGTCCGCCGACATCGAGCGCGTTGCCGACGCCGTTCGTGACGGCAGCCTGCTCGCCGCGGTCGAGGCGGGATGTGGGGAGATCAACTGATGACGCGCCGCGAGCACGAAGAGCGGCCGCTTCCGGCCCATCCGTACCGCGATTCCGCGATCGTCTACGGGATCATGGCTGTGATTCTGGTCGTGCTCGCAGGCGTCACCGGTGGCAGCCTTGTGAAAGCGACTGGTGCCGCGATCGTTTTCTGGCTCCTCGCATGCGCCTGGAGCTGGTGGAAGTTTCGCCGTCGAATCCAGGAGCGTGAGCTGGTGGCGGCTGCGTTGGTCGCCGAGATCGAGCCGACTGGTACCGCAGAACAGAGAAACGGAAACGGAAATCGACGTTCGGCCGGGACCGGAGGGACAGAATCATGACGCATGTCGACGAAAGGGTCGAGGCCCTCTGCGGGGATCTCTCGGCGATCAGCGCCCCGCGCGGAACCGAGCTCAACGCGCTCTCATGGCAGACCGAGGCGCCGCTCCGGATGCTGCTGAACAACCTCGACCCCGAGGTTGCGGAGCACCCCGAGGATCTGGTCGTCTACGGTGGCTCGGGGCGGGCTGCCCGATCGCACCAGGCACTCCGGGACATCGTCGCGACGCTCCTGCGCCTTCGCGACGACGAGACGCTACTCGTGCAATCGGGGAAGCCGGTTGGCGTGTTCCGAACGCACGTAGGCGCGCCACGGGTGCTGATCGCGAACTCGCTGCTCGTGCCGAAGTGGGCGACGTGGGATGAGTTCCGCCGGCTCGAGAGCGAAGGGCTGACGATGTTCGGGCAGATGACGGCGGGTTCGTGGATCTACATCGGGACGCAGGGGATCCTCCAGGGGACATATCAGACGTTCTGCGCGGCGGGCGAGGTGCATTTCGGCTCTGCTGACCTGTCGGGACGCACCGTCCTGACCGCAGGCCTCGGGGGGATGGGGGGTGCTCAGCCGCTTGCAGCGACGCTGGCGGGTGCCGCAATTCTCTGCGTGGATGTCGACCAGCGGTCGATCGACCGGCGGCTCGCGACGCGATACGTCGACGAGCAGGCCTCGTCCCTCGATGACGCCGTGGCGCGCATTCGCGTCGCCGCAGCGGCGGGGACTCCTCTCTCGGTTGCCCTGCTCGGGAATGCTGCAGATGTCTTCCCGGAACTCGTCGCGCGCGGCGAGCACTTCGACTTCGTCACCGACCAGACCGCCGCTCACGATCCGCTCACCGGCTATGTGCCTGCAGAGGTGCCGTTCGAGGAGGCAGCAGCGCTTCGCGAGCGGAACCCGAAGCGGTACCTTGAGCTCGCCTCTCAGTCGATCGTGACCCACGTCCGCGCCATGTGCGACTTCGCCAGGATGGGTTGCTATGTTTTCGATTATGGCAACAATCTGCGAGGGGAGGCGTCTGCGGGAGGGCTGACGGAGGCGTTCTCATACCCGGGTTTCGTCCCGGCCTATATCAGGCCGCTCTTCTGCCGAGGGATCGGGCCGTTTCGGTGGGCCGTGCTTTCCGGTGACCCGACCGACATCGAGGTAATCGACCGCGAGCTCCAGGGATTGTTCCCCGACGACATTCTTCTGCAACGGTGGCTCGCGATGGCACCCGAGAAGGTCGCCTTCCAGGGCCTGCCCGCCCGGATCTGCTGGCTCGGTTACGGCGACCGCGCAAAAGCAGGGCTTGCGATCAACGAGCTCGTGCGCTCAGGGCGCGTTTCGGCCCCCGTTGTGATCGGTCGCGACCATCTCGACTCGGGCTCGGTCGCGTCGCCCTATCGCGAGACCGAGGCGATGCTGGATGGCTCCGACGCGATCGCAGACTGGCCGATTCTGAACGCGTTGCTGAACACGGCTGCCGGTGCGACCTGGGTCAGCGTGCACCATGGCGGCGGCGTCGGGATCGGCAACTCCATCCACAGCGGCATGGTCGTGCTGGCGGACGGAACGTCAGACGCCGAGGATCGGCTGGAGCGCGTGCTCACGGCCGACCCCGGTACGGGTGTCATGCGTCACGCCGATGCCGGTTACGCCGATGCACTCGACGCCGCCCGTGACGGTGACCTCGACCTACCGAGTGTTCGCGGTGGTGCGGCAGGAGCGAGTCCGACGAAACCCGGCGGACGATGAGTGATCTGCTGATTCGCGACCTGGCTCAGGTTGCGACGCCGGCCGGCTCGGGAGGGCCTCTTCGTGGGGCGGCGCTCCGGGACGTGCACGTCATCGAGAGCGCATACATCGTCTGTCGAAACGGACGCGTCGAGAGCGTGGGTCGGATGATCGAGCTTCCAGCGGACATCCCAGCCGGCATCGAGGAGATCGACGGCCGCGGCCTCTGTGCGATTCCCGGCCTCGTCGATTGCCACACGCATGCCTGCTTCGGCGGCGATCGGGTCAACGAGTTCTCACTCCGGGCGGGCGGAGCCTCGTACGAGGAGCTTCATGCTGCCGGCGGCGGCATCCTCTCGACGGTGCGAGCGACGCGTGCCGCCGACGAGGCCGAGCTGACGCGGATCACGATGAAGCACCGCGAGTGGATGCGCGCTCACGGCACGACGACGTTCGAGGGCAAGTCGGGTTACGGCCTCGACCATGACACCGAGCTGGCCCAGTTACGAGCCGTCCGCGCCGCGGGCGGCGTGCCGACCTGGCTGGGCGCGCACACGGTGCCGCCGGAGTTCGACGGTGCAGACGCCTACGTGGAGTTTCTGCTCGCCGACGTCCTGCCGGAGGCCGCGGCGATCGCCGAGGCGGCCGATGTCTTTCTCGAACGGGGCTCCTTCGATGCCGCGCAGTCGCGCCGCTATCTCGAGGCGTGCGCCGGAGCAGGGCTCGCGCTTCGCCTGCACGGTGACCAGTTCACCGAATCCGGCGCAATCGAGCTCGCGATCGAGCTCGGCGCGCGCTCCGTCGACCATCTCGAGGCGACTGGGTCGGTGGGCGTTGCTCAGCTCGCCGCAAGCGACGTCACCGGCGTGCTCCTGCCGGCGAGCGCGATGTTCCTCTCGCTACCGATGCCACCGGCCCGCGCGCTTGCAGACGCGGGCGGCCTCATCGCGCTCGCGACCGACTTCAACCCGGGTAGTGCATTTTGCGAGAGCCTCCCGCTCGTCCTCTCTCTCGCCTGCACGCAGCTTCACCTCGCCCCTGAGGAGGCACTCGTCGCGGCTACGGTGAACGCAGCGCACGTGCTCGCTCGGGCAGACACGATCGGTCGGCTGAGCCCCGGGTTCGCCGGGGACATCGTGCTTCTCGAGGCCCCCGACTGGCGGCACGTTGCCTACCACCTCGCGGGTGACGTCGTCCATACCGTGATCGAGAGCGGTGCGGTG
>JBKJVI010000139.1:0-18303 GCA_046590225.1 Gaiella sp. | reverse complement strand
CAAGACGTGACACCCGCTTTACGGCCGACGGTAGGCGACGGCACGATGCATGACCGCGCGGACGACGATCGTCACCGATGCCTCGGTCCCCTCGATGGTGTAGAGGATGCGGTAGCTTCCAACCCTCGCGACCCAGGTTCCGAGCATCCGGCCACGGAGCGGCTTGCCGTTCTGACGCGGATCGAGGAGCAGTCGGTCCATGGCGCTCACGACGGCACGCTGCGTCTCGGGCGGGAGCTCGTACAGCAGTTCGCGCGCGCGCTTCGACAGCCTGAGATCAGTCAAGTCCGAGGTCGCGCTTGACCGTGTCGAGGTCGACGACACGGCCTGCCTTCACGTCGTCCTCCGACTCGCGCAGCGCCTCCATGGCGTGCCCGTCCAAAAGGACGTCGATCGTCTCCTCCCACGATTCCCATTCGGCCACGGCCATCACGATCGCTACGGGCTTGCCTTGCCGGGTGATGATCACGTGTTCCTGCTCGTTCTCGACGAGATCGAGCAGGTCGCTGAGCGTCGCGCGGGCGTCCGTGAACGGGACTGTTCGAGCCATGTCCGAACTGTACAGAATTATGCTCATTCCCATCTGCCTGACTCTACCCCGCTGATCCTGAACGCGCTAGATGGCTGTTCTGGACAGGGTCGTGGAGAGCGACAGGAAGTGTTTTTCGCGCCGTGCGCTTGGACTCGTTCGCCGGCGCCCATCGATCAGCGGCGCACCGACTCGAGGCCACACGCGCGGCGTAGGCGGTCGAGCGCGCGGTCGAGTGCGTCGTCGAGTGCTGTCGACGCACGCACGCCCGGTTCGCGATGGAACGCCCGGACGACGAGGGTTCCCTCACCGCGTTCGGACTTCAAATCGGCCCGGCCGACGATGCGATCGCCACGGAGGAACGGCAGCACGTAGTAGCCGTACTGTCGGTCGTGCTGCTTCTTGTAGACCTCGATCAGGTGGTCGAAGCCGAGGACGCGCCGCGCGAACGGGCGATCCCAGAGGAGGTTGTCAAAGGGTGAGAGGAGAACTGCCGTCGAGGGCGCGGCAGGATCGAGATCGACGCCGGCTGGAATCAGCATCGGTAGGCCGTCGTCTTCAACCGAAACGCGCTCGAGGAGCCCGTCCGCTATGAGCGAGTCGACGATCGGGCGAATCCTTGCGATCCCGCCCCGGAGGCGCCAGTGCTCGACGATCCCAGCCTCGGTCAACGCGCCGCGGGCGGTGACGGCCTTCTCGGCGAGCGCACGCAGTCGCTCCGTCTCCCCCGGGACGGGAGCGTCGAGGAGCGCCTTTGGAATCACGCGCTCGGGGAGGTCGTAGAGCCGCTGGAAACCCTGCCGACCTGCGATGACGAGGTCGCCATGGTTCCAGAGCCGATCGAGCATCGCCTTTGCCGGCTTCCAGTTCCACATCCCGGCCTCGCTCGTTCCCTCGAAGTGGCGGGAGCCGAGTGGTCCGCGCTCCCGGATCTCGGCGAGGAGCTCCTCGGCGAGATGCGGATGCGTCTCGCCGACGTCGCCGTACCAGCCGCGCCCACCCTGGTGCATCTGCGCTGCGAAGAGCGGCCAGTCGTCGATGGGCAGCAGACATGCCTCGTGGGCCCAGTACTCGAACACGCGGCCCTGGGAAAGCAGGCGCCCGACCGTACCGGGCCGGTAGGTACCGACGCGCGAGGTCAACGCGATCCTGTGGCTTCGCTCGACGGCCGAGATCGAGTCGAGCTGCACGCACGAGAGTCGGCGAATCGTCTCCTCCACCTCACGCGTCGAGCCGCTGCGGGTACGCGGCGCATACGCCTGGGCGTGAATCACGATCCGGCGGAGGGCGGCAAGAGCAAGCATGGGTCAATACTCGCGGAAAGGGGTACCGTGCAGTCGTGGACGACCGCGCGCTGCGTAAAAAACACGACCGCGAGCTGATCGAGCTGCTGAACGAACTGCGGGTCGCGTTGCCGGGAGCCCAGGTGCTCTTCGCTTTTCTCCTTGTGGTGCCGTTCAGCGCGCGGTTCGACGTCGACCGCACCGAGAAAACCGCCTACGTGATCGCGCTACTCGGAACGCTCGCCGGTGCGATCCTCCTGATCGCACCGAGCGCCTATCACCGCCTGCGCTGGCGGGAGAGGAACAAGGAGCGAATGCTGCGTACCTCGAACCGGCTCGCTGTCTGCGGCCTCGCTGCGATCGCCGTCGCGATGACCGCATCGGTGTTCCTCGTCACGGACGTTCTGCTTCCCCGCTGGGCCGCAGCGTTGCTCACGGTCGCAGCCGGCATCGCCTTCGCACTCGCCTGGTTCGCGCTTCCGCTCTCGCGGCCATACGACCGCTGGGACGACGACGAAGACCTCGACGAGTGATGACGCAACGCAGGCCCGGTTCTTTGTCGACTCCGCGAGGCTGATGCTGGCTGCGGAGGCACGCCCCGCCGAGCGTCGGTACGAATTGCCTCAGTCGGGCGTACGACCCTCGAGGATCGCGGCGAGTCGGGGCAGATCGATGTTCCCGCCCGAGACGATGCATACGATCTTTCCCGCGCCCGCGCGCCCCGAGAGCGCGGCGGCGACCGAAAGTGCGCCCGCTCCTTCTGCGACGACGCTTGCCCGGTCGGCGAGGAGTCTGATCGCGCCGGCCGTTTCCTCGAGGGTCAACGTCAGGGCACCGGAGACGAGCGGCCGGGCCTTCTCCCACATCGCGGGAAGGAGGGCCTTACCGCCCGCTCCGTCGACGAACGAGGCTCTGTAGTCGACCCCGACCGGGTTGCCTTCGGCAAGTGACGCCGCAAGGGGTGCGCCGGTCTCTGGTTCACAGGCGAGCACCCTCGTTGCCGGGCTGAGCGCAGCGAGCGCGCTCGCAATTCCCGTTGTCAGTCCACCGCCGCCCCATGGCACGAGCACCGTGTCGATCTCGTCCAGATCCTCGACGAGCTCGAGCCCGATCGTCCCGTTCCCGGCCATGACGGCGTCGTCCAGGACGGGGTGGACGAAGTAGCCGTCGACGCCCGGGTACGCGCCGTTCTCCATCGTCTCCCACCAGGTCTCGAACGGCACCTTGATCACCGTGCCACCGAGCCGCGCGATTGCATCGAGTTTCGTCTGCGGCGCGTGCTCTGGTGCGACCACGGTCGCCGGCACGCCCTCTTCTCGCGCGATCCAGGCGACGCCCTGGGCCATGTTCCCGGCGCTTGTCGTGAAGACGCCCCCGTCGATCGCTCCCGGCGGTGCACTGCGGATCGCGTTCGCCGCACCCCGGATCTTGAACGAGCCGATCGGCTGGAGGCATTCGAGCTTGAGCCAGATCTCGGCGGGCGACTCGGGTGCCTGCAGGCGGACGAGCGGCGTCCGGATCGCAACGTTGCCGATCCGCTCGCGTGCTGCTTCGATTGCGACGAGCGGGATCAGAAGTCGACCTCGGTGCCGAGCCCACGCTCGCGGGCGCGGGCGACGATGAGCTGAGCGGCAGCGAGATCCTCTGACGCGAGTCCCATCGACTTGAAGACGGTCAGCTCGTCATCGGTGCGTCGGCCCTCGGCATCTCCGTTGAGGAGCTCGCCGAGCTCGGCGACGATGTGCTCGGGGCCAAACCCGCTCTCGGCGGCCGCGACCAGGAAGTCGCCGGACTCGTTGAGGGTCGACTCGCGGCGATCGACGAAGAACCGCGCTGCCGTCACCGTCTCCGTGCTCAGCTCTCTCGCTTTCCCGTTCGGAAAGGCTCCTGCCGCGTTGATGTGGGTTCCCGGCGCAAGCCACTTCGCCTCGACGATCGGCTCGTTCGCCGACGTGGCAGTGCAGACGACGTCCGCTCCGTCGAGCGCCTCCTCGATCGAGTTTGCGACGAGCGAATGGGTTTCGAGCGCAAGTGCCTCCGCGTGAGAGGGATTGCGGCTCCAGATCCGGATGATCGGGTCGTCGAGCACCGTCTGCATCGCGTCGACGTGTGACCGTCCCTGGACGCCGGAGCCGATGATCGCGACAGTCCGGGACCCAGGCCGTGCGAGAAGCTTCGTTGCCACGCCGGAGACCGCCGCAGTTCTGATCTCGGTGATCGGTGAGGCATTGACGACCGCGATCAGCTGACCCGTGATTCCGTCGTGGAGAATCACCGACCCCTGGTGCGAGTCGAGGCCCAGTGCGGGATTGCCGGGCGCGACGACGATCTCCTTGAGGGAGAAGACAGTCTCGTCGCCCGCTGCGTGGGCCGGCATCAGCCCCATCGCATTCGGGCCTGTTGACAGCATGATCGAGCGGAGCGGATTCGTGAGCTCCCCCCGCGCAAGCCGTGCGAGAACGTCTTCCATCGCCGCGACGCACGACTCCATGTCGAGCAACTCGCGCACGTCATGCTCGGAGAGAACGAGAACGCTCAAGAGAACACCTCCGTCAGATTGTCACGCTCGGTCGGGGACAGGTCGATCTCGAGGGCCTCGAAGGCGGGAGCCAAGTGGTCGGCGCGGCCAGGGCCGACAACAACGGCCGTCAGCTCGGGAAGGGAGAGCGCCCACGCGAGCGCGAGGCCGGCCATCGAGACGCCGCGCGCGGTCGCCCGGCGTTCCAGCTCCTCGAGGGCGTCGAAGACGCGATCGGAGGTGTAGCCCACGTACGGCTCGGGCCGGAGCGTCATCCTCGAGCCGGCGGGCGGCGCCTCGTTGCGCCGATACTTTCCCGTGAGCCAGCCTCCCGCGAGCGGGCTGAACGGTGTGTAGCCGATCCCGTGCTCCCGCACGAGAGGGAAGACGGTCTCCGTGTCCCGCTGCTCGAGGAGCGAGAAGCCGTTCTGCACCCACTCGTAGCGCGGCAGGCCTTCGAGCATCGAGATCTCGAGCGCCTCCGCGAGTCGGTCGGCGTTGAAGTTCGACGCGCCGACAGCGCCGACCTTTCCGGCGCGGATCCCGTCGTCGAACGCCTGAAGCGTCTCCTCCTGCGGCGTCTCCTGGTCGAAGTCGTGGGCGAGGTAAAGGGCCACGCGGTCGACACCGAGACGTTCAAGACTCATGTCGAGCTGGCGGTGAATCCGAGCGCGGCCGAGGCCGTGATCCTCCCCGTCAGCCATCGGGTTGAAGGTCTTCGTCGCGATCACGATGCGGTCTCGGACGTCGGCGCCTTTCGTCTGGAGCCACTCGCCGATGAAGCTCTCGCTGCGCCCGCCGCCATAGGCGTCCGCCGTGTCGAACGTCGTGATGCCGCGGTCCCAGGCGGTATCCATGAGCCGAAACGCGTCGTCCTTCGAGGTTCCCTGGCCGAAGAAGGCGGGGGAGGAGCCGATCCCGCCGAAGTTCCCACATCCGAGGATGACCCGGGTGATCGAGACGCCGCTCCGACCGAGGGCCTGTTCCTCCATGCGATCGATCCTACGGGATCGGCAGAGCGGCCCGGGGTCACGGCTGGATTGGATAGGTTCGGGCTTCACCTACTTCGAGAGAGGACTGGCCGATGACCTACGTCGCCCTGGATGACCGCTACGACAACATTCAATACCGGCGTTGCGGCGCGAGCGGCCTCGTGCTTCCTGCCGTCTCTCTCGGGCTCTGGCACAACTTCGGCGGCGATCGCCCGATCGAGACCGGCCGCGCGATCGTCCGACGCGCATTTGACCTCGGCGTCACGCACTTCGATCTGGCGAACAACTACGGCCCTCCGTACGGCTCGGCCGAGGAGAACTTCGGGCGCCTCCTGCGGGAGGACCTCGCGCCGTACCGTGACGAACTGGTGATCTCCACAAAGGCGGGCTACGACATGTGGCCCGGGCCGTATGGCGACGGTGGCTCGCGCAAATACCTGCTCGCGAGCCTCGACCAGAGCCTTCTACGCATGGGGCTCGACTACGTCGACATCTTCTACTCGCACCGGCTCGATGCGACGACGCCGCTCGAGGAGACGATGGGTGCGCTCGACACAGCCGTCCGTCAGGGCAAGGCGCTCTACGTTGGGATCTCGTCGTACTCGGCCGCAAAGACGCGCGAAGCTGCGGCTCTTCTCGCCGATCTCGGTACGCCTCTCCTGATCCACCAGCCGTCGTATTCGCTGCTCAATCGCTGGATCGAGCCTGACCTGGTCGACGCGATCGGGGAGCTCGGAATCGGGTGCATCACGTTTTCGCCCCTCGCGCAGGGGCTCCTCACCGATCGCTACCTGAACGGGATTCCGGAGGGGTCGCGCGCGAGCCGCAACGACTCACTCGCACCGAGCACGATCACCGACGAGGCTCTCGAGAAGGTGCGTGCCCTGGGGGCGATTGCCGCGGGACGTGGGCAGTCTCTCGCGCAGATGGCGCTCGCGTGGACGCTGCGTGACGCGCGGGTCACTTCGACGCTCATCGGAGCGAGCAGCGTGGCGCAGCTCGAGCAGAATCTGGGAGCGCTCGAGAATCTCACGTTCACTGCAGAGGAGCTCCAGGAGATCGACCGCGTCGCGCCCGAGGCAGCGGTCAACATCTGGTCGACGTCGAGCTCGTCGTAGCGCTCCGGCTGTCCTCGAGGCGCAGCTCCTTCCGGCACACGAGGCGCGTTAGCGCACGTTCGTCGCTCGGAACAGGCGCAGGGCGAAGCGTCCGGGTGGCGAACGATCAGAGATGAGTGACGATCGACTCGATCAGGCGCAACGCGATGCGAGGCGCGAGGCGGTTCCGTTCGTGCTCGCCGCGGCCGTCGCGGACATCGCTCTTGCAGCGACGAGTGCCTGGAGTGACTGGCGCCTCCTCTCCGAGCACGATTGGTGGGTCTGGATCGTGCTCGCCGCCCCTGCGGTGCTTCTCGCGCTCGTCTTTGCCCTCGGCTTCGGTCGGCTGGGGGTCGGCAGCGAGCACCGGCGCAAGCTTGCCCTGTCACTCCTCGGTCTCCTCGTCGCGGCGAATCTCACCGGCATCAGCCTCGTGCTCGGCTCGCTGCTCGCGGGCCATGACGATCTGACTGGCGGCCAGCTCCTCGCGAGCGCCGGCGTCGTGCTCGTCGTCAACGTGATCACGTTCTCGCTCGTCTTCTGGGAGGCCGACTGCGGAGGGCCGGTCTCGAGGGCGCTCGCATCCGGCAGAAGGACGCCCGACTTCCAGTTCCCGCAGGACGAGAACTCGCACCTTGCAGCGCCAGGGTGGGCACCCAGGTTGAAGGACTACCTCTACCTCGCGCTGACCAACTCGATTGCGTTCAGCCCTACGGACGTGATGCCGCTCACGCACCGGGCGAAGCTGTTCATGGGGGTCGAGTCCCTGATCGCCGCGGTCACGTTGCTCATCGTCGCTGCACGTGCCGTGAACATCGTCTCGTAGAGCCGCTGCGACTCCTACGAAATCCCAAGCCCGGGCACAGGGTGCTCCCAGGGGGCGGCGCTTCCATGTGCATACCTCGACATCTCCTGAAAGGAGAAAGCATCATGAGACGCACAAAGGTACGCATGTTGTTCGCATCGATCGCGGCGCTCGCCCTGATGGTGGGCGTTGGCTCGGCAATCGCGGCAAACGGGAGCGGCGGCAAGGATCTGAAGCAGGCTGCTGCTCAGATCTCGGGCAGGGCGAGCTTCGAGACTGCGGTCGCGAAGAACCTCGGCACGACGAAGGCGAAGCTGAGTGCAGCGGTCAAGGCTGCGGCGAAGGCCAACATTGCGGCGGCGCTCTTGGCCGACGACATCACGGCCGACGAAGCCGGGACGCTGAGCGACGCCCTCGCGGACGGCACGGTCCCGTCGATGCGGCTCGCGACGGCCGACGGGGTCGCGAAGGAGCTCGGCACGACGACGGCAAAGCTGAACGCCGCGTTCAGCTCGGCCGCAAAGGCGCAGGCGACCGCTCGAGTCGATCAGGGGCTCAAGGACGGCAAGCTCACCGAGGCGCAGGCCACGGAGATGAAAGCGAAGATCGCCGAGGCCACGTTCCCGGGCTTCGGTGTCGGCGGGCCGGGCCACGGCCCCGGCGGTCACGGTGGCCCCGGCGGTCACGGTGGCCTCGGCGGCCCGGGTGGCGGCGGGATGGGCTTCGGCCCGCCTCCGGGCGACGGGCCTCCTGCCGACCACTCATCGTAGGGTACGGCCCCGACCGCGCTCGCCTTCGCGTAGCGCGCGTCGATCGGCAAGCGGTGAGGGGCGCACGTCGCGCCCCTCACCGCGTTCGTGACGCGTCACCGCCCTACGGACAGGCGATGGTGGGGTTCCACTGAGCGAAGACACCCATCGGATTGTCCGCTTCGAGCCACACGTGCAGGTCGTAGTGGATCGGCATCGTCGGGTTGTGGCCCGGCATCGGCCCGTTGAACGCCTGTCCGAAGAGCGAAGGCCGGTCCGTGTCCGTCGCGAGGTTCTGATCGGCGTCCACCTTCATGTACTCGACGCCGACGAGCCGGAGCTTTCCTCCCGGCTTCGGAACGTAGAGCAGGATTTCGGGTCGCTCGGGATCGAGGGTGCTGTCCCTGATCAGATCCAGGTTGACCGCGTGGATTCCCATTGTTCCGACGGGCGACGCGACGCACGGCTCTCCAGCGACCGTGTAGCCGTCCTTCGTCGCTTGGTCGAAGCTGTGATACCGGGCGACCGCCGCGCGGACATCACGCAACTCCGGTGTGAGCGGGTCGCTCCCGCCGCTGAACGCCGGAGCGACGAGAACGGCTGCGGCGACGATGACGATGAGCCCGGAGAGTGCAAGGGCAGTGAGCTTCATGGATTCCTCCTCGTGTCGATGACCCACCGAGTCTCCGCCGCGAAGTGCCCGCCCGCGTCGTGGATAACCCGACACTTCGACGTATCCTTGTGGGGATGGCGTCGTCGGGCTCGATCGAGATCGTTGGCCGGGAGCCCGAGCTCGAACGCGTGGCCGCGTGGCTGGAACTCGTGTCGAGTGGACCCGCAGCGCTTATCGTCGGGGGCGAGGCCGGCATCGGCAAGACGTGCATCTGGGATGCCGCAGTCGGGCTGGCTCGTGAGGCCGACCTACGGGTACTCGTCACCCGTCCCGTGGAGGCTGAGTTGCCGCTCGGGTATACGGGCCTCGGAGACCTCCTCACTGAGGCCGTCGCGCCCATTCTCGAAGAGCTTCCCGCGCGACTCGCGCGCGGACTCGCGGCAGCATTGTTGATCCGTGACCAGGTAGACGCTGCCGACCCTCTCGCTGTTGCGCGTGGAACGCTCCTCGCGCTCAGGGCGCTTGCAGCTCGCTCCCCCATCGTCCTCGCGGTCGATGACCTCCAGTGGCTCGATGCAGCATCGGCGCGGGCACTTGCATACGCAGTGCGTCGGCTCGAGGGCGAGCGCATCGGCATCGTCGCTTCGCTCCGCGAGGGGCACCCTGATCCGCTCGACCTCACGGTCGCCCTGCGGGAGCGCGCTGTCGACGTGCGCCTGACCGGGCTCAGCGCCGGCGCGGTCGGGCATATGGTGCGAAGGCGCGTCGCTGAATCCACGCCGCGACGCGTCGTCCTCCGGATCCACGAACGCTCAGGAGGCAACCCGTTCTTCGCCCTGGAGTTGGCACGGGCGCCTGACGACGCGCTGCCGGCTTCGCTACGCGAGCTCGTCGAGCAGCGGCTGCAGACGCTGCCCGGCGAGGCTGCTTCGGCGGTGGAGCTCGCGGCCATCCTCGGATCGGCGCCCCATGCCGTGTTCGACGAACCGGCCTCGCTCGATGCTGCGGTCGCGGCAGGCGTTCTCGTCGAGCACGAGGGCGAGGTGCGCTTCGCACATCCGTTGCTCGCTGCCGGTGCATACGAGCTGCTGACACCCTCGAGGCGCCGAGTCCTGCATCGGCAGGCAGCGGGTCTGTCGGGCAGCGATGAGCAGCGGGCTCGTCATCTCGCGCTTGCAACATCCCCACCGGATGCTGACGCAGCCGCTGCGCTTGAGGGCGCAGCGCGGGCGGCCCACCAGCGGGGCGCAAGCGAGTTTGCGGTCGAGCTCGCCGCGCACGCCCGCCGGCTGACCCCGGCCGACGACGTCGAGGCGACGGCAGAACGAACGCTGCTGGAGGGCGAGTACCTCTACGTCACGGCCGACGAGCCGGCCGCGTCCGACCGCATCGACGAGGTGCTCGCAAGCGGCGTTCGAGGCGCTGTACGCGCACGCGCGTTGCTCAATGCCTCCCTGTACGCGGTGGATCCCACGTTGGCGGTGAGGCGATGCGAAGAGGCCGTCGCAGAGGTACACGACGACGCGCGGCTTGCGGCCCGGTCCCTCTCCACCCTCGCCTGGCAGCGTGGCGCGTGGCTCGGAGACGTCGAGCATGCGCTTCCCGAGGCCGTCGCGGCCGTCGAGTTGGCGAGGCCGCTCGATGACGAACGTACTCTCGCGACCGTCCTGACGTGCGCAGGCCTGATCTGCTCGCTCGCCGCCGACGTGCGGACCGAGGGCTTCTTCGAGGAGGCGGTCGAGATCGCCGGCCGCATCCACATGGTGCCCGGCGATCGTGCCCCGCGAAGCGCGTTCGCGCACTGTCTCCTCTGGCGCGGCTCCTACACCCGGGCGGCGAGCCTGCTCGCGGTCGAGCGCGCTGAGGCCGAGCGTGACGGCGACGAGGGAGCGATCATGCGCATCGGCATCTTCGGAGGGGAGCTCGAGTCGAGGCGCGGTAACTGGGATGAGTCCGAGCGACTGCTTGCAGAGGCCCTCGAGGAAGCGCGTGACTACTGGCGGATTGCTGCGCTTCAGGTCCGCGCGCTCGTGCGTGGCCGACGCGGAGATCCCGAGGCAGCCGTCGACGCTGCCGAGATCGCATCCTCGCCCCCTGCCGCGGCCGATCCGGTGATCGCGGCGACGGCAGACTACGCAAGGGGACTGCTCGCGGCCGCGGCGGGAGACGTCGAGACTGCAGCTGACTTACTCACGCGCCTGGCCGGACGCACGGACAGGCTCGGTGCGTACGAGGAGCGAGTCGTCGCCGCGATCCCCGACGCCACGCTCGCGTTGGTCGAGGCAGGGCGGATCGACGAGGCGGAGCTGCTCACGGCGCGCCTCGAACGACGGGCTGCGAAGGGCGATCATCCCTGGGTCTCCGCCGCCGCAGAGCTCTGCCGTGGCTCGATCCTGCTGTCCACCGCCGACATCGACGCGTCACTCGCACGGCTCGCGCACAGCAGGAAGGGATTCGCTTGCCTCGGTGCGCAATGGGAGCTCGCGCGCACGCTCCTCGTCGAGGGGAACGCTCTTCGGCGTGCCGGGAGGCGCACCGAGGCTGCTGCCTCGCTCGACCGGGCTGCGACCGTCTTCGGTGCCCTTCGCGCGGAGCCATGGCGCAGGCGCTCGCTCGCCGAACGACGACGGGCCAGCCCGCGCCCTCGTCGCGACAGCACCTTGACGGCCGCCGAGAGTCGGGTGGTGAAACTCGTCGCGGCCGGACGCACGAACAGGGAGGTTGCCGCGGAGCTGTTCACGACCATCGCGACGGTCGAGGCCCATCTGACGCGGGTCTATCGAAAGCTCGGGCTTCGATCCCGCACGGAGCTCGCCCGCGCGGTTGCAGAAGGTCACGTCGAGCTCGACTCCTGAAGAGTGGGGTTTCCCCCGACGCGACGACATGCAGCCGCTCGTATCGTGCCCGCATGCCGGTGTTCGTCGTCGAGCGCTATCTTGGGAGCCGACAGGTGGCCGGCCTTACCGATCGGCTGCGCCGTGCGACCGACGGAAGCGCGGTGACGTGGCTCGGCTCAATCGTGCTGCCGGCTGACGATGCGTGTCTCTGCCTGTTCGATGCGGCCTCGGAGGCCGACGTTGTCGCCGTGAACGATCGGGCCGGCGCCGACATCGATCGAGTGGCAGAGGCCTTTCTCGTTCGCCCCGGTGAGCCGTCTCGCAACGAAAGCCTGTAGGTCGAGGCGCATGCCTCGCTCGGAGCGTGCGTGAGCGCTACGTGTCTCGGGGGGCAAACCCGCGCACTAGCCTCCTGGCGCCTGTCCGTTGAACGCCGCATAGGCTGGCTCGAGGACGTCTCGGAGATCGACGCCGTCCACGACGAGCCCGCTTTCGCCGAGGCGTTTGAGCACCGATCCCACCGGCATCAGGCGGGGGACGCCGATTCGGGGGAGCGGCCCGGCGGCCCACGCGTCAGCAGTCGGCCGCGCACGCTCCCTCGGCACTGCCGCCGTCGTTGCCTCGATGGTGCAACCGCGCCATTCGAGGAGCACGGCGGGGTTCTGGTCGATCGCATCCGCGACCACATACCCGAGCGCGATGACGTGCTTGCACGTGCCCCCTCGTTCGTGATCGGGGCACGTGCAGAAACGTCGAATCGACTTCCCGGGTGGGACGAGGGGCTCGTCCCAGTCCACCGTCATGACGTGCTCGAGCTGCAGCGACTGCTCCCGACCCGCTGTTGCGGGCTCGAACAAGGCCCGGGCGCGGGGCGACCCCACGACCGCCGACCAGACACGAGGCGCCACGGGGTCTGCGGCAAGCCCGACCGCATACTCGGCCCCCGACGACCCGATCACCCGGGCCGTGACCTCGGACCGCGAGATGGAGACGCTGTGAACGTGTCCCGTTCGGGCGAGCACACGCCCCCGCTCCGCTCGCGGAGAGCCCTCGTCCGGCACGATCGCCGTCGCCAGCCAGCGCGCCCACGGCCCGCTCCCGATCCGGTCTGCGTCTGTCTCCACGAAGACGGGACGACCGTCGTTCAGCATCGTCATGCCGCCTCCTCGATCGCTGCAGGTGATAGCGCCACTGCTGCGCGAATCGCGTCGAGGTTGAGCTCTCCGAGCCAGTCGTCCGCGCGACCCGCGACGACCTTCTCGGCGAGCTCGCGCTTCGAATCGAGCAGCTCGTCGATCCGCTCCTCGAGCGTTGCCGTGCAGATGAGGCTGTGCACGAAGACGTCCTTGTGCTGGCCGAAGCGATATGCGCGGTCGGTCGCCTGCTGCTCGACCGCGGGGTTCCACCACCGGTCGAAGTGGAAGACATGGTTGGCCGCCGGCAGGTTGAGTCCACGGCCGCCGGCGCGAATCGAGATCACGAGCACCGAGGGGCCGTCGGGGTGGGAGAACGACTCGACGAGCTCGTCACGCGCCCGCGCGGGCAGGCCGCCGTGAAAGAAGCCGATCTCGCGGCCGAGGCGCTCGTGCAGGTGGGGCACGAGCCGATCGAATCCCGGGTACTGCGTGAAGACGAGGGCCTTGTCATCGGCCGGCATCGCCTCGAGCAGCTCGACCAGCCGCTCGAGCTTCCCGGAGCGGCCCTCGAGTGGTCGGCCGGTAGCGAGCAGCATCTCCGGGTGGTTGCAGACCTGCTTCAGCTGACTGAGCATGGCGAGCACCGCGCCACGCCGGCCGAAGCTACGCTCGTGCTCCTCGATCCGTGGCATCCATCGGTCGACGGTCGCGCGATAGAGGCTCGCCTGCTCGAGGGTCAGCCGGCAGTACTCCTTGGTGACGGTGATCGCGGGGAGCTCGAGCTCGACCTCGGGGCTGTCCTTGGGACGGCGCAGGATGAATGGTTGCACCATTGCTCGCAGTCGCTCGAGCGCGCGGCTGTCGTTGTGGGACTCGATCGGCCGCGCGAACGTCCGCTGGAAGCGCTCGCGTGAGCCGAGCAGGCCGGGGTTGACGATGTCCATGATCGCCCACAGCTCGTCGAGACGGTTCTCGATCGGCGTCCCCGTCATGGCCAGCATGCGGCGCGCATTCAGCCGGCGCAGTGCGCGGGCACGTTTCGTCGCGGGGTTCTTCACATCCTGGGCCTCGTCGAGGATCAGCCTGTCCCAGGCAATCGTGGCCAGTACGTCGATGTCCCGTGTGGCGATGTCGTACGACGTGATCACGACGTCGCTCGCGCGCGCGACCTGCAGGAGCTCGTCGCCGGTGAGTCGCTCACCGCCGTGGTGAAGATGCACGCGGAGCGTGGGAGCAAATCGCTCGATCTCCCGTGCCCACTGTCGTGTGACGCTCATCGGGCAAACGACGAGCGTGGGGCCAAACGCCTCGTCGCCGAACTGCTCGCGCTCCGAGGTGAGCATCGCGATCGCCTGCACGGTCTTGCCGAGACCCATGTCGTCCGCCAGGATGGCGCCGATCCCGAGGTCCCCGAGGAGTCGCAGCCAGCCGTGCCCGCGAGCCTGGAACGGGAACAGGGGAAGCGTCATCGTCGAGGGCGTGTGGAGCGGCTCGAAGCTCCGCTCGTCTCCGCCTGCGAGGAGCGCGCCGAGGCCGTCGTCGAGCGTGACCTCGCCGAGCTCGAGCCCCGCGTCCTCGACTTCGATACCCGAGACCGCGCGGACGAGATCGACGACGGATCCCTCGCGACGGCGATCGAGAAACTTCAGCGCGCGCTCGACCTCGGAGCGGCGCAACGCGTGCCAGCGTCCCTGGATCCGAATCAGAGGCTCCTTGGCAGCGGCGAGCTCGATGAGCTCCTCCTCCGTGAGCGTCGTGTCCCCGATCGCGAGCTTCCAGTCGAACTGCGCCAGAGCGTCCGTTCCGAGGAGGCCGCTCGAGCGATTGGCCACGCTCGTTGCCGTCAGGTTGACCCGTAGCTTGCTCGCGGACGTGACCCAGTTCCGCGGCAGCAGAACCGGTACGCCGATCTCCTCGAGACGGGGAATCGCGGTGCGCAGGACGAAGCGAACGTCGTCGTCACTCAGTTCGATTGCCGTCGGCGTGACCGTGTCGAACGCGAGCCCGCCGGCTGCGAGCACCGGTTCGATCAGCCCGAGCTGACGGTGTACGGCAATCCGCGGGTCGGCCGAGCGCAGGAATCCGAACACCGCGTCACCGCCCTCGTAGAGGAGCGACGTGGGGAGGGACAGCGTCGGGTCGTCTGCCGCCTGCAGCCAGAGCTCGAGGACGAGAGGGGTGGACTCGTCGGCGGACGGCTCCGCCCGCTCGTCCAGCCGCAGGCTGAGGAGCCACGGGGCACTCGACCGTCGCTCGAGACCGCGATCGACCCACTCCGTGATCCGCCGCTCGAGTGCGCCAAGGCCGGCGTGCAGCGGTAGCTCGGGATCGTCCGAGGTGAGACCATCGAGAAAGGCCTCGGGCGCGCTCGGGCGCGTTCGCATCAACCGATTGCCGAGCCGGATGCCGGTGGCGCGGAGCCGATCCCGGGCGATCTGGTCAACGGCACAGGCGTAGAGGTCGTGAACGAGGGCGTCCGGGTCGCCGTCGAACGCGTCGGCGCAGATCGCAGGCAGGGCCGCGGCCACGGCGTCGAGAGCATGCTGTACCGACTCGTCGATCGTCGCGCCCCAGTAGGCGAGCCACGTGCGACCGCCGTGCTGGAGCTGCGGATGGAGCAGCCCCTCCGTCACCGAGCGCGACGCGAGCTGGATGACCGCAAACGTTGCCCGTGCCGTGCCTCCCAGCTCGATCTCGGCCGGCGGCTCACTCGCGAGCTCGATGAGCTCGGAGAGCCCGACCCGCCGTGCCGTCGCCCCATGCCCCAGCTCGGCGAGGTCGGAGACAGCGGGGATCCCGACGTCCAAACCCCCGGCCGACAGCGACCCGTCGTGACCCCGGACGACAACGGTCGCGCCGACATCCTGCTGCCACAGGATCTCGAGCGTCGCGGGCTCGAGGGAAGGCTCGGCATGGATCAGTTCGGGAGCAGACACCAACCCTTGAGGATACGTGCAGGAGGGGATGCCACGATGGGAGAGCGTATCGTGGCATCCCCTCCTGCATCCTTTTGCGCGCTTCGCGCGATCCTGAAGGGGCCCGCCCGCGGGCCTCTCGTCTCCCGAGGAGGGGACGCTACGGGGGAGGACGCCACGATGGGAGAGCGTATCGTGGCCTCCCCTTCACCCGGAGACTCCCGGCCGGGCGCAAGCGTCTAGGTGCGCGCCGGCGACCCACCGAGACGCACCACCGTCGCCCCGTCGGCGGAGTCCGAGACCTGCTCGTCCACGAGCGGGTGCTTCGCGAGCTCGTCGCGTACGGCCTTCCGCACCGCGCCTGTGCCGCGGCCGTGGATCACGCGTATCTCAGCGCGCCCCGCGAGCGCAGCGGCATCGATCAGGTCACGTACTGCTTCCCGAGCCTCCTGCGCGGTGCGGCCGCGCAGGTCGATCTCGTCGGGCAGGTCGTTCTGGATCATGGCTCGGACGGTCACGGCCGGGCCGGCCGGGTCCTCGGTCAACGCATGACGGTCGGGTAGGAGCCGGTCGACGGGAACGCGCACCCGAAGACCGCCGCGCCCGAGCACGGTCGCCTCGCCCCCGACGATCTCGGCAATCGTGCCCCGAACACCGATGTCCGCAGCAACGACGGGATCGCCGACTGCGAGCGGTGCCGTCAGAGCCAGCGGCTCGTCGAGTCGCGAGAGCGAGTGTGATGCCCTCACGGCCCGGTCGGTCGCCGCCCCGAGCTTGCGGTCGCGCTCGGCCTCCTTCTTCTGCGCGGCCGGCGTGGTCGCTCGGCCCCGCTCGCGCTCGAGCTTTCGCGCCGCCCGAATCTCCGTGCGCAGCTCCTCGAGCTCTGCCCGCACGGCAGTGAGTTCCGCCTCCGCCTGCGCGAGCGCTCTCTGACGCTCGGCCGCCGCCGATGCGCGCACTTGCTCGATCTCGTCCTGCAGCCCTTCTGCGGCGCGTTGCGCCTTTGCGCGTGCAGCTTCTGCCTTCTCCCGCTCCGACGCAGCGGCGCTGCGCTCTTCCTGTGCCTCCCGTGCCGCTGCTTCCGCCTCGGCGACGAGCTCAGCTACCTGAAGCCGCTCGGGTGCGACTCTGATCCGGGCAGCTTCGACGATCGCGCCGTCGAGGCCAAGGCGTTCTGCTGTTTGCAGAGCATGAGACGTGCCGGGCCGCCCGAGCGCGACCGTATAGAGCGGCTCGTGACTCTCGGGGTCGATCCCGGTGGCTGCATTGGCTGCGCCTTCGGTCGCGCTTGCCCACTCCTTCAACTCGGCGTAGTGGCTCGTCGTCACGGTCAGTCGCGCCCGGGAAGCCAGCGCATCGAGCAACGCCTCGGCAAGCGCTGCACCTTCGACTGGGTCTGTGCCTGCCGCGATCTCGTCGAGCAGGACGAGCGACGCGCTCGTTGCGTTCTCGAGGATCCCGACGAGGTTCCGCACGTGTGCGGAGAACGTGGACAGGCTCATCGCGATCGACTGCTCGTCCCCGATGTCGACGAGAATCGCGTCGAAGATCGGGAGAGCGGCCTCGAGGGCGGGCGGTCGCAGTCCGCACTGGTGCAGGACGGCGGCAAGTCCGAGCGTCTTCAGCGCAACTGTCTTGCCGCCGGTGTTCGGACCGCTGATCACGAGCGCGCGAAGGTCGCCGAGCTCGAGGTCGATTGGCACGGCGAGCTTCTGATCGAGGAGGGGGTGGCGCGCCCCGCGCAGCACGACGCCGGGGCCTGCCGTGACGATGGCGCCACTCCAGCTTCGCGAGAGGCTCCCGCAGGCGAGAGCGAGGTCGAGGCGTGCCGTTGCGAGGACGAGGTCAGCAAGCGCATCACCTTGCGCACCGACGAGGGACGAGAGGTTGCGCAGAATTCGCGTCACCTCGTCGCGTTCGGCGATCTCGGCTTCGCGCAGCCGGTTCGAGTCGTCGACGGCTGCGAACGGCTCGACAAAGAGCGTCTGCCCCGAGCCCGACGAGTCGTGAACGATGCCGGGCACGCGGCCACGGGCAGACGCCCGGAGCGCGAGCACCGGACGCCCGCCTCGCTCGGTGACGAAGTCGTCCTGGAGGTACTCGGCAAGAGCGGGATCGCGAGCGATCTTCCGGAGGCGCTCGGCAAGCTTGCCGCGCCCTTCCCGAAGGGCGCGGCGCAGGCGGCGGAGCTCGGGCGAGGCCGAGTCACGCAGGTCGGATCCGTCCTCCTCGACCGAACGGCCGATCTCCTCCGCGATCGAGAGCAGCGACCCGTCGATGCGAGCGACGACGTCCATCAGCGCCGGAATGCCTTCCCGGTCGGCGAGTGCCCGGCGAGCCGTCACACCCGCCTGAATCGTGCGGCCTATGTGCATGAGCGTCCGCGTGTCGAGCGTGCTGCCCCGCCCCGCGAGCTCAGCCGCCTCGCGTACATCTGTCGCGCCACCGAGGTCGGGCTCGGCGGAATCCTCGATCAGCGAGATCGCCTCACTCGTCTCCTGCTGACGCAGACGCACGAGGCCGGCATCCGGGGATGGCCGGAGGGTTTCCGCGAGGACCGCTCCGGGATCGCTCGCGGTTACCGCGCCGAGCCGGGCCAGCACCGCCGGGAGCTCGAGCAGCTCGAGATCGTGCTCACGCATGCTGCGAGTGTACGACCGCAGCCCTTGTCGCTCCGACCCGGCTGCCCTAGTGGGGTGTCCCGCAACGTTAGACGGGTGCCGTCAACCCGTCGTTGCAACATCTGTCGGCTGTCGAGCTGGAGGTGTGTGGTGGCGAGGAGGCGGAGGTTGTTCACGGTTGGGGAGCGTCGCGAGTTGTGGGAGCGGT
>JBKJVI010000144.1:0-15458 GCA_046590225.1 Gaiella sp. | reverse complement strand
CTCGTCAAGGAGGCCGGCGGGATACCCGTTGCCGTCGTCTCGAGCGCGGACAAGGGTGAGTACTGCGTCGGGCTCGGCGCCGAGGGCTACATCGACCGCACCGAGTTCGACCACTGGGGGATTCCGCCTCACTGGACCGATGGGCCGGGCCAGAAGGAGTGGACCGGCGCTGCGCGGGCGTTCGGCGGCAAGCTCTGGGAGATCGTCGGCAAGGGCAGAAACCCCGCGATCGTCTTCGAGCATCCGGGCGAGGACACGATCCCGACCTCGATCTTCGTCTGCGAGCCGGGCGGGATGGTTGTCGTCTGCGCGGGCACGACCGGGTACTCCGCGATGGTCGACCTCCGCTACCACTGGGTGCGGCAGAAGCGGCTCCAGGGCTCGCATGGCACGAACGACGGGCAGGCGATCGCCTACAACGATCTCGTTCGCGCCGGCGCGATCGATCCGTGCGTCGGCCAGGTGAGCGCCTTCGAAGAGATCGGGGAGGTTCACGGTCAGATGGCCGAGGGGAAGCTCTCGTTCGGGAATGCGGCGATCCTGATCGGCGCACCGACGACCGGACTCGGCGTCTCGACCTCGTGACGACGGGGAGGCTCATCAAGGCAGCAGTGCTGCGCGAGCCGGGCCACCCTCTCACGATCGAGGAGCTGGTTCTCGCCCCACCGGGCCCGGGGGAGGTCGAGATCCGCATTGCCGCGAGCGGCATCTGCCATAGCGACATCTCCTTCTTCAACGGCGCCTGGGAGGGTGTCCGCCCCGCGGTCTACGGCCACGAGGGAGCCGGCATTGTTGTCGCCGTGGGCCAGGGCGTGACCGGAGTGACGCCGGGCCAACGGACCCTCGTCACCCTCGTGCGGGCATGCGGAACCTGCTTCTTCTGCGATCACGAGCAGCCTGCACTGTGCGACACGAGCTTCCCGCTCGACGCACCGGGGCCGCTGACCACGCAGGACGGCGAGCCGGTCGTCCACGGGTTTCGCACGGCCGCGTTCGCCGAACGCGTCGTCGTCCACGAGTCGCAGGTCATACCGATTCCCGACGAACTGCCGTACGACTGCGCCTCGCTTCTTGCCTGCGGTGTTCTGACCGGCTTCGGAGCCGTGGCGAAGACCGCCCGCGTCGAGGCCGGCGCGCACGTCGTCGTGATCGGGGCCGGAGGCGTCGGGCTGAACAGCATCCAGGCGTCCGCGATTGCCGGCGCAGCGTCGACCGTCGCGGTCGATCTCGACGCGTCGAAGCTCGAGGTAGCGCGTCAGTTCGGCGCGACGCAGGCGTTCAACCCGAACAACGGCGACGTCCGGGACGCCGTCCTCGACCTCACCGAGGGCCGCGGGGCGGACTACGTCTTCGTGACGGTCGGATCGGTGAGCGCGATGGAGAGCGGCATGGAGCTCCTCCGCAGAGGAGGCGACCTCGTCGTCGTCGGCATGACGCCCACCGGTGTGAGCGCGTCGTACGACCCGACGACTCTAGCCCACGACAGCCGCAGCATCGTCGGCAGCAAGATGGGATCGAGCGTCCCGGCGGTCGACGTTCCCGCGTTCGCCGCGCTGTACACGCAGGGCCTCCTCAAGCTCGATGAGTTGATCAGCGGCCGCTACCCCCTGGAGCAGATCAACGAGGCGGTCGCGTCGACAGCGAGCGGCGGCGCCCTGCGCAACGTGATCGTCTTCGACATCGACATCGACATCGACATCGACATCGACGAATGAAGATCGCGTCGGAAGCTGCCGTCGAGCGCGCACGCGCATTCACCCGCGAGGTCGTGCAACCGTCGATCGATGCCTGGGAGGCGAGCGCAACCTACCCCCGCGACGCCGTCAGGGACTCCGGCCTCACCGGCCTCTTCGTCGCTCCGGCGGACGGCGGCCGCGGCCTCTCCTTCCCCCAGGCAGTCGATGTCTTCGAGGAGCTCGGCCGTGGCGATGCGGCGCTCGCCTTCTCGATCTCCATGCACAACGCCGTCACAACCGCAATCGCCGGCGTCGGGGACGACGCCCTGCGCGAACGCTGGGTGGAGCCACTCGTCTCGGGCAAGGAGCTCGGCGGCTTCTACCTGACCGAGCCTCATGCCGGTTCGGACGCGACGGCGATCACGACGCGCGCGACGAAGGCCGCAGACGCGTGGGTCGTCAGCGGCAAGAAGGCCTGGGTCACGCTCGGCGGCGTCGCGAGCGCACTGCTCGTCGTCGCGAAGACCGAGGAGGAGCCCGGCCACCGTGACGTCGCGCTCTTCGTGATCGACGCCGCCGACCCGGGCGTGCACTTCAGCGAGCCGTATCGCAAGGCCGCCTCCGACTTTCTCCCCATCACGAACCTCGAGCTCGACAACGCCGCCGCCGCTCTCCTCGTCCCACCGGGCCAGGGCATGGGCGCGGCACTCGGGGCAATCGACGTGGCCCGCTTCGACATCGCCGCGATCTCGAACGGTCTCCATGCCGAGGCACTCGATGTTGCCGTCGAGTACACGAGCGAGCGCTCCGTGTTCGGAAAGCCGGTGAACGCTCATCAGGGAATCGCCTGGGTGCTCGCCGATGTCGCCACCGATCTCGAGGCGGCACGAGGGCTGACCCGGAAGGCGGCCGAGCTGCTCGGCAAGGAGGGCGGCCCGGTCGCGGTTGCCCACGCGAAGCGCTTCGGCCCGGATGCAGCGCTTCGGGCCGCGATCCAGTGCAGCGAGACACTCGGAGCCTACGGCTGGCTCCACGACTACCCACTCGCGCGGTTCGTGGCGCTCGCGAAGATGCTCCAGGTCGTCGACGGCTCCGCCGAGATCCAGCGGATCGTGATCGCTCGCGATCTCGTGCGGCGTCCGTCCGGCTGACGGTGGGGACGGTGCGATGAGCTGCAACGCGCTCGCTGTGTAACCGATCACCGCAGCGCGAGTAGTGCGATCCCACAGACGACGAGCGCCGACCCGGCGAGCCTCGCCCGGCTCACCCGCTCGTGCAGCAGGATGGCTGCGAAGGCCGTTGCCATCACGACACTCGTCTCGCGAACAGCAGCGACCGATGCTGCCGAGGCGCGCTCGAGCGCCGCGAGGACGAGCGCGTAAGCAGCAAACGAGAGGATGCCCGCCAGAACCGCCGATGGCCCGAGCTCGGCCCGCACCCGGACACGCCCCTTGACGGCGAGCGTCGCCCCCGCGTACCCGATCGCCGCCGGAATCATGCTCAGCTCCAGATAGGTGACCGGGCTCGCGTGCGTGATCCCACGCTTGTCGAGGAGCGTGTACGACGCGATCACACAGGCGATCCCGAGGGCGAAGGGGAACGCGTGCGAGTCGATGGGGCGCCGCAGGCCGCGGACGAGTAGCACACCGACGCCAACGAGAGCGACACCGACCACCTGAGCCGACGAAGTGCTGCTCCCGAGCGCGACGACCGAGACAACGAGAACGATCCCCGGCGCGACGCCGCGCGCAACCGGGTAGACAAACGAGAGCTCTGCCTTCCTATATGCAGTCGCGAGTAAGGCGAAATACAGGAGCTGCAGCATCGAGGTGACGAGGATGAACGGCCAGACATCCCATTCGGCGTCGAACCGCAGTGCCATGACCGGCGCGAAGAAGATCACCGCGGCAACAAGTGCAACAGCGGTCGCGCTCTCCGGATCGCCGGCCCTTGCGAGGAGGATGTTCCAGGACGCGTGAAGAACGGCAGCGGTGAGAGCGAGGGTGAACGCCAGGGGCGGCATCGCGTGAGCACAGTAGTCTTCAGGCCCGGATGGGTACGGTGCAGACGCTCCTCTTCGATTTCAACGGGACGCTCTCCCACGATGAGCCGCTGCTCCTCTCCCTCTACCAGGAGCTGTTCGCGCGACATGGCCGGCCGATCACGAGCGACCAGTACTTCGAACGCCTCGCCGGTTTATCAGAGGAGACGATCGTGGGCGGCTGGCTCGGTGTGGAGGGGCCGCTGCTCGGATCGCTGATCGCGGATCGCGTCGAGAGCTACGCCGCGAAGGCGGCCGACGGCTCGACCGTTCCCGAGTCGATCCGCGCCGCCATCCGCCACGCCGCCACGCGCGTGCCGGTCGCGGTCGTCTCGGCCGCCTACCGGGCAGAGATCGAGCCGGTCGTTGCGGCCGCCGGCCTGTGCTCCGACCTCACGACGATTGTCGCTGCGGACGATGTCGAGCAACGGAAGCCCGATCCAGCTTGCTACCTTCTCGCCCTCGAACGGCTCGGCCTGGCAGCGTCGTCCGCTGTTGCCTTCGAGGACAGCGAGGCCGGAGTCGAGGCGGCAACGTCAGCTGGCATTCGCTGCGTCGCTGTTCGCGGCACGATGCCCGACACGCGGCTCCAGGCGGCCGACGAGATCGTCGATGCTATCGACGTCGCCCTGGTCGATCGCCTGCTCGCCGGCGGCTAGCACGGTGCTCCTCGCGATCGGCGAACGAGCAACGGCCGGCAGGTTAGCCGATGACCTGAGTGATCGATCTCGGGATCGACGGTGTACTCACGGATCGCCAGGGTTGAGTGAGGGCAGGTCTGGCTGATCCGCCAGGCTGAGCAGGCGCGGGCTGTCCGCTGGGAAGCTGGCGACGACCGTCGTTCCCACGGTGAGCATCGAGGCGTGACTCGTCGAGATGTCTGCCGTGAGCGTGCGCTCGCCGCTCCTGTCCGCGATCCGTACCCGCGACGTCGAGCCGAGGAACGTGTTTGCAACGACCTCGCCCGCGACCGCACCGTCGACCGGCACGCCGTTCGCGGGCACGATCGTGACCGTCTCCGGGCGGACAAGGCACAGCACCCGCTCGCCTCGCGGTAACCCTGCTGCCGCATCGACGCGAAGCGGGAGGCCCGCATAGTCGATCGTCCCGTTGTCGCCGATCGTTGCCACGAGCCGGTTCATGGTGCCGATGAACTCGGCGACAAAAGGCGTCGACGGGCTGCCGTACATCTCCGCCGGCGGGCCGATCTGCTCGATCTTTCCGCCGTACATCACCGCGACGCGGTCGGAGATCGAGAGCGCCTCCTCCTGGTCGTGGGTGACGTAGATGGTGGTGATGCCGAGTTCGAGCTGGATTCGCCGGATCTCCTCGCGTAGCTGGACGCGCACCTTCGCGTCAAGGGCCGACAGTGGCTCGTCGAGGAGCAGGAGCCGCGGCTCGATCGCAAGCGCGCGCGCAAGGGCAACCCGCTGCTGCATCCCGCCGGAGAGCTGGTGAGGATAGCGCCCGGCCGCCTGCGCCAGGCCGACAAGGTCGAGAAGCTCGAGCGCGCGCTTGTGGCGAACCGCACCGCTCCGCTTTCGCACGCGCAGGCCGAACTCCACGTTGCGCACCGCTGTCATGTTCGGGAACAGACTGTAAGCCTGGAACACCATCCCGATGTCACGCTTGTTCGGCGGTACCGCCGTGAGGTTTTTGCCGTCGATCACAACCTGCCCCGAGGTCGGTCGGTCGAAGCCGGCGACGAGGCGTAGCGCGGTCGTCTTGCCGCAACCCGACGGACCGAGCAGCGACACGAACTCGCCGGTGGCGATGTCGAGGTTGATCCCGGCGAGGGCGACGACGTCCCCGAACCGGCGGTGCAACTCCTTCAGCTCGACATCGGCCATGGCCTATTTCTCTCCCTCGGTGATCGGCGCCGTCCGTCCTCTGCCGACGGCGAGGAGCGAGAGCATCGCGGCCCACGTGATCGCGAACGCGATGATCGTCACCGCGCCCGCCGGGTACGCCTTGTTCTGGTTGATGTACTGAACGAAGACCGAGAAGGTGTTGAACTGGGCCAGGCTCGCGATCGTGTACTCGCCCATCACGATCGCGAGCGTCAGGAATGACCCGGCGAGAGCAGCCGCCTTGATGTTCGGCAGGATCACACGCCAGAGCGTCGTCGGCCACCCCGCACCGAGGCTCTGCGATGCCTCCGTGAGCGTGTGCACGTCGATCGAGCGGAATCCCGTGTCGAGCGAGAAGTACATGAACGGAAACGCGAGGATCACGTAGGCCGTTGCGAGAAACCCGTACGGGCTCGAGTAGAACCACTCCGGCGAGCCGCGATAGATGTCGAGCAAGCCGACGACCAGGATGATCGGCGCGACGACGAAGGGTACGAGGGCGAGGAAACCGATCAGAGGCCGCAGACGCGGCACCTTGAGGTGAACCCAGTAGACCGTCGGCACGAGCAGGGCCAGCGTGATCGCGATCGTCTCGAGCGCGACCACGAAGCTGAGCCGGAGCGTCTTCCAAAACGTCTGGTCGTGGAGGATGTAGCTGTAGTTCGCGAGCGTGCAGCACTTCCCGGTCTGATCGTCTCGCAGGCTGAACAGGAGTGTTGCCGCGAGCGGGATGAAGAAGTAGGCGGCTCCAATGAGGAGCCAGATCACCGCGCCCGGCGCAATTCGACGCCGAGGCCTCATCGCATCCACCGCGAGGAGATCTTCTGCAGCGGGATGTAGGCCAGCATCATCAACCCGAGGACGACGAACATCCCGAACGACAGCGCCTGCCCGAGGTGCGGGTTGTCGAGCACGTCGCCGGAGAGGAAGAACCCGATCACGATCGGCACGAGGCCGATACTGCCGCCCGTCAGGCCGTAGGCGGTGGCGTACGCGGCGAATGCGTTCCCGAACAGGAGCACCATTGCGCTGAGCAGCGATGGCATCAGGATGGGAACCCCGATATGCCGCCAGAACTGGAGCGAGCTCGCGCCGAGGCCCGATGCGGCCTCACGCCACTCCCGCCGGAGCCCGTCGATGGCGGGCGCGATGACGAGGATCATCAGCGGGATCTGGAAGTACAGGTAGACGATCTCGATCCCGGTCTTCGTGAACAGCGAGAAGCCGTGGTCGTACGGGTTGACGCCGAAGGTCTCGGTCATAAAGGTCGTGACCACACCGAGCACGCCGAGCGTGGCGATGAAGGCGAAGGCGAGCGGGATTCCCGCAAAGTTTGCGGCGACGCCGGAGAAGGTCGTCAGCGAGCTTCGGATCCATTTCGGTGTCCCCTCACGGATCGCCGAGTAGGCAATCATGAGCCCGAGCAGCCCTCCGAGCAGCGCTGTCACGAGGCTCACCTCGATGCTGTTCTTGAACGCAGTCCGATATGGCTCCTCGAAGAGGGTTGCGACGTTGTCCAGCGTCCAGCCGCCGTTCGGCGACCGGAACGCACCGATGAGGACGTTCGCGGCCGGCAGGAGCAGGAAAGCCGTCGCGTAGGCAAGGAACGGCAGAACACCGAGCCAGGCGAACGACGGCCTTCGTCTCTCCCGGCCCGCCGGAGCGGGCCGGGAGAGGTCGTGCTGTGGAGGCGACGTGCTCAGAGGGCTACGAGCCGACCTTCTTGGGCCACTCCGTCGTGATCGTCGCCCGGGCCTTGGCGTTCTGCGAAGGACTCGCGAACCTGACCTTCGAGTACGCAGCTGCGTTCGGCAGCGCCTTGATCAGCGCGTTCGGAACGACCTTGCGGGCCACCATGTCCGTGAACAACGCCGGGTGCGAGTACCCCTTCAACCAGAGCAGCTGGCCCTGGTCGGAATAGAGGAACTCCTGCCAGAGCCGAGCTGCCCACGGATGCGGAGCCGAGGCATTGATCGCCTGGCAGTAGTGAGCGCCGTAGACCGCGTCGGAGGGAATCACCGTCGTGATCTTCGAGGCCGGGAAGTTCTTCCCGTAGGCGAGATTCAGGTAGTCCCAGTCGATCGTGATCGGGGTCTGACCCGACGCGATCGTCTGCGGCGTCGCCTGCACCGGCAGGAAGTTGCCGGCGCTCTTCAGCTGCGCGAAGTAGTCGATTCCAGGCCCGATGTTGCTGAGCGAGCCGCCGTTTGCGATCGACGCGGAGAACACGCCCGCCACGGCCGACCCCGACGACAGCGGGCTCCCGTTCAGCGCGACCTTGTTCTTGTACTCGGGCTTGAGCAGGTCCTTCCAGCTCTTTGGCGGATTGCTGATCACGGCGCGGTTGACACCGAAGGACACGACGCCCCAGTAGTCACCGACCCAGAAGCCGCGACCGTCCTTCATCGCCCGCGGAACCTTGCGGAAGTTCGTGGTGTAGTACTTGGCGTAGAGGCCCTCGTTCGCCCCGACCTGCGCCTGGGATACGCTGACGTCGACGACGTCGGGCGCCCGCGAGTCGCCCTTGAGCGAGCGAATCGCCTGGTTCTCCTGGGCCGAGCTCGCATCGGGGTTGTCGCTCGTAATCGGGATCCCGTACTTCTTCGAGAACGTCGAAATGATCTCGCCGTAGTTCGCCCAGTCGGGTGGCAGGGCGATCACATTGAGGCGGCCTTCCTTCTTGGCTGCGGCCACGATCTCGGACAGCTTGGCGAGGCGCCCTATCGTGGGCGGATCCGCAAGCGCCTTGCTGCGGGCTGCGAGTGCAGCCGGTGACAGCGACATGACCGTCAGCCCGGCGCCGGCTGCCAGGCCCCTCTTCAACAGCGTCTTCCGCCCGATCTTCTCCTCTTCGAGCTTGCGCAGGAATTCGTACTCCTGCTCTTGGAAATCTTCCATCGACCCTCCCAGTTGTTGGCCCTAGTTGGCCTTGAGACTCGATCATGCACCCGGAGCCTCCCGGTTTGCAAGTGCTGTCCCCCTTCTTGCACCGGGCGGTTACATTTCGTGGATCGCTCCCCTGCGACCATCGCACCTATGACCGATCCCTGGCGTACCGAGCATGAGTGGCTTCGCTGTGCCTTCCACGCGCACACGACAAACTCTGACGGTGAGCTCGCGCCTCCTGCGCTCGTCAAGCACTACGGGCGAGCAGGGTATGACGTGCTGGCAATCACCGATCACTGGGCGCGCAGCGACCCACCGTCCACCGATCGCGTGCTCGTCGTGCCGAGCGCGGAGCTGAACTGCGTTCTGCCCGGCGATCGCGACGGTCACGTGTTGGCGCTCGGGATCGACGACGCTCTCGCCTCGCTCGAAGGCGAGCGGCTCGACCTCGCAGAGACAGGTGCCTGGATTACCGAGAACGGCGGCGTTGCGTACCTCGCACACCCGTACTGGACGGGAGTCACACCCGGCTCCCTCGAGCTGCCGGAGACCGTTTCCGGAATCGAAGTCTACAACGCTGGCTGCGAGCTCGAGATCGGACGGGGACTGTCCACCGTGCACCTGGATGAGCTCCTCCAGGCGGGAAGCCCCTGCTTCGCTCTCGCCACGGACGACAGTCACCACCCCGGATTCGATTCCGACCTCGCCTGGACGTGGGTCCGGGCGGAGCCCACGATCGAGGGTGTGCTCGACGCCCTACGGACGGGTTGCTATTACGGCACGACGGGGCCTCGGATCACATCCGTCGTCGCGGATGCCGGCTCGGTCGTCGTGACGTGCGACCCGTGTCGCAGCGTCACCATGATGTTCGGTGTCTCGAGCGGCGCATCGGTTCACGCGGGCCGGCTCGGATATCGCTATGGCGGCGAGACCCTCGAGACGACGCCGGACGGATCGATCACAGCAGCGCGGCTTGATCTACCCGAGCACGCGCCGTACGCGCGTCTGGAGGTCACTGATCCACGAGGCGACCGAGCCTGGACGAACCCGTGGTGGCCGTGAACGTCCCGCCCGGGATGGCCGCGCGCAGCACGAATCACGTACGCTCGTGCACTCTCTGATTGGATAGAGGCACACACCCGCATGAAGGAGATCTGACGGTGGCAACGGTCGAGGAACCACGGACGTTCATTCGTCCCGACGGCAAGGAGAAGGTGACGGGCACGGGCCGCTACACGGCCGACCTCGTGCTCGCAGGAGAGCTCGTGGCGAAGTTCCGCTACGCCGACCACACGCATGCCCGGATCACCCGGATCGACACCACCAAGGCGCGCGCTCTGCCGGGCGTGCTCGCCGTCGTGACGCATGAGGACGTGCCGGATGTGCTCTACGGAGGCATGGTTCAGGATCGCCGGCTGTTCGCGAAGGACACGGTGCGCTTCGAGGGCGACATCGTCGCGGGCGTCGCCGCGACGACCGCCGAGATCGCCGAGCAGGCTGCCGCGCTGATCGAGGTCGACTACGAACCACTCCCCGTCGTGACCGACTTCGAGGCCGCGCTCGCCGACGACTCCACGCTCGTCCACCCCACGTGGGAGAGCTACGAGGGAGATGAGGCGCTCGGTCGCCACGACAACACGCTCGGCTACTCGACGATCGTCAAGGGGGACGCCGACGCAGCACTCGCAACCGCGGACGTCGTCGTCAAGGGGCGCTACGTCACCGATCCGGTGCAGGGCGTGCCGATCGAGCCGCGTGCGGTGATAGCGCAGTGGCAGGGCGACAAGCTGACGGTGTGGACGTCGACGCAGGTGCCGTACGCGGCCCGTGCCGGCGTTGCGACAACGCTCCAGATTCCCGAGTCGAACGTGCGCGTCATCGTGCCGCTCCTCGGGGGCGGGTTCGGCGCCAAGTGCGACTTCCACTTCGAGGGCCACGTCGCCGCCCTTGCGAAGGCGGCCCGCCGCCCGGTCAAGCTCGTCTTCTCGCGGCGTGAGGAGTTCTTCGCCGTCGGCCATCGCCGCGAAGGGATGGTGATCGAGTTCGAGTCCGGTGCTCGCTCCGACGGCACGCTCGTCGCCCGCAAGGCGCGGCTCGTGCTCGACAAGGGCGCCTACTGCGGCGAGGGCGGCTTCTTCGCGCAGATGGCGGCGATGCACGCGCTCGGGCCGTACGAGCTAGAGAACGTCCACATCGAGTCCTCGCTCGTCTACTCCAACAACCAGCCGTCGTCCTCGATCCGCGCTCCGACGGCACCGCAGGTGTGCTGGGCGCTCGAGCAGCACATGGACGAGCTGGCCGCAGCCCTCGGGATGGATCCCGTCGACCTCCGGCGCAAGACGCTGATCGAGACCGGCTCCGTGACCGCGACGGGCCAGGTGCTGGAGCGGATCGCGATGAAGGAGACGCTCGAGAAGGCGGTCGAGATGATCGGCTATGGGCAGGAGCTACCGGACGACGAAGCGATCGGTGTCGCGGTCGGCTGGTGGCCGTGCTTCGCGTCGAAGAGCGGTGCGTACGTCAAGCTCAACCCGGATGGAAGCGGCACGATCATCACAGGAGCTCAGGAGAACGGCACCGGCTCCGTGATGGCGATGCCCACCTACGTCGCGGCCGAGCTCGGCATGCAGCCAGAGGACTTCTCGATGCTCTACCAGGACACCGACGCAGCGCCATACGACATGGGTTCCTGCGGCTCGCAGACGACGTTCAACAGCGGCCGCGCCGTGATCGCGGCGGCGGTCGACCTTCGTGATCAGCTGCTCGACGCAGCCGCGGAGAAGCTCGAGGCCTCCCGCGACGACCTCGAGCTCACCGGCGGGTCGATTCTCGTCAAGGGATCACCCGACAAGTCGGTCACGATCGCTGAACTCGCAGGAGAAGGGACGTTTCACGGCAAGAGCGAAGATGTCGTCCCGGACGGCCCCGAGGCTCCGGCGGAGGGATGCGTCGGGCGAGTCGGCCTCGAGTCGTTCCATGCGCCGCAGCTGATCGCACATGCGGTTCGGGTGCGGGTCGACCGCGGGACGGGCGTCGCCCGGGTGCTCGAGGTCGCTGCGGCGCACGATTGCGGCAAGATCCTCAACAAGATCGGGGCCGACGGGCAGGTCTACGGCGGCGTCGTAATGGGTATCGGGCAGGCGCTCTCGGAGGGTACGCAGCTCGACGCCGAGGGACGCCACCGAAACGCGCACCTGACGGACTACAAGCTCGTCACCGCCTCGGACGCTCCGAAGATCGACGTGGCATGGATCGAGACGGACACGCCCGGCGCAGGCCCGAAGGGGTCGAAGGGGGTCGGTGAGCCACCGTGCGTGCCAACTGCAGGCGCGGTCGCGAATGCGATCGCCAAGGTGATCGGGGCGCGAGTTCACAAGCTGCCGATGACACCCGAGCGGGTCTGGGAGGCGGGAGCATGAGCGTGCAGTCGTTCACCACAGCCGCCACCGTCGATGATGCAGTTGCTGCCGTCGCGGCGGGCGCTCGTCCGGTCGCCGGCGGCACCGACCTCGTCGTCGGGGCGCGAACCGGCAAGTCGACCATGCCGGAGAGCGTCGTCGCAATCCACCGCGTCGCCGAGCTCAACGGCGTCGAGTCGCTCGCCGACGGCGGCCTGCGGCTCGGTGCGCTCGCATCCCACGCAGAGATCGCTGCGAGCGTCGACGTTCGCTCGCGCTTCGCCGCGCTCTCCGACGCGAGTGCCATCGTCGGCTCGCACGCCACCCGCGCGCAAGGGACGGTTGGCGGCAACCTGATGAACGCCTCCCCCGCCATGGAGACTGGAGGCCCGCTCGTCGTTCTCGGCGCCACGGCGACGCTCCGCTCGCCGTCCGGTACGCGCTCGGTCGCGGTCGAGGATCTCTGGACGGGGCCGGGCAAGACGTCGGCCGCCGCAGACGAGCTTCTCGTCGGCGTCGAGGTTCCCGCACCCGCAGCGGGTACCGGCAGCGCGTATCTGCGGCTCGAGTACCGTCGGCAGATGGAGATCGCCGTCGTCGGTGCGTCTGCCGCAGTGACCGTTGCCGATGGGGTCGTCACGGAGGCGAGGGTCGCGATGACGGCGCTCTCCGCAACGATCAGGCGCATCCCCGAGGCCGAGGCAGCGCTGATCGGCAGCGACGGGGGCAGCGCGGCGGTCGAGGCCGCGGCCGCAGCTGTCGCAGCAGCGTCAACGCCGATCTCCGACGTCCGGGGCTCGGCCGACTACCGGCGCGCGATGGCGGCAGTGATCGCCGGGCGCGCGATCGAAACGGCGCTTTTACGCGCGCGAGAGGAGAACGCATGAAAGTCGCAGCGACACTCAACGTGAACGGAATCTCCTACCCGGTCGATCTCGATCCCGGCACGAACCTCCTGACCGCCGTCCGCGATGTCGTCGGGCTGACCGGCTCCAAGGAGGGCTGTGACGACTCCGAGTGCGGCGCCTGCATGATGCTGCTCGACGGCCAGCCCGTGAACGCGTGCTCGTACCTCGCCCTCCAGGCGGAGGGGAGTGAGATCACGACGGTCGAGGGCCTCGCGGACGGGGACACTCTGGCGCCGCTGCAGGCCGCGTTCCTCGATCTCGGCGGCGTCCAGTGCGGCTTCTGCACGCCGGGGATGCTGGTCTCGGCGACGGCGCTGCTCGAGTCGAATCCGAGCCCGACCGAGGACGAGGTGCGCATCGGGCTGTCGGGCAACCTCTGCCGCTGCACGGGCTACGACGGGATCGTCAAGGCCGTACTGAGTGTGGCGGGCAGCTCGTAAGGCCGCCTGGATCGGCCCTGGCCGATCCAGGCGATAGACGTATCGAGAAATCCGAGCTATCCTCTCTAGAACAGAAAGGATAGCCGCATGACAAAGACATCGCTCTCGATCGATCGAGAAAAGGCGGACGCCGCTGCGGCGGTGCTCGGCACCCGCACCCTGACGGCGACGATCGATGCCGCCCTCACCGAGATCGTGAACATTGATCGACGACGGCGGCTCGTTGAACGCATGAAGAGGAGCGGACGCGGTATCGGGCCGACGGATGCAGAACTCCGGCGCCTCAGGACGCCGTGAGTGGTGCGTTCCTGGTCGATACGAGCGCCTGGAACCGCAGCACCGCCACGGCGGAATTGACCAATCGCTGGACAGACCTCGTCGCCTCGGAGCGGGTTGTGCTCTGTCCACCCGTCCGGCTCGAACTTCTCTATTCCGCCCGCGGCCCTGCCGACTACATGACGTTCGCAGAGGAACTTGACGGACTACCGACGTGCCCACTGAGCCGCCGGGCGATCGACCGAACGGGCGACGTTCAGGCCCTCCTCGCCGAACAAGGTCAACACCGCGGCCCGAGTGCGGTCGATCTCTATATCGCAGCGATCGCCGAGGTCAACGATCTCACCCTGATTCACTACGACCGGCACTTCGACGAGATTGCGCGCGTCACCGGCCAACCGACCGAGTGGATCGCGAAGCGCGGGACGCTCGAATGACCGCAACGACAACAGCCCGACTCCTAACCGCGAGTTGCACGACTGGCTGGGGCGATTGGATCAAGGGAGCTCTGGCTCCTACCCGAGGGGCTGCTTCGGATACGAAGCAAGCAGCCTTCGAGGGGTGGGGTTGCCTGGCAACCCTCACATGAGTGCGGATGAGTAAGATATACTTCTTCTATGAGTAAACGGCTTCAAGTTCTCCTCGACGAGCGGGAGCTCCGCGACATTCGCCTCGCAGCGACTCGCGCCGGACAGACCGTCTCCGAATGGGCCCGACAGGCGATGCGCGCGCATTCGCGCACCGGTCACTCGACCGCCGACACCGCTCGCAAGCTCGCCGTAATCCAATCCGCCGCGACGCACTCCTACCCCACGGCGGAGATCGACGAGATGCTGGCGGAGATCGAGACGGGCTACGTCGGGCACGACCCAGCGTGATCTTCATCGACTCGAATATCCCGATGTACCTGGTCGGCGCCGAGCATCCCAACAAGTCACGAGCGCAACTTCTCCTGCAGACGGCGGTCGCACAGGGCGAGCGGCTCGTGACCGACGTCGAGGTTCTTCAGGAAATCCTGCATCGCTACGCCGCCATCAGGCGCCTTGACGCGATCCAGCCTGCCTACGACGCGCTCCTCGGTGTCGTCGACGAGGTATTCCCGATCGACGCCGCGGACGTTGCCCTCGCGAAGGACGTGCTTCTTGGCGGACTGTCATTCACGGCCCGTGATGCGCTCCATATTGCGGTGCTCGAACGGCACGGCGTCAACAAGGTGATGAGCTTCGACGCCGACTACGACCGGCGGCCAGGGCTGACGCGGATCTCGTAGCCGGACGCCCCGCAGGCAGGCTCGCGTATTCCACGTAACCCGTGCTACACTGATTCCGTGGCCAATCTGACGCTCTCGATCGACGATGACCTGCTCCGCACCGCGCGCATTCGCGCGCTCGAACAGGGCACGTCCGTGAACGCCGTCGTGCGCGAGTATCTGACGACCTTTGCCGGCCGGCGGACAGCCCCTCAGGCCGTCAAGGAGTTCCTCGAGTTGTCCGACGAAGTGAGGGCGACGAGCGGACCCGACGGCCGGACCTGGACACGCGAGGAACTGTACGACCGCTCGGATCGACCGCCACGCGCTTGACTGCATTCCTCGACACGAACGTTCTCGTCTACGCGATCGATCGCTCCGAACCGGCCAAGCGGACGATTGCCCACGAACTGCTCGCGCGCCGCGCCGAGGAACTCATCGTGAGTGCCCAGGTTCTCTCGGAGCTCTACGCGGTGATCACCCGCAAGTTTCGGGAATCGATCACGCCGGAGCAGGCCGCGAGCTTCGTGGATCGCATCAGCAACCTTCCGGTGGTGGCGATCGACGCCGACCTCGTCAGGGAGGCGATTGCATTGAGTCGAGACGCGCAACTCTCGTACTGGAACGGCCTGATTCTCGCGGCCGCTCGTGTTGCCGGCTGCGATGTCGTTCTGACCGAGGATCTGTCGCACGGATCGACGATTGCCGGTGTGCGAGTCGAGAATCCGTTCGCC
>JBKJVI010000152.1:0-56464 GCA_046590225.1 Gaiella sp. | reverse complement strand
CGGGCTTCTCATCCTCGTCCTCTCCCGGATGCGCGTCCCCCTCGAGCGCATCGCGCTCGTCGCCTGGCATCCGATCGCGATCAGCGAGATCGCAGCCAACGGCCATGTCGACACGCTCGCACTCCTCGCAGGTGCCGCCCTCCTCGCCGCCTGGCAAGCGCGTCGATTCACGCTTGCGGGCCTGGCTATCGCCCTCGGCGCGCTCGTGAAGTTCGGGCCGATCCTGCTCGTGCCCGCTCTCGTGCGGCGCGGTCGATGGCGATTCGCGCTCGCGGCCGTGATCCCATGCCTCCTCGCCTACATCCCGTACCTTGCTGTCGGCCGAGGAGTCGTCGGCAGCGTGCCGCACTACATCCGCCACGAGGAGCTGGGATCACTCGCGTGGACTGCTCTGCGACCGCACCTGGGCTGGATGCTGGCGCTCAGGGCTCTGCTCGTCGTCCTCCTCGTCGTGGTGGCGATCCTGAGTCTCCGGGAGCACGCCTCGATCGATCAGGTCGCGAGAAGCTGCCTGCTCGTGCTCGGCGGGCTGCTTCTTGCGAGCGCGAACCTGCAGCCCTGGTACACGCTGTGGCTGCTCCCGTACCTCGCCATCACCGCGGCCCCTGCGTGGCTCTGGCTCACGGGGACGCTTCCGCTTCTCTACGTCTATTCCCTCCACGGGGGTCTCCCCTGGTGGGTTCGCGTCATTGTCTACGTTCCGTTCGTCGCGCTCGCGCTCGCCCGGGTCATAGTGCCCCGCCGCAGTCTCGCGTCCCGTCCGTTGCCCCTCGCGGCCGGTGCTCGGGTGACCGCAGTGATCCCCGTGATCGACGAGGCGGAGTCGCTTCCGTCGGTGCTCTCGGAGTTCCCCGTGGGGAGCGTCGAGACGATCGTCGTCGTCGACGGCGGGTCGACGGACGATACGGCAGAGCTCGCTCGGGCAGCGGGAGCGCTCGTCGTTCTCGAGCCGCGTCGCGGCTACGGGCGCGCCTGTCTCGAGGGATCGCGTGCGACGGACGCGGAGATCCTCGTCTTCCTCGACGGCGACGGGAGCGACGACCCCGCGGCGATAGACTCGCTCGTCGAGCCGATCCGCTCCGGTCGGGCAGCGCTCGTGCTCGGGGCCCGGGTCGATCCCGAGCGAGGCGCGCAGCATGGTCACCAACGGCTCGGGAACGCCCTCGTCTCGCTGCTCGTGCGGCTCTGTTACGGCACGCGGATCCATGACATTCCTCCGATGCGTGCGATTCGACGCGATGCGCTCGAGCAACTCGAAATGGCGGAACTGACCTATGGCTGGCCGACCGAGATGATCGTCAAGGCTGCGCGCCAGGGTCTGCCGATCATGGAGATTCCCGTGCCGTCTCGCGCCCGTCGGGGCGGCGAATCGAAGGTGTCCGGCAAGCTCGGCCCGTCGATCAAGGCAGGCACGAGGATGCTCACCGTCGTCGCGCGGTACGGATGACCTGGCAGGTCGTGTAAGACCATGTTTAGGTTTTGACCCTTGACGGCGTGCTGACTCGCAGTAAGACTGGCTCACGATGAGGCGTCGCCCAGCACTCGCGCTTGCCGCGACGATCGTCGGCGTCGGCCTGGCATTGCTCGTCGCGTCCTGCGGGGGAAATGACGACGACGAGGGATCAGGTACGCCCGTCGCGTTCTCGCAGGTCGAGTCCGTCTTCCAGTCGAACGGCTGTCAGGGTTGCCACCCGGGCGTCAACCCCTCGCTCGACCTCCAGAACGGCAGGGCGTACGACGACCTCGTTGGGATCAGGGCGCTCGAGGATCCTGATCTCTATCGCGTCGTCGCGGGCGATCCCGACAACAGCTTCCTCTATCTCAAGGTCGGTGGGAATCCCGTCATCGCTGACGTTCCAGGGGTCGGGTCGCGGATGCCGCCAGGAGCGCCTCCGATCTCGGCGGAGGACATGAAGATCATCCACGACTGGATCGCGCAGGGCGCGAAGCGAGACGACGGCACAACCGGCGGGCCGGAGGTCACGACGCCGGGAACTCCACCACCGAGCGTTGAGGGAACTTCGTCGTCGACCGAACAGAAGGGAACAGGGACGATCACAGGCACCGTCATCGATCAGGCCCGCAAGCCGATCGCGGGAGCCTTCGTGACGTTGCTGCTCCAGGGCGCCACGCTCCAGGGCGGGGAAGAGCACTACCGGGTTGCCACGACCGACGCGACCGGGAAGTACACGCTTGCGGACGCTCCGGAGGGGCGGTTCCTCCTCAAGGCCTACGCGCCGAAATCGATCTATGTCTCGCGCATTGTCGCGCTCGATACCGGTCAGACGCAGACGGCCAACTTCGGGCTCCCCACGCGCGTCGTCCCCAACCCGACGATCTCCAAGCCTGCCGTTTCGGGCACGAGCCTGTCGATGTCGGTGGCCGGGTCGAACCTCGACGGCAACTACACGCTGGCCGTCAACCCGAAGGCTGGGATCACGGTAGAGCTGCACAACGCCGGCAATGCGCCGGGCCGCTGGTCGGCAACGAGTCCTTCGGCGCTTCCCGGGCCCTGGGTCTTCCTCAGCGTCGACGAGCAATGCAACGTCTCGGACTTCCTCACCGTCGAGGGCTGATCGCGGTCGCGGCGCTCGTTGCGGGGTGCGCGGTTGCGGCGCTCGTGATCGTCGTCGGATCGCACGGATCGGCGCCTCGCTACGCGGCGGACGTGCAGCCGATCTTCGACGGCAAGTGCATCTCCTGCCACCCGGTCGCCTATCCGTATCTCGACCTTCGGCGCGGGAAGTCGTACGACGATCTCGTTCGCGTCTCTGCGGCGACCCGACCCGCCTTCGAGCGAGTCGTGCCGGGCAAGCCGGAGTTCTCCTACCTGCTCATCCACCCGCCCGATCCGTCACTTCGAGGCGTCTTGACCCGTGACGACCGGGAGACGATCGCTGCGTGGATCAAGGCCGGGGCGAAGAATGACTGACCGGCACCTGGGGGACACGTGACCTGGCTCGTCACCGGGGGCTCGGGCTTTCTCGGGGTTCATCTCCTCCGACGCCTCAACGAGCGTGGCATCGCCGCGCGCTCGCTCGATCTCGAGCCGTTGGAGGATGGGTTTGCCGCAGTCGAGTCGGTGGTGGGCGACGTGCGGAACGAGGGTCTCGTTCGTCGTGCGCTCGAGGGCGTCGACGTGCTGATTCACGCCGCGGCGGCGCTGCCGTCCGGCGGAAACCTCGAGGCGGTCAATGCTTCGGCGACGGCCCAGCTTGCGCGCCTTGCTCGCGAGGCCGGTGTGCGCCGCAGCGTCTTCGTTTCCTCCGGCGTCGTCTACGGCATCCTGCCGCCGCCGGTCAATGAGAGTGCGACGCCACATCCGTGCGAGCCTTACGGCCGCTCGAAGCTCGCAGCCGAACGTGCCTGGCTCGAGATCGCGCCGGCTCCTCTCGTCCTTCGACCCTCGGCGTTCATCGGCCCGGAACGCCTCGGTGTCTTCGGCATCCTCTTCCGTTGGATCGGTGAAGGACGCAGGATCTACACGCTCGGGAACGGTTCGAATCGGTACCAGCTGCTCGACGTGTCCGATCTCGTCCACGCGCTCGAGCTCGCTGCAGACCGCCCTGGAGACGGAATACTGAATGTCGGCGGCCGGGTCAGTGGCTCGATCCGCGCAGATCTCGAGATGCTGATCGAACACGCTGGATCGCGGAGCAGGGTCGTCGGGATTCCCGCGGCGCCGGCGAAGGCTGCACTGGCGGTGCTCGATGCTGCGCGTGTCTCGCCGCTGCAACGGTGGCACCGTCTCTCGGCGGATCGGGACATCGTGTTCGACTGCTCGCGAGCCGAGGCGGTGCTCGGCTGGACGCCGGTTCGGAGCGGTGCGGAGGCGCTGATCCGCTCCTACGATTGGTATCGGCAGGCAGGGAGTAGCCGCCCCGAGGGCATCGCGCACCGGAGCCGCTGGCGGGAGCAGGCGCTCGGGGTGCTCAGGAGGGTCTCGTGACGGGGATCGTTCTCGTTGTTGCGAAAGCACCTACGCCGGGGCGCTCGAAGACGAGGCTCGTGCCGCCTTTGACCGCTGTCCGGGCGGCTGAGCTCCATGGGTGTCTGCTGCTCGACACCATCGATGCGTGCCGCCGGGAAGTCGCGGACACGCGCGTCCTCTACGGCTCGGAGTCCGACCGAGCGCCCCTCGAGACCCTGCTTCCGGGCGTTCCGCTCGTTCAGCAGGAGGGGCGAGGTCTTGCCGATGCGCTTCGCCTCGGGATCGCGAGACACGCCGGGCAAGGGCCTGTGGCCATCGTCTCATCGGACATTCCAGGTGTACCGCACGGCGCGTTGACGGCGACGTTCGAGGCACTCGCCAACGGGGCAGATGTCGTCCTCGGCCCCGCGATGGACGGCGGGTACTGGCTCATCGCGATGCGGGACGCGGACGGTCGACCCTTCGAGAACATTCCCTGGTCGACTCCCGCAGTCCACGCAGTCACGCGTGCACGGTGCGAGGCGGCCGGTCTTCACGTCGTCGAGCTCCAGGCCTGGCGTGACGTCGACACGCTCGTCGATCTGGCGATCATCGCGCGCGACCCTATGCTCGAACGTGCCCCGAATACGGCGAGGCTTATCTCGGAGCTCGTGCCGTCGTTGCCCGAGCCGCCGCCACTCGAGCTCATCGCGAGCGAGTTGCTCGCCTCGTCACCGTGGCGGGATCACATCGACGATCGACTGCTCTGGGACGGTCGCGAGACGTCGTACTCCTATCTCGGGGCTCCGCGTGCGGTCTTCGTCGCTGCGATCACCGCCGAGAACGAGATGCTCTTCGTCCGGCAGTACCGTCACCCGGTGCGCGACTGGACGCTCGAGGTTCCGGCAGGATCGGTCGCCGACGGCGAATCATCGCTCGAGGCGGCGCGGCGGGAACTCTACGAGGAGGTGGGGGGTGAGGCTCGCGACTGGGTGCACCTGACGACGTTCTTCTCGTCGAGTGCGCACCTGAGCCTCCGGTCGGATGCGTGGCTTGCCAGGGGCGTCTCCGTGGGAGAGGCGCATCCCGATGAGGAGGAGCGCGTCACGCTCGTGCGGATGCCGCTCGAGGAGGCGGTGAGGAGTGCCAGGCAGGGCGGCTTTGCCGAGGGGCAGACCGCCCTGACGATTCTGCTCGCGGCGGAGCGCCTCGAGCCAACCAGAGGAAGGGGAGGCGTATGAACAAGGTTGTTGTCAACCTGCCGAATGCCGCGGTTCTCGGCGCTGCGGCGCTCTGGGAGTGGGTCGGGGATGGAGCGACGACGTTCACGTACTGACTGCGATGCCGTCGAGGGGCGCATGTCTGCTTCAGCCGGAGTGAGCCCGGCGCAGCCCGCGGCGCGGTTGTCGTATGCCGTCCGCACCTTCCTCTGGACCCGTGTGGCGATCACCGCCGTTGCGTTGCTCGCCACACTGCTCCCGACGCATGCCCGCCTCGAGCGCGAGGGCGCGAGCCCGCTCCTCCACGACCTCGGGTGGCCGATCGATCTCTGGGCACGTTGGGACAGCGTCTGGTACCTGACGATCGCCGAGCAGGGGTATCACGGGGCCGCAGAGACGCTCGCCTTCTGGCCGCTCTACCCGGCGCTCGTCGCTGTCATTGGAGCCGTGCTCGGCGGCCACGATCTCACGGCCGGCGTGCTCATCTCGTTGGTCTCCCTGCTCGGGTCACTGGTGCTGCTCGAGCGTCTCGGTGTGCGTCTCGTCGGTGGGCCGTCCGCCCGCCGCGCTGTGCTCTACCTGGCCCTCTTCCCGACAGCGTTTTTCTTCGGTGCGGTCTACAGCGAGTCGCTGTACCTCCTTCTCGCACTGGGAGCGTTCCTCCTCGCCGAGCGGGGGCGCTTCCTTCCCGCCGGAGTCGTCTGCGGTCTCGCCATCCTGACGCGTGTGGCCGGCGTTGCGCTCCTGCCCGCGCTCGCGATCATCGCCTGGCGATCGGGCAACCGGCGGCGCGCTCTCCTCTCCCTCGCGGCTGCTCCGCTCATCGCCTCCGTGCACCTGCTCGTCGTGCAGGACGCCCGCGGCAGCCTCGATGACCTCTTCGGTGCGCAAGCACTGTGGCAACGGCACCTCTCGCCCGCAGGCCCTCTCGGTGGGATCTTCCACGGCCTCGGGAAGGCGTGGACGACCGCTTTCGAGGTGGGCGATCGTGGCGGCCCCGATCTCCTCTGGCCGAGTGAGCTCCTGAATGCCGGGTTTCTGGTGCTGTTCGTGGTGCTGACGGTCGTAGCGTGGCGACGGGTCGGCGCGCCGTACGGGCTCTTCGCTGCGTTCAGCCTTGCCCTGCCACTCAGCTTCCCAGCAACACCGTCGCCGCTTCTGTCGTTGCCCCGCTTCGGGCTCGTCGTGTTCCCGTTCTTCCTCGCGCTCGGCGTTCTCGGAGAGCGCACGCGCGTGAACGCGGCGATCATCGGGGTCAGCTCGGTGCTGCTCGTCCTCGCGACCGTTGAGTGGATCCGCTGGGGGTGGATAGGGTGATGGTTCGCATCGGTGCTTTGATCACGGTTGTCGTCGTTTCAGCCGGTGCTGCCTGGGTCCTGACGCGACCTGACGAAGCCGTCACGTCGAAGGCCGTGTCGACGCTCGAAGCGACCTGGGTCGACCGGGACGGCGACGGCGTTCTCGGACGTGGCCCCGGCGAGCCGCTCGTGCCTCGCAGCGATCTCGCTTCGGTCGCGGAGCCGTTGCGTGAGCTTGCGACCTTCGCCCAGATCACCGATGCCCATGTCGTCGACGAGGAGTCGCCTGCCCGGCTCGAGCCGCTCGATCGCTTCGGGTCGCCGTTCACGTCGGCCTTCCGGCCTTATGAGACGCTGACCGCGCAGGTTCTCGCGGCCACGGTGCGCGCGCTCAACCGGCTCGATCTGCAGGCGGTCGTCGTGACGGGTGACCTGATCGACAACGCGCAGCGGAACGAGCTCGAGACGGCGGTCGCCGTCCTCAACGGCGGTCAGGTCGATCCCGCGAGCGGGGCGCGCACCTACGAGGGTGTGCAGGATGCGGCGAACCCCGACCCCGTCTACTACCGACCCGATGTCGATCCGCCGCGGAATCCAGGCCTGCTCGCCTCAGCGCAGCGTCGGTTCGTGTCTCCCGGTCTCAGCGCTCCCTGGTTTCCACTCCTCGGGAACCACGACGTGCTCGTGCAAGGGAACGTCGCGCCGAGCGCGCGGACGCGCGCGATAGCCGTTGGTGGCCGGAAGCTCTCGGGCCTCGACGACGAGTTCGTGGATGCCGCACGGATTGCCGAGCTCCGGCCGCGGAACGTCGAGGAGGTTCTGGCGCAGGGGTTGCCAGGCCCGTCCGTGCGTGTCACACCCGATCCACGACGTCGCGAGCTCGCCGCCGGTGCCGTCGTGGATCGTCTCCGTCGGGCCAGTGGGCACGGTGGCAATGGGGTGTTGCTGGACTACAGCTTCGAGATCGCCCCGGGTGTTCGCGGCATCGCCCTCGACACGATCCGGCGTGGGAGCGGAGCGGCGGGGATCGTCCGCTCCGGGCAGGTGTTGTGGCTTCGCAGGGCACTCGTCGCGGCGAGCGACGACAACGTCATCGTGTTCTCTCACTCTCCGCTCACGACAGCCGAGGGAGGAGAGAACGCTCTGGCACTCCTCGATGCCGACCCGAACGTTGTGGCTGTCGTCTCGGGTGACACGCATCGGAATCGGATCACGCCGCGCCCGACGGCGCGCGGGGGCTACTGGCTGATCAGCACATCGTCGCTTGTGGACTACCCACAGCAGGCACGCGTCTTTCGTCTGGGCGAGGCAGCCGACGGCCGACTCGTGATCGACACGTGGATGATCGACCATGCCAGCTCGCCGCTCGCCGACATATCGCTTGCGCTTTCGTACCTCGACTACCAGGGAGGTCGCGCAAAGGGATTCTCCGGTCGACCCGAGGATCGAAACGCGCGCCTGGCGCTCCCTACTCCTCGGTGAGGTCGACGACGACGGATCGCGATGTCGCAGCCCGGCCGAGGAGCAGCGCGACGACGGTGGCGCCGAGCGCGAGCGACGCTGCGGTGGCGGCTATCTCGAGCGGTCCTGCCGTCAGCGGCAGGCTGACGTACGAGGCAGCGAGCGACGCGACGATCGGACCGAGTGCGAAACGCTCGACGACGACTCCGAGAGGGAGTGCAAGGGCACCGATCGTTGCGGCCGCCCCGGCGAAGATGAACACGATCTGGGTGCGACTTGCACCGAAGGAGCGGACGACGGCCAGCGAGCGTCGCCGCTCGTGGGCAGTGAGCGCGAGCACCTGCGCGACCGCATACAGACACACGACACCGCTCACGATCGCGATGCTCCGGAGCAACGCGATCACGACACCGAGGAAGCCGCTGCTCCGGGCGGCGAAGCCCTGCACGCTCTGCCCGGCGATGCCGCCGCTCGCGAGCGCGAGAATCCCCTGTGCCTCGAGCGCGTCGCTGACGTCGCTGACCGTGAATCCCGGAGCGACGCGCACTGCAATCGTCGACGGTGCCGAAGGATCGGCGGCGAGCAGGCGTTTCGGGTTGACGTACACGATGCGACCCTGATCCTGAAACGCACGCACGATGCCGACGACCGTGAAGCGGATCTCAGCACCTGACGGGAGCTGCGCTGCAAGGGCGCCCCCGAGTTGGAGACCGAGCGCCGTTGCCAGACCGAGACCCACCTCTGCTTCGTTGTCGTTCCTGAGGTGGCGGCCCCGGTCGAGCACCGGATCCTCGAACTGCGTGTGATCTCCGGCGAATGAGATGATCTTGAACGGCTCGCCGAGGCGGAACGAGTCGGCGGCGAGGACCTCGAAGCGCGTCGCAGCGCCGTCGACGCCGGGTGTCGCAATCGCTGCCTCGAGCTCGGGCTCACCTGCCGGCAACGTGAGCTGGTACCGCGTCCCGAGTGCTTGCGGTCGCTGATCGAGGCTCCGAAGGACGGAGGCGATCGAGAGGACGAGGAGAATGAGCGCGGCGGCGAGGCCGAGGACGATCACCCCTCCGAGCGTGCGAACCGGGCGGGCCGCGACAAGACGGATGCCGAGCCCCGCAGCACCGGCAGGCAACGGCAGCGCGCGCGCCGAGCCGACGATATCTCCGCCTCGAAGCGTCTCGACGGCTGGACGCCGAGACGCCCGCCAGGCAGGCCAGGCGCTGAACCCGGCCACGATGAGGACGAGCGCGAAGAAGGATCCGATCAAGAGGGGTGCGAGCGCGAGCCCAGGCCCAAGCTGGTTCAACGAAGCGAGCAGATGAGAGGTTGGGCCGGCGACGAGGAACCACCCGAGAGCGATGCCGACTGCGCCCGCCGGAGCCGCTATCAGCGCGCCTTCGACGGCGGCTGCGGCGGTGACCTGCCCGGTCGACATCCCGAGCGCGCGCATCACACCGATGCCTTGGATCCGCCGCTGCACCTCGGCCGCCGACGAGGCCGCGAGCATCGTCCCCGCGACGACCAGTGAGATCACGGAGAACGCCACGAGCAGCGCGATCACGAGCCCTGCCGCCTGCCCGATCAGGAGGCGGAGCGACTCGCGCGTTCCGAAGCGGAGGCGATCGACGCCGACGCCCGCAGCTCGGGCCTGCGAGAGTGTGACATCGACCCGATCGGGATTGGCGAGCCAGATGAGCGCGGTATCGACCGTTCCAGGAACCGCGGCGATGAGCGGGGCAAGATCCCGGTAGTCGACGTAGAAGATCGGGCTCGAGGCAAGCGGATAGGCCACGCCGTCTGGGGAGACGGCAACACCGACGATCCGGAGCCGCAGGCCGAGTCGCACGTTGAGGGCCTCGGCGAACATCTCATCGCCCGGGCTGAGGTTCCAGGCGCGTGCTAGGCCGGCCTCGATCACGGCCTCGCCGTCGCGTTCGATGTCACGCCCCTCGACGATGGCATATCCGCGACGATCTCCCTTCTGCACGCCGATCGCCGTCGCGCGCTCGGTCGTCCTTCCACCGGCGGCGATGAAGATCACGGCGCGATCGAGGCGAAACGAGACATCGACGACGTTCGGGAGCGAGCGGGCCACCCGTTCGACGTCTCGGCGCTGCGTCGGCGCAAACGTCGCAGCAATGTCGGGGAGATCAGCGCGATCCGCCGTCCGCTCGAAACCGGTGCCGAGGGCGTACGAAACGGTGACGGCAGCCCCGAGCATCGCTCCTGCTGCAGTGATCCCGAGCACCGCAAGCACGGTCCGTGTGCGACGCACGCGAAGCCGCGCGAGCGCGTACCCGAGCGCTGCGATCATCCGACGAGTTGCCCGCCGCTGAGGCGAAGCACGCGGTCGGCGATCCCGATCGCATCGTCCTGATGCGTTACGAGCAGGACGGCCTTTCCGGCTGAGGCAGCCTGCTGGAGCAGGCGGAGAACCTCGGCACCCGATTCGGGATCGAGGTTCCCGGTCGGCTCGTCCGCGAGCAGAAGCGAAGGATCGTTGACGAGCGCGCGCGCGACGGCGAGCCGCTGCTGCTCGCCACCGGACAGGACGGTCGGCAGCCGCTCGGCGACCTCGGTGAGGCCCAGTTCGGCCACGAGGTGGTTCCCGCGGGCGATCGCATCGGGAGCACCTCCGAGTCGCGCGGGCAGGAGAACGTTCTCCATTCCGGTCAGCTCGGGAAGAAGGTGGAAGGACTGGAAGACAAACCCGATCTGCCGGCGGCGGATCAGGGTCAGCTCCTTCTCCGTTGCCGTGTCGATGCGAGTGCCGGCGAGCTCGATCGACCCCGAATCGGGTCGATCGAGTGCCCCGAGGAGATGCAGCAAGGTCGACTTGCCGGACCCGGAGCGACCGACGATTGCAACGACCTCACCGGCCTGCAGCTCGAGATCGACGCCGTCGAGAACCCGTAAGGCTGCGCGACCCACGCCATGTGTCTTGACGAGCTGCGAGGCGCAGACAATAGGCATGGTCGCATCCTGCCTATTGGCTGCCTCGCTCAATTCTTACGGCTCGACGCGAGTCGGGCGCCAAGTGCCTCGCGGACGGCGGGCCACTCGTCGTCGATCACCGAGTACCACGCCGAATCGCGGCTCTCTCCCTCGCGCACGAGCATGTGCTTGCGATGGATCCCCTCGAACCGGGCGGGTAGTGCGGCGAGCGCGGGGTTCGCGCGTTCATTGAGGGCATCGGTCTTGAACTCGACCCGTCGGCAACCGAGGACGTCGAACGCGTGCACGAGCTGGAGGAGCTTCGCCTCAGTGTTCGCGCCCGTGCCCCAGGCTGCCGGGGAGATCCACGTCCACCCGATCTCGAGGCTCCGGTGCTCCGGGCGCAGCGCGAGGTAGCGCGTCGAGCCGATCGCGACCTCCGTCTCCTCCGAAACGGTCGCAAACGCGAGCTCCGAGCCTGACTCCGTCCGCTCGAGTGCTGACGTCATCCAACCGTTCCACTCCTCGCGTGTCCGCGGCTGGAGGATCGGAAGCCAGCGCCACAGGCGCGGATCCCGTGACGCCTCGAAGAGATCGGCGCCATGGTGCAGTGCGAGTGGCTCGAGCCGTACGATCGTGCCCACGAGCACCGGTGTCGTCCATCGCTCCATACGTGCGAGACAGTACACTCGAGTCATGCCCATCTACGAGTACGCATGCATGGAGTGCGAGGATCACTTCGACGAGCTCGTCCGCAGCGACGACCAGGTGATCACCTGCCCGGCGTGCGCCGCGACCGACGTGCTGAAACAGATCTCCGCGTTCGCCGTGCACGGCGCGTCCGCCAAGCCCTCGTTCGGCGGCGGGGCGGGCGGCTGCTGCGGCGGCGGCTGCGGGTGCAGCTGAAGCGAGCCTGCGATGGAAGAGCGTATCGCAGCCTCGCTTCAGCATTGTCTCTGCCGCGCTCCGCGCGGATCCTGAAGAGGCTCGCCCGCGAGCCTGCGATGGAAGAGCGTATCGCAGCCTCGCTTCAGCATCGTCTCTGCCGCGCTTCGCGCGGAGCCTGAAGGCTCGCGTCGAAGGGAGCCTTTCGGAACGGATCGCGCTCCTTCTGCTCGGCCCCTGTTCGACGGAACGCTTCCAAGTGAAGCGACCGTGGTGGCAGCTTTAGCCTGTCTCCCGGGTTGCTCGTGAGCACCGCCGAAGAACGCATCCGCCTGCGCGCCTAGACTGAGAGGGCCATGGACGTACTCGCCCGCGCTGACGCGATGACTGCTTACGCGGCCGAGACGGCCGGTTGTGTGCGGTGCGCGCTTTCCGCGACGCGCAACCGCGTCGTCTTCGGCTCCGGCGATCCCGACGCCGATCTGATGCTCGTTGGTGAGGCGCCGGGGTTTCACGAAGACCAGGGAGGAGCGCCGTTTGCGGGGCAGGCAGGTGAGTTGCTCGAACGATTGCTGGCAGGGATCGGGTTTCACCCCGACGACGTGTACCTCGCGAATGTCCTCAAGTGCCGGCCGCCGCAGAATCGCGACCCGCTCGAGTCAGAGATCGCCTCCTGCGAGCCCCATCTCTTCCGGCAGGTCGAGCTCGTCCGCCCTCGCGTTGTAGCCACGCTCGGCAACTTCGCAACGAAGCTCCTCTCGGGCCGGCCGCACGGGATCACGCGCGTTCACGGGCAGGAGCACGAGGTGGCACTCGGCGCCACGACCGTCGTGCTCTTCCCGCTCTACCATCCCGCCGCCGCGCTCTACACGCCGTCGATGTTGCAAGCGCTCGAGGACGACTTCTCCCGACTGCCGACCCTCCTCGGACGAGAGGCGGCGCCCGTCCCCCAGCCGGCCCAGCTAGTTTCGCTCGGGGCAACGCCGTCTCTCGCCGCGTGCGATGCCGCTGCTGCTCGTGCAACAACCCAGCTCGGGCTCTTCTGACCCGTGATCGAGCGAACGACGCGATCGGTAGCCGAAACGGAGGCATTCGGCGCCCTGCTCGCCGGGTTGCTGTCGCCCGGCGACATCGTCCTCCTGCGCGGCGATCTCGGTGCGGGCAAGACGACACTCGTGCGTGGCGCCTGTCGCTCGCTCGGCATCGACGAACCGGTGACGAGCCCGACGTTCACGATCGGCCACCTCTACCACGGGGGGTCGGTGGTCGCGCATCTCGACCTCTACCGATTCAACGGGCTGAGCCACGCGGAGTGGGGAGATATCGAGCCGTACTTCGACGGTACGATTGCGTTTGTCGAATGGCCGGAAGCAGGACATGGAGCTCTACCACCGGCCGCAATCTCGTTATTACTGGAGCATGTCGGCCCCGACGAGCGGCGCATTTCCGCGGACGAGGCGAGGGGAACGCTGCTCGAGGAGATCGCCCGTGCTGATTCTGGCATTCGATACCGCGACTGACGTCGCCACAAGTGCCCTCGTGGCCGACGGCGTCGTGCTCGGGGAGCGGGTGTCGGATTCGCGATTGCTCCTCGCCGATGTGGACGAACTGCTCCGTCAGGCAGGGCTCGTCGCATCGGACATCACAGGGGTCGTCGTCGGCACGGGGCCGGGTAGCTTCACGGGAATGCGGATCGGGCTTTCCGTTGCGCGGGGGCTCGGCCTCGCACTCGGCGTGGAGGTCGCCGGCGTGTCGACGCTCGACGCCCTCGCAGCCGGGGCCGAGCATGCGTATCCGGTGATCGACGCCCGCCGCGGGGAGGTCTTCGTTCCCGGCCCCCTGGCCGTTCCACCCGCGAAGATCGCCCCACCGCCTGGCGCCGTTTGCATCGGGAGCGGCGCACGCCGCTATCGCGATGCCCTCCTCGAAAGAGGCGCCGACGTACCGGAAGACGACTCGAGGCTGCACCTCCCGCATGCCTCGCTCCACGCGTCGGTCGCGACGCATTTCGGTCACGCAGACCTAGTGGAGCCGGTGTACGTCAGGCTGCCCGACGCCGATCGCTGGATCGCATGAGCTTCTCGATCAGAAAGCTCGACCTCGCCGACCTCGACGCGATCGAGGCGATCGAACGCGTGTCCTATCCGACCCCGTGGTCTCGATCCATGTTCGTCAGCGAGCTCGCGAAGCCCAGCTCCCTCTCGCTCGCTGCGATCGCCGACGACGGCACGCTCGCGGGCTACCTCGTGCTCTCGCGGTACGTTGACGCGTGGCACGTGATGAACGTCGCCGTCGTAGAGCAGCATCGGAGGGCAGGGATCGCCTCGGCCATGCTGACGAGCCTGTTTCAGGTCACGCGCGACGATGCCGAACGGGGGTACACGTTGGAGGTACGTGTCTCGAACCTGGCGGCAATCAGCCTCTACGAGGGATGTGGATTTGTCACGCGTGGCGTCCGACGCGGTTACTATACTGACAACAGAGAAGATGCACTGATCATGTGGAAGGATCCGGAAGGACGGGAGCAGGACTCGATGACGGAGCAGGACGCGATGACGGAGCAGGACGCAATGACGGAGCAGGACGCAATGACGGAGCAAGAATCGATGACTGAGCAGGACTGTGTGACGCGGCAGGGCTCGACGGCGGAGTCGGGCCCGTGACGGAAGTGAGATCGTGATCCTCGGGATCGAGAGCTCCTGTGACGAGACCGCCGCAGCCGTGATCACGCCTGACGGGCAGGTGCTGTCGTCGGTCATCGCCTCGCAGGGCGACTACCACGCCCGTTACGGAGGCGTCGTTCCGGAGGTAGCGTCGCGGCGTCATCTGGAGCAGATCGGCCCGGTCATTCGCGAGGCGCTGTCTGCTGCAGACGAGGACCTCGACGGCATGACCAGGATCGGCGTGACGCGCGGCCCGGGTCTTATCGGCGCGCTCCTCGTCGGACTGTCGACCGCCAAGGCAATGGCGTGGGCCAAGGGGCTGCCGCTCGTCCCGGTCAATCACCTTCAGGGCCACGTTGCCTCGCTCTACCTCGGTGACACACCCCTCGAGCCGCCGTTCGCCTGCCTCCTCGCAACGGGCGGTCATACACAGGTGCTTGCCGTGCGTGATCACGGCTCGTTCGAACGCCTCGGGACGACGCTTGACGACGCAGCCGGTGAGGCGTTCGACAAGGGCGCTCGGCTCCTCGGGTTGCCGTACCCCGGTGGAGCCGCGATCGACGCGCTCGCGCAGGAAGGCGATCCGCTCTCGTTCTCGTTCCCGGTTGCGAACGTCCCCGGGTTCGACTTCTCGTTCTCGGGTCTGAAGACGTCACTGCTCTACACGGTCCGTGATCTCGGGGACGCCGCCACCGCGGAGCGGCGCGCCGACCTGGCTGCTTCCTACCAGCGTGCGATCGTGCTTGCTCTGACGCGGCGCCTTCGCCAGGCCGCCGAAGCCGAGGGTCTGACGCGGCTGGCGGTCGTCGGGGGGGTGGCCGCGAACTCCGAGCTTCGGGCGGCACTGCCCGATGCGGCCGTCGCACCGCTTGCGTTCTGTACCGACAACGCGGCGATGATCGCTTCGGCGGCGCGGTATGCCGAACCCCTGTCGCCGGTGGAGGCGCTCGTCGTGGATGCGTATGCGTCTGCCCGGTAGCCGCAGCGGTCTGCCGCTTGCGATCTCCTCGGTCGCGGTCGTGCTGATCCTCCTCGGAGGAGGGGCGGCCGCGGCCGCGGACGAGCCGGCCGGTGGAGCTGCAGGCTGGGAGAGCCTCCTCGGGAGCAGGCCGTCGCCGCAGCTCGGCAATCGCTGGATCGTCGTCCTCGACAAGCCGTCGCTCGCGACGCGCGTCGCAGCAGCGGGTGGGGTCGCGACCGAGGAACAGGAGCGAGCGTGGACGCGGAGCGCCAGGAAGGCACAGGAGGACGTGATCGGCCAGCTTGCGCGCAAGGGCGTGCCGATCGAACGGGAGCACTCCTACTACCGCACGTTCAACGGCTTCGCCGCCCCGTTCGACGCTCGTGCTCTCGCGATCGTCGTCAAGAACCCGGATGTCCGAGGCGTGTACGCGGTCAGGGCGGCCATCCCGGCCGCCGCCGATCCGAAGGTCGTTCAGCAGCTGCTCTCGAGCGGCGGTGAGCGACGGGCGGATGTCCGGCTCCCGGGGTTCTCCGGCGCGGGTGTCACCGTGGCGCTTCTCGACACCGGCGTCGATCGCGTGCACCCCTACATCCGGCGTGCGCTCCTACCTGGCCTCGACGTGCTCGACCCGGGCGGCGATGCGAGCGCCCGGCAGAACCCCACCGCGCCGGGACGTCCGGAACGTCATGGAACAGAGATGGCGGGGCTCGTCGTTGGTTCGGATGGCCCGGCCGGGCTCGAAGGCACCGCGCCCGATGCGTTTCTGCTGCCGATCCGTGTCGCGGGCTGGCAGCCCGATGCCTCCGGCGGAGTTGCCGTCTACGGGCGCACCGACCAGGTTCTTGCCGGGCTCGAGCTCGCCGTCGACCCGAACGAGGACGGGGATGCGCACGACGCAGCGCGCGTGGCGCTCGTCGGTGTTGCAGAGCCGTTCGCCGCGTTTGCCGACGGCCCCCTCGCCGAGGCTACTGCCGGCGCGACAGCGCTCGACACGCTGGTCGTCGCCCCGGCGGGGAACGACGGCCCCGCGGGACCAGCCTACGGCAGCATCGGAGGCCCGGGTGGGGCGCCGAGCGTGCTCACGGCCGGAGCGCTCGATACCAGGCGAAGGAGTCCGACCGGTCACGTTCTGCTGCTGGCGGGGTTGCGGACGCTCGTCTCCGGGAATCAGCCACTCGGAGGCGTCGTGGCGCCAGGACTCTCGATCTCGGCTCCAGTCGTCGCTCTGCCACGCGCCGCCCAGGCGGTCGTCGGTGCTCCCGGAGGCTTCAGTCGGCTCTTCACCGGCGACGGCTACAGCCGCGTTGGCGGTGCCGCCGTCCTGCTGCCCCGCGGGACGTCATCACCGGAGGCGGTGCGTGAGGTCGTCGCAGCAGGGGCAATCGCGGTGCTCGTCGATGGCGCGCTTCCCGCCGGATCGCTCGGTACCGACGGGCCGGTGGAAGTTCCGATTCTCGGGCTCTCGGTCGAGAATGCCGAGGCCGTGCGGGCTGCACTCCGCCAGGGCGTTCCGGTCGGCTTCTCCGTTGGAGCTGCATCATTCGATGACAATCCAGACCGCGGCAGGCCCGCCCCCTTCTCCTCCGAGGGCCTTGCGTTCAACGGGGCGCAGAAGCCCGAGGTGAACGCCGCGGGAATCGGGCTTGCAACTGCCGATCCCGGCCGCGACGAAGACGGCGCTGCGCGCTACGGCACGCTGAGCGGCTCGAGTGCAGCTGCAGCGTTGACCGCCGGTGCGGCCGCCCTGCTCGCCCAAGCTCGACCCGACCTCGACGCAGCGGGACTCAAGCAGGCGCTCGTTGCAAGTGCGAGACGCGTGCCCGGCAGCGTGGTCGGAACGGTCGATCCCTCGGCCGCAGCAGTGATCGAGGTCGTTGCGGAACCGCCACTCGTACCGCTCGGTGCGGTCTTCGCGGAGGACACACAGGTCGGACGCGTGATCACGCTGAGGAATACGAGCCGGCGGGCGGTTACGATCGCCATTCGGCCCGGCACGGCGGACAGCGCCGACATCGAGGTCGATGTCGCTCCGACGAGCGCACGCCTCGCTGCCGGGGCAACGGTGCAGGTCGCAGTGACTGCGCGCGTGCCGCTCCTCCCTCGTGCGCCCGCCGCTCTGCGGGGAGCGCTCGCAGTCACCGTGGGGAGCGGGGTGACGCTAAAGATTCCATGGACGATAACGGTGCCTGTCGTCGACCTTGACCTGATTCGAAACGTCCGTCTTTCGAGTCGGTCGTTCGCGCCCTCGGACGTCGAGCCAGCGGTGCTCACGCTCACGCTCGGTCGCGTTGACGGGAGCCTCGATCGCCCTCAGCTTCTGCCCCTCGAGGAAGCGAGACTCGAGCTCTACCGGGGCGATCGACAGATCGGTCAGCTGGCGCTCGTTCGCGATCTTCTTCCGGGCCGGTACTCCTTCGGGATCACCGGGAGGGGCATCAACGGCAGACGGCTTTCCCCGGGGAGCTATGCGCTGCGAATCACAGCGATCCCCGTCGGGGGCGGGTTCCCGAACGAGGAGGTGATTCCGTTCGCGATCGAGTAGCGGACACCGCGCCGCCGCCGCGAGCACGACGCTATAGTCGTGTCGCTGTGAGCGATGGTGCCACCGTATGAGCGCTGGAACACCCCTGCCGACCCATCTGCACGAAAACCCCTTCGCCCTGGCGCAGGCGCAGCTTCGACGCGTCGGTGAGACGTTCGATGTCGATCCGAACCTGATCCAGATTCTTTCGCAGTGCAAGAAGGCCGTCGAGGTCTCGATCCCCGTGCAGATGGACGACGGCTCGGTCTTCGCCTTCCAGGGGTACCGCGTCGTGCACAACACGACCCGCGGGCCAGCCAAGGGCGGGATCCGCTATCACCCGGCCGTCACCCAGGACGAGGTCAAGGCCCTCGCCATGTGGATGACCTGGAAGTGCGCGCTCATGGGTCTCCCGTTCGGCGGCGCGAAGGGCGGCGTCATCTGCGATCCAAAACTTCTGTCGATGGGCGAGAAGGAGCGGCTCACGCGTCGCTACACGAGCGAGATCATCAACGAGATCGGCCCAGAGAAGGATATTCCTGCCCCCGACGTCGGCACGGACGCGCAAGTGATGGCATGGATCTTCGACACGTACTCGATGAACGTGGGTCACTCCGTCCTGGGAGTCGTTACCGGGAAGCCACTCTCGGTTGGCGGTTCGGTCGGCCGGGACGGCGCAACCGCGCGCGGGTCGCTGTACTGCATCCGAACCGCACTGCAGAAGCAAGGCTCGCGCCTTCACGACACGCGAATCGCGATTCAGGGCTTCGGAAACGTCGGCTCGAACCTTGCGCGCCTCCTCTCGGACGAGGGTGTGCGCGTCATCGCCGTATCCGACTCCCGTGGAGGAGTCCACAATCCGTACGGCCTCGACGTGCCTGCGGCAATCGCCTACAAGGTGGAGCACGGTGTGCTCGAGGGGTTCCCTGGCGCAGATGCGATCACGAACGAGGAACTGATCGAGATCGACTGTGACGTGCTCACACCGTGCGCTCTCGAGCAGATCATCACCGCTGAAAACGCGCCGCGCGTCCGCGCGAAGATGATCTGCGAGGGCGCGAACGGCCCGACCACGCCCGAGGCCGACGAGATCCTCGAGGATCGTGGAATCCTCGTCCTCCCCGACGTACTTGCGAACGCGGGCGGGGTTGTTGTCTCGTACTTCGAGTGGGTGCAGGGCCTCCAGGAGTACTTCTGGAAGGAATACGAGGTGCACGCAAAGCTGAACGATATCGTCGTGCGAGCCTTCGAGGAGACGTGGTCGACGCGCGAGCGCTACGCGACGAGCATGCGCATGGCCGCCTACGGGATCGCCGTGCAGCGCGTCGCGGAGGCCACGACGATTCGTGGCCTCTATCCATGACGCGGCATCGCTAGCACCATGCCGCACGCACGCGGTCGTGTCGCGTTCTTCACCGCTTCCGGCTGTCATCTGTGCGAGCAGGCTCTCGCCGTCGTCCGCGAAGCGCAGGCGCGCGCTCCGTTCGAGCTCGAGGTCGTCGACATCACGGGAGATGCCCGGCTGGAGGCCGAGTACCGGACGCTGCTCCCCGTGATCGAGATCGACGGCGCCCGCGCCTTCACGTACTTCGTCACCGTCGAGGCGTTGCTCGACCGCCTTCCCGGGGACGGTTCCCCACCGCGCTGACCCGATCCGGCAGGCACTATGTGACGAGTTGTCACAAGCGGAGGAACGAAGGAGAAGCGCGTTGGCGGAGAGACTCACGGTGGGCGTCGCAGCACGGCTCAGCCGCTACCTGCAGGTGTTGACCCAGGCCAAGAAGATGGGCAAGGAACGGATCTCATCCCAGGAGATCGCGGAGTACACGAACATCAACGCGACGCAGATTCGTCGCGATCTCTCCAGCTTCGGTCGCTTCGGCAAGCGGGGCGTGGGCTACAACATCGACTCGCTCCTCGGTGAGATTCGCAGGATCCTCCGCACACAGGGACAGCACAACATCGCGCTCGTCGGGGCCGGCCGGCTGGGAGGCGCGATCGCCACGTCGCCGATCTTCGCCGAGCACGGCATCACGGTCGCCGCCGTCTTCGACGTCGATCCGGCCAAGGCCGGGCGAATGATCGGCGGAGTTCCGGTGAGCCCACTCGAGCAACTGCACGAGCTCGTCAACGAGCGGAACATCATCGTCGGAGTCCTCGCGGTTCCCGCCGACGCAGCACAGGGAGCCGCAGACGCACTCGTGGGTGCGGGCGTCAAGATCATCTTCAACTACTCGCAGGCGCTCCTCACGACTCCCTCCGACGTTCAGGTGCACACGTCGAACCCTGCCGTCGAGCTGCTCTACGCGCTCTACTTCCACCTGACCTGAGCCGCGTGGCGGGCCTCGACCTGTCTCCAGGGGTGGGTATCTCGATCCTCTCAACTCGTTGTCACCAGGCAGGATGAACGCATGCGCATTCTCCTCTGGCACGGGTATCTCCTCGGCGGGACCGGCTCTAATGTCTACACCCGGATGCTGGCGCGCGAATGGAGTAATGCCGGCCATGACGTGACGGTTCTCTCGCAGGAGCCGAACCCCGGCCACTACGACCTCGGCACTGCGGACACGGTGCGACCGGACGTCGGCGGACTGTTGCCCGTGTTCGTCCTCGACCACTACGACGGCTACGACGTGCGACGCGTCCAGGACTGCACGCGTGCCGAGCTCGAAGCGTGGGTGGAGGCAAACGCCCGCTCGATCCGCGAGCTCTTGCCCGCCGACGCCGTCTTCACGAACCACGTTCTCCTGGGTGGTCCGGTCGGGGTCGCGACAGGCGTGCCGTTCGCCGTCAAGGCACACGGTTCCGAGCTCGAGTATTCGATGCGCGGGAACGCCGAGCTGTCGGAGTGGGGGGCGAAGGCGCTTGCGTCAGCGACGGCGACGTACGTCGGCTCCGAGCACATCCGTACCGTGCTCGACGAGGTCTGCGGGCACACCGAGCGCGTTTTCCAGGTTCCACCGGGCGTCGATATCGACGAGTGGGCTCCCGAAGCCCGCGACGTTGCTGTCACCGCGCTCGTCAACGAGGCTGCACGCGATGCGCCGAACCCCGGGAACGCGGAGGAGCGACTTCCTGACGAGGGCAACAGCGAGCGCTTTCAACGACTCATGCCGCAAGGCCCGCCCGTCGTCGTCTACTTCGGAAAGCTGATCGAGCAGAAGGGTGTCCACGTCCTGATCGACGCGCTGGCGGGCATGGACGCCAGACTCGTCGTCGTCGGCTTCGGCCCGGAGCGGGCGGCCCTCGAGCACCGCGCCGCCGAGAGTGGAGTCGGTGCGATCTTCACGGGACCTCTCGAGCACCGTCATCTCCGGCACCTCCTGGCGCTCTCCGACGCGTGCGTCGTACCGTCGATCTTTCCCGAGGCCTTCGGGATGGTCGCCGCAGAGGCGGCATCTGCAGGATGCCCGCCGCTCGTCGCCCGTCACTCAGGGCTCGCCGAGGTGGCCGCCGGGCTCGAGGCCGCGTATCCGCCCGCTCTGCGACATCTCGCGGCGTTCGAGTCGGGCGATGCCGTCGACCTGGCGCGGCGTCTCGTGGAGTTGCTTGCGCTGCCGCCGCCCGAGCGTGACGCGATTCGCGCCGCAGCGCGTGCGGCCGTCGTCGAGCACTGGAGCTGGGCCGGCATTTCGCGCCGCCTGCTCGACCCGTTCGGCTGACGACCCGACGGAAGGGTCGCTATCGAAAGTGCAGTATCGACTACGCTTTTTCGCGCCGTGGGTGACGAACAGCGCGTTCCCAGTGATCAGCTCCTCTGCGAGGCGCGCGAGCGTTTCGACGAGGGCATAGACTTCACCGTCGCCGTGGAGGAGGAGTTCGCGCTCCTCGACCCGGTCTCCCTCGACCTCGTCAATCGATTCGAAGACGTCCACGCAGCCGCTGCCGGCACGCCCGCCGAGGGCCATCTCGCCGGCGAGCTGATCGCCTCCGAGGTAGAGATCAAGACGGGGCGTGTCGAGACATTTGCCGACGTTCCTGCCACGATCGCCGACCGTCGCGCCGAGCTGGCCAGCCTCGTGGCTCCGCTCGGACTCGAGCTCGGCGCCACCGGCTCACACCCCTGGGCGAACTGGAAAGACCAGCGAATCATCGACACGCCCCACTACCGGCGAAACGATGAGCTGCTCCGGTACGTCGTGTGGAAGAACAACACGTTCGGGTTCCATGTCCATGTCGGCGTCAAGGGCGCCGATCGGGCGATCCAGGTCACGAGCGCTCTGCGCAACTGGCTCCCGGAGCTCCTCGCGCTGTCCGCCAGCTCGCCGTTCGCCGAGAGCGTCAACACCGGCCTCCATTCCGCCCGGACGCAGATCTTCACTCGCTTCTTCCCGCGCTGCGGCGTCCCCGACGCGTTCGACACGTGGGATGAGTACGAGCGGTATGTCCGGTTCCTCTACGACACGGGCTCGATCACCGAGCACACCCAACTCTGGTGGAGCGTTCGGCCTCATCTTGCCTTCCCGACTGTCGAGATCCGCATCTGCGACGGCCAGCCGTGCCTCGCGGAATCGCAGTCGCTCGCGGCGCTCTGCGTCGCACTGATCGCGAGAATCGCTCGTGCCCTCGACGAGGGCGAGCCGATCGTGCAACAGCCGCACCGGCTGATCGAGGAGAACATGTGGCGCGCGATCCGTTACGGCCTCTCCGGCGACCTGATCGATCTCGAACGGCGCGAGGTGCTTCCGGCCAGGGCACGAATCGAACGGTTGATCGAATGGGTGCTCCCCGTTGCGTCCGAGATCGGCGCAGCGGAGTGGCTTCGCGTCCCTGAGCAGAACGCCGCCGAGCGGCAGATCGCACGGTTCGAGGGCGGCGACGACCTTGCGCGAATCTACGGAGACCTCACCCTGAGCCCGAGTCGCGTGGGCTGAGACCCGCTCGAAATGAGCGGTTCGCCAAGCGGCGAGCGAGTTTGTGCTGCATAATCGGGCGCGCCGATCCCGTTTCGGCGCTTTCTTTGTGACGTTGCCTCCGGAGGGTTAATGGACTTCTTCAATGACCATGCTGTGGCCTTCGCGCTCGTATGCGCGGGTATCGCAGTGCTGTTTGGGATCTACCTGACCTACTGGCTGCTCAAGCAGCCACAGGGCAACGAGCGAATGCGTGAGATCTCGGGCGCCGTGCAGGAAGGCGCCGCGGCGTACCTGCAGAAGCAGTACACGTGGATTGCAGTCGTCGCGATCCTGCCGATCCTCCTGATCGGGTTCTACAACGCACTCGGTTGGGGTGCCGCGTTTGGCTTCGTGATCGGAGCGACGCTCTCCGCGGCCGCGGGCTTCATCGGCATGAACGTCGCCGTCCGCTCGAATCTCCGCACGGCCGAGGCCGCGCGCGAGGGCGTCGCGCCCGCGTTCAAGGTCGCGTTCCGCGCCGGGTCGGTCACGGGGCTGCTCGTCGTCGGTCTCGGTCTGTTCGGCGTCGCCGGCTACTACTGGTTCCTCACCGGCGCCCTCGGCAACTCGCCGGAGTCGGCCGTGAAGGACCTCATCGGACTCGCCTTCGGTGGATCGCTGATCTCGGTGTTCGCCCGCCTCGGCGGCGGCATCTTCACGAAGGCTGCCGACGTTGGCGCAGACCTCGTGGGCAAGATCGAGGCGGGAATTCCCGAGGACGACCCGCGCAACCCGGCCGTGATCGCCGACAACGTCGGTGACAACGTAGGCGACTGCGCGGGCATGGCCGCCGACCTGTTCGAGACATACGCGGTCACCACGGTCGCCGTGATGTTGCTCGGCACTGCGTACCCCGCCGGCGACCTCTGGCTTTTTCCCCTCGCACTCGGCGGGATGGCGATCCTCGCGTCCGTGATTGGCACCTTTGCGGCGCGTGTCGGCAGCGGGCCGAACTCGATCATCAACGCGCTCTACATGAGCGTTGTCGTCGCGACGATCCTGTCGGCGATCGGGTTCATCCCGGTGACGCAGGCGTTCGACGGCGGCCGGTTCACGTTCTGGCAGCTCTACGGTTCCGCTCTCGTCGGGCTCGCGATCACCTTCCTGCTCGTTGCGATCACCGAGTTCTACACGGGGAGTCGGTGGAGCCCCGTGAAGAAGATCGCTTCCGCATCGACCACCGGCCACGCCACGAACATCATTGCGGGCCTGGCCAAGGGCATGGAAGCGACCACGTTGCCGGTGATCGTGATCGCCGGGGGTGTGATCGCGGCGTACGAGATCTGCGGGAGCAACATCTACGGGATCGGCGTCGCGGTCATGGCCCAGCTCTCGATGGCCGGCCTGATCGTCGCACTCGACGCGTTCGGGCCTGTCACGGACAACGCGGGTGGGATCGCCGAGATGGCGGACATGCCGGAGTCGGTGCGTACGATCACCGACCAGCTCGACGCGGTCGGCAATACGACGAAGGCCGTGACGAAGGGCTACGCGATTGGCTCCGCCGGTCTTGCCGCGCTGATCCTGTTCGACGAGTACACGCGCGGTCTCGTGGACAAGGGGATCGACACGGTCTTCGCGCTCGACGATCCGTACGTCATCGCAGGCCTCTTCATCGGCGGGGCAATGCCGTTCCTGTTCGCCGCCCTCGCAATGACGGCCGTCGGCCGTGTCGGTGGCGAGGTCGTCGAGGAGGTGCGGCGCCAGTTCGCGGCCGACCCCGGGATCATGGCGGGGACGTCGCGGCCCGATTACTCGCTGGCTGTCGGCATCGTGACAACCTCGGCGCTCAAGGGGATGATGCTCCCCGCTGCGATACCCGTCGTCGTGCCGATCGTGGTCGGCATCATCAGTCCCGAGATGCTCGGTGGCCTGCTCATCGGCACGATCGTTACGGGCCTCTTCCTCGCGATCTCGATGACCTCGGGCGGAGGCGCCTGGGACAACGCGAAGAAGCTGATCGAGGAAGGCGCCTACGGAGGCAAGGGCTCCGACGCTCACGCTGCGTCGATCACGGGCGACACGGTCGGTGACCCCTACAAGGACACCGCAGGCCCGGCGATCAACCCGATGATCAAGATCGCCAACATCGTCGCGATCCTGATCATCCCGCTGCTCGCGTCGATTCACGGGTAGGGCGTAGCCCACCCTGCAGGATGCTCGATGAGGGCCGGCGAAAGCCGGCCCTCATCGTTCTCGGCGTTGGTCGACCCCTCTCAGGGATGACCTGGTATGCCTCTACACTCCTGCAGTGCCCAGTCGACGCAGACGCGAGGTCGAACTCGAACGAGTCCTCGGCACCCCGGCGCTCTTTGCCACGGCCTACGGCAACGTCGGCTCGTCGATCTACTACGCGCTCGGGCTCACTGCGGTCTATGCGCTCGGACTGACCCCCCTCGTCTTCCTCGTTGCGGGAATCGTCTTTGCGATGACCGCTGCGACGTATGCCGAAGGCACCGTGCTCTACCCGGAGGCAGGAGGGTCGTCCAGCTTCGCGCGGCATGCGTTCGACGAGATCATCAGCTTCGGTGCTGCCTGGGCGCAGATGCTCGTCTACGTCGTCACGGTGGCCACGTCCGCGTTCTTCGTTCCGCACTATCTCTCGGTTTTCTGGGAGCCACTGAAGACGAACCCGTGGGACATCGTCGCAGGGGCGGTCGTGATCGTCGTTCTCGTGACGCTGAACATCGTTGGCGTCCAGGAGGCGGCGAAGCTTTCGATCGTCCTCGCGGTGATCGACTTCGGCACCCAGGTGCTCCTCGTCCTCCTTGGCTTCTTCCTCGTCTTCAGCCCGACGATCCTCGTCGACAACATCCACTGGGGGGTCGCGCCGACCTGGTCGAACCTGGCGCTCGCCGTACCGGTTGCGATGCTCGCCTATACGGGCGTCGAGACGGTCTCGAATCTCGCCGAGGAAGCGCGCGAGCCGTCGCGCACCGTCCCCGACGCCTACAAGCTCGTGGCTGCAGCCGTCTTTGCGATCTACCTGACGCTCCCGCTGATCGCACTCTCCGCGTTGCCCGTGAAGCTGATTGACGGGCAGCTGACGACGCTCCTCGCGCTCCCACCCGAGGAGGGCGGCTACGCCAATGACCCGATCCTCGGGCTCGTCGAGAACCTCGGGATCTCGGGGTCACTACTGCGTGTGCTCCAGATCTACGTCGGCATCCTCGCGGCGACGATCCTCTTCATCGCAACGAACGCGGGAGTCATCGGTGCCTCCCGGGTCACGTACTCCATGGCGAGCTACAGGCAGATCCCCGAAGTGTTCCGCCGTCTGCATCCGCGATTCAAGACGCCGGTGCTTCCGCTCGTCCTCTTTGCCGGGATCGCACCGATCCTGATCCTGCTCCCGGGTGATGTGAACTTCGTCGGCACCCTCTACTCGTTCGGTGCCACCCTGTCCTTCACCGTCGCCCACTTCTCGCTGGTTCGACTACGGATGAAGCAGAAAGGCTCGACCGAGACGTTCTATCGCGCGCGACCGAACCTCGTGCTTCGGGGGATCGAGTGGCCCGTGTTCGCAATCGTCGGTGGGCTTGCGACCGGCGCGTCGTTCCTCGTCATCGTCGCCCAGAACGCGACCACTCGGTGGGTTGGCCTCGGCTGGATCGTCTCAGGGTTTGCGTTCTACATCGTCTACCGGCGTCGCTTCGTGAAGGCGTCGCTGCGCGAGACCGTCAAGGCGCCACCCGCCTATGGTCCTGCCCTCGCGCTCGAGTACCGGCGACTCCTCGTGCCTGTCGTCGCGGGACAACCTTCGGACGACGCTCTCGACGTTGCCTGCAGCCTTGCGGCCGAGCGGGGCGCCCGCATCGTCGCGCTCAACGTGCTCGAGGTTCCGCTCGGCCGACCGTTGGACGACGATATGGCCGAGCTCGAGGACGCCGCGAACGAGGAGCTCGACGAGGCCATCGCGATCGGGAACTCCTACGGCATTCGCGTCCTCGACCGTCTCGTGCGCGCCCGCAGCGCAGGGGCGGCGATCGTCGAGGAGGCCGAGCGCCGTGGTACGGAGATCATCGTCATCGGAACACCACGGAAGTCGCTCACCGCGTCACAACGCGCCGTCTTCGGCCGGACGGTCGATCACGTGCTCCGGAACGCCCCGTGTCGCGTCATGGTCGCTGCAGCCCGTGAGGAGGTGCCGGCGTGATCTGGTACCGGCGGTCCATCTTCATCTTCTCCGGGTGTTTCGTCCTGATCGGCATTGCGCTCCTCGTCGTCACTGCCGTCAACGGAGGGGGGCTTGTCGGGTTCCTCCTGGGTGCGCTCTTCATCGCTCTCGGTGTCGGCCGGATCCAGCTGGAGCGTAAGCGTGGCGCGTAAGGTCCGCGGCTTCGAGCGCGTCCTGGACGCTCCGGCGCTCTTTGCGGTCGCCTACGACGAGATCGGCTCGTCGATCTACTTTGCGCTCGGCATCATCGCCGCTCAGGCTCTTGGTCTGACCCCGGTCGTCCTCTTCGCGTCGGGCGTGTTGTTTCTGATCGTTTCGCTCTCGTATGCCGAGGGTACGGCTGCGCTCCCACAGGTCGGAGGGGCTGCGAGCTTCACGCGTCGGGCCTTCAATGATCTCGCCGGCTTCACCGTCGGCTGGGTCCTGTTCCTCGACTATCTGATCGTGATCGCGCTCTCGACGCTGTTCCTTCCTCACTACCTCGCGGCCGCGCTGTCAGCCCCCTCACTGACGGAGAGTCCTTGGGATGTGATCGTCGCCGTCGGCGTGATTGCGGCGATTGTCGGCGCGCGCGTTGTCCGCCACAGTCGCATCGACGCGGGAGCGCTCGTGCTCGCGGTTCTCGACATCTCGGTGCAACTGCTCGTGATCGTGCTCGGCCTTGCAGTGTTCTTCTCGCCCGACGTGCTCACAGGCGGGTTCGACTTCGCCGTCGATCAGAGCTGGGACGACCTGTTCTTTGCTCTCCCTCTCGCGATGCTCGCCTACACCGGGCTCGAGACGGTCGCGAATCTCGCCGAGGAGACGCGCGAGCCCGGGAAGGTCCTCCCGCGATCACTGTTCTCCTCGATCGGCCTCGTCGTGGTCACGACGGTGCTCATCGCCATCGTTGCAGTCACTGCATTCCCGTCGGAAGACGGATCGAGCGGGCTCGCCGACGATTGGCTCCAGGCGCCGCTCGTGGGGATCGTGACCGCGTTCGACGGGCACCTGCCGGCGCTGCTCGTGGACGTTCTTCGCGTTGTCGTCGGGCTCTCCGGAGCCCTGATTCTGTTCGCCGCGGCGACGACGGCGATCACCGGGTGCACGCGCCTCGGCCGCTCGATGGCCGAGCATGGCATGTTGCCACGCGAGTTCGGGCGCCTCGAACGCCGTTCGCTCGTCTCACGCGAAGCACTGCTCGCCGTGGGTGTCGTCGCGATCGCAATCGTTGTCGCGACGGGCGTGCTGGCGGGGGATGACCCAGCGTTCCTCGCGAGCGTGTACTCCTTCGGTGTTCTGTTTGCCTTCACCGCGGCTCAGCTTGCCGTGATGCGCCTACGACAGATCGAACCCGATCTCGAGCGGCCATTCAGGGCAAAGCCCGAAGTGCGAATCAGGGGTGTGTTGCTCCCGCTCCCGGCGTTGATCGGCGCGCCACTGACCTTTGCGGTCTGGGTTCTCGCTCTCATCACCCATCCGGGAGCCAGGTACGCGGGCCCCGCATGGCTCGTTCTCGGGCTCGTCGTGTACTTCTTCGTCAGGCGTCGCCTCCAGGCGGGCGTTTTCGACGACATCGATCCCGTTGCAACTCTGCCACCCGGCGCCGCCTACCAGAAGATCCTCGTTCCGATGAAGCTCGGGGATATCGGGGAGGAGATGGTCGCGACGGCGGTCGCGCTCGCGAAGGAGCGTGAGTCAAGGGTTGAAGCCGTGTTCGTCGTCCGGGTGCCACGCGCCTTTCCTCTCGAAGGCCCGCTACCGGAGGACGTGGCTCGACGCGCAGACGAATCGCTCGCCGAAGCGCGCGCGCTTGGCGAAGAGAACGGCGTCGAGATCGTCACGCGCACGATCCTCGCCCGCTCGATCGGGCATGCCATCGTCGAGGATGCACGCACGAGCGGTGCCGATCTGATCGTGCTCGGGTCGTCGCCGCGCTGGCGTCGGCAATCGAGATTTTTCTCGCCAACGGTCGACCACATCCTTCGGTATGCCCCCTGTGAGGTCCTGGTCGTTGCCTTCCCGGAAGGCACCTTCGAAGGGAGAGACTGATGACGTGGGTAAGCTGACCTCATGAAAGCAGTCGTGATCGGGTGCGGCCGCGTCGGCTCGGCCGTCGCCCAGCAACTTGCCGTCGAGGGTTGGAACGTCACCGCCATCGACGAGAACGAGGAGGCCCTGGCGCGCCTTGGCACCGGGTGGAAGGGCGGGTTCGTCGTCGGTCACGCGATGGAGTCGGAGGTCCTCGTCCGCGCCGGAATCGAGAGCGCCGACGCAGCGGTCGTGGCAACGTCGGGCGACAACACGAACATCGTCGTTGGACAGGTGATCCAGAAGCGATACGGAATCACGTGTGTCGTCGTTCGCGTGCTCGACCCACGACGAGCAGAATTCTATGCGAATCGAGGTCTCCGCACGGTCTGCCCGACACAGACGGCGATCTCGTTTCTCGTCGAGGAGGTGCGATCCTGCCCGGTTGCGCTCGGCGCGGCGTCCGAGACGGAGGGGACCTGATGTATCTCATCGTCGCGGGAGGCGGAAAGGTCGGAGCGAACGTTGCGTCTTCGTTGATCGCAATGGGCCACGAGGTGACAGTCGTCGAACAGCGGCGTGATCGGTTCGACGTGCTCGAGGAAGAGTTCGGGCCCGTCGTCGTCCACGGCGACGCGACCGAGGTACATGTCCTGGAACGGGCGGGGATCAATCGCCCTGCCGACATCGTTCTTGCGGTGACGGGTGACGACGAGGACAACCTCGTGATCGCCCAGCTTGCAAAAGAAGGATATCGCGTTCCGAAGGCGATCGCCCGGGTGAACGATCCGAGAAATCAACAGCACTTCGATCTGCTCGGGATCGGGCTGACTGTCTGCGCGACGTCTGGCATCCTCGGCCTCGTCGAGCACGAGGTGCCCCAGCACGGCCTCGTGCGCCTGCTCGAACTGCGGCAAGAAGGGCTCGAGGTCGTCGAGATGCAGATCGCGGGCGACTCGCCCGCGGCAGGGAAGCGCGTCGCTGGCCTCTCGCTCCCCGAGGACGTTCGGCTCGTCTCGGTGACGCGCAACGGCGTTGGCGAGATTGCCGTCGGCCAGACCGTGATCCGTCCCGGCGATCGCGTTATTGCGATCCTCAAGCCCGGGCTCGAGGACAGCTTGCGACGCGCACTCGTCGGCTGATCGTTGATCAGACGCGCCAGTAGCTGCGCGTCAGAAGCACGACGATCGGAATAATCTCGAGGCGCCCGAGCCACATGAGGACGATCATCACGATCGTCGAGAAGTCGCTGAACGGCTCGAACGAGCCCATTGGCCCCGCGAACCCGAGGCCCGGCCCGACGTTCCCGAGGGTTGTCGCCGATGCCGCGATGGCGTCGAAGGCGGACATCGGAGGCCCCTGGAACGTCGAGTCGAGGGCGATCAGGCCGGCTCCAACCGCGAAGAATCCGATGTAGAGAACGACGAACGCCGCGATCGCGCGCAGCGTCCGTTCGTCGACGACGGCGCCGTTGAGCCTGATCGGCATCACGACTTCGGGGTGGAGCGTCTGCCGGAGCTCGCGGCGGAGGATTTTGCCCATCAGGAGGTGCCGGACGACCTTGATCGCACCGCCCGTCGACCCGGCCGAGCCACCAACCAGCATCACACCGACAAGAAGCATCAGCGCGAACGCCGGCCAGATGATGAAGTCCGTGCTCGCATACCCGGTTGTCGTCATCATCGAGACGACCTGAAACGTTGCGTGCCTGAAGGCCGCCTCGCCGTTCTCGAAGCCCTTGTGCCAGAGCTCGACGGCCAGGAGGAGCGACATCGCGGCGAGGATCGTCAGGTAGAGACGAGCCTCCTCGTCGCGCGCCGCGACGCGGACCTTCCGGCGCACGAATAGGCGGTACAGCAGCGCGAAGTTCATCCCGGCGAGGGTCATGAAGATCACGATTACCCACTGGCTTGCGGCGCTGAACTGCTCGAGCGACCGCGCCTCCGGCGAGAAGCCACCAGTCGGGAGCGTTGTAAAGGCATGCGCCACCGCGTTGAACGGGTCCATGCGATCGTCGATCCCCGTCCAGCCGAAGATCGCCAGGATCAGAGCCTGCGCTGCCGTCAATGCAACGTAGAGCAGCCAGAGCCGTTGCGCCGTCGAGCGAATCCGGTCTGCGAGATTGTCGACCTCTGGCCCCGGCATCTCTGACTCGAGCAGCTGACGCCCTCCGACGCGAAGGCGCGGGAGGACGGCGAGTGCGAGGACGATGATCCCCATCCCGCCGAGCCACTGCGTGAACTGCCGCCACATGAGCATCGACTGGTCGAGCGCAGGAATGTCGGTGAGGACTGATGCTCCCGTGGTCGTGAACCCGGACATCGCTTCGAAGTACGCGTCCACGGGGCGGTCGAGTTGCGGGTTACCAGAAAGAAGGTACGGCAGCGCGCCGAGCGTGGCCGCGGCGAGCCACGTCACGGCGACGACGAAAAACCCTTCACGGAAGCCGATCGGTGGCGCATCTCGCCCGATTCGCTCGAGCCCGAGCCCGACGATCGCAACGATCGCCCCGGCCGCCAGAAAGGGCCAGAATGGCTCGCGATACCCGATCGCGAGCGCGATGGGGAACAGCACCGCGACGGACAGGTACTTCGTCAACGTGCCGATCAGGCCGAGTGCGCCCCGGATCTCGACCGCCTGACGTCGCCGCCGGACGGTTTGCCGCGTGGCCGTACTGCCGCTCACAGCACTCGCTCGACGTCCGCCACCCGGGACGACTCGGTGAACACGATTACCCGGTCACCGGACACGAGGACGTCGTCGCTGTGCGGGAACACCGCCTTGCCATCGCGGACGATTGCGCCGATCACGGCCCCTCTGATCGGCATGTCCCGGAGCTTGAGGCCCACGTACTCGCTCGATGGGCTCGTCGTGATGTCGAGCAGTTCGTAGCGATCGTTCTCGATCATCGCGACCTGTTGCGTTCGTGGGTCGTGGGCGAAGCGCACGATCTCCTCTGCCGTGACCTGTCGCGGGTTCACGGTCACGTCGACCCCCGAGTGCTCGTACACCTCTCGCGCGATCGGGTCGTGCACGATCGCGATCGTGAAGCCGACGCCGTGGACGCGCGCCAGCGTCGCGGCATAGTGGTTTTTCGAATCCTCACGCATCGCGAACACCGCGGCCTGCGCCTGGCCGATGCGCTCGCGGTCGAGGAAGTCCGGATCGAGACCGGTCGCCTGATAGACGCGGACGTCGGGGAGCTCCTCGGCGATCCGGCGGGCTCGCTCGCGATCGGGCTCGATTAGGCGAACACCGATGCGCTGCTCGAGCAGCTGGCGCGCAATCGCAACGCCGACCTTGCCGCCACCGAAGACGACGACGTCCTCGACGACTCCTTCCCCGGGCGAGAGAAGCTCGCCCCAGGCCTGTGCCGCCTCCGGCGAGCCGACGACGACGAGCCGGTCGCCGGCCTGGATTACCGTGTCGCCGTTTGGGATCGACATCGTCTCGCCTCGGATCTTGCTCACGACGCGCGAGTCACGCGGAACGAGGCCACACTGCCTCAGGGGCTTCCCGAGCACGTCCGGGTTCGAGAGCTCCGTCACCTCGTACTCGACCATCTGCACCTGGCCGTCTGCGAAGACGTCCGTCTGCAGGGCGGCGGGAACGCCGATTACGCGAGTAATCGCGTGCGCGGTCTCCACCTCCGACGAGACGACGAAATCGACGTCGAGTCGGCCTTCGCGCCAGAGCTCGATGTACTCGACGTTCGAGGTGCGGATCACGGTGGTCGCGCGCGGCGCCTCGATGCGAGCGAATGTGGCAGCCACGAGGTTCGCTTCGTCGCGCGACGTGCAGGCGATCACGAGGTCGGCGTCGCGAACGCCCGCGTCCGCGAGCGCCCTGCGACTGGCACCGTTTGCCTCGATCGTTGCGATGTCGAACTGATAGGCCAGCGGCGTGAGGCGCCCGGGATCGAGGTCGAGCACGGTGAGGTTGTGCTCGCCGTGGAGCGCCTCCACGATCGTCGAGCCGACCTGACCTGCACCGATGACGAAGATCTTCACGGCGCGCGCAGGGTACACCCACGGGGGGATGTGGTGCCGGGTTGTTTGGCTACCGTGTTGTTTGATGCGTCGTTTCGCCGCCTTCGTTGTCGCCCTCGTTGCCGTGCTCGTGGGCGTTTCCGGCTCCCAGGCGATGGAGCAGCAAGGCGCAGCTCTCGGTCTGGTGAAGGTCGTCGATGGGCTTCAGTCGCCCGTCCACGTTACGGCCGCTCCCGGGGTCTTTGGGGCGTTGTATGTCGTCGAGCAGGGCGGACTCGTCCGTGTGGTCCGCTCCGGCAAGGTGCAGGCACAGCCGTTCCTCGATGTCCGCTCGAAGGTGCGCGCCGGGAGTGAGCAGGGTCTGTTGGGGCTCGCGTTTGCGCCGGATTACGCGAAGAGCCGCCAGTTCGTCGTCAACTACACCGACGTTGACGGGCACACCCGGGTTGTTCGCTATCTCTCGGACGGGCGGCGAGCGCTGCCACGAACCGCCCGACAGCTGCTGTTCGTCAAGCAGCCGTACTCGAACCACAACGGCGGTATGGTCGCCTACGGCAAGGACGGTCTCGTCTACGTCGGGATGGGAGACGGCGGCTCGGGAGGAGACCCTGAAGGAAGGGCCCAGGATCCCTTATCGCTCCTCGGAAAGATGCTCCGGCTCGATCCGTCTCGCCCCACCGCAAAGCCCGTGATCGTTGCGCTGGGCGTGCGCAATCCCTGGCGGTTCTCGTTCGATCGCGCGAACAGCGACCTCTGGATCGGCGACGTCGGCCAGGGTTCGATCGAGGAGGTCGACCATGTCGCCTGGCCGGGGAAAGGAACGCTCAATTTCGGCTGGGATGTCTACGAAGGGCGTTCCCGGTTCGAGAGCAAGCCACTCGGCCCCGGCAGGCTCGTCCAGCCGGTTGCGCAGTACAGCCACTCGCGTGGCTGCTCGATCACCGGGGGGTATGTCTACCGGGGCTCGACCGTACCGGCGGCAACTGGTCGCTACTTCTACGGTGACTACTGCAGCGGCACTGTCTGGTCGCTGAGGCTCGTGAACGGCACCGCCCGCCAGATTCGGCCCGAGCCCTTCAGCGTCAAGAACCTGACATCGTTCGGGGAGGACAACGCAGGGGAGCTCTATCTGGTCTCGGGCGACGGCGTCGTGTACCGCCTCACGCCCTAGCTCGCGTTCGCGCGCGTACCGTCGGCGCGACCCCACCGCGATCTGCGCCAGAGGATGACCCCGATCGTGACGCCGATCGTGTCGATCACGACGTCGTACCAGGCAGCATGGCGTCCGCGGACGAAATGCTGGTGGATCTCGTCCGAGACCGCGTAGAGGCCGCCGATCAGGATGGCGAGCCCTGATCGGGAGAGCGCGCGTTGGAGGAGAGCGCCGAGAATCGCGTACTCGGTCAGGTGCGCGAGTTTCCGCAGCACGAGATCCCACGTGCCGAGGCCGGTGCCGAGGCTCGGCACCGACGAGAACGCAAAGATGATTGCCGCCACGACGACGACGGGAGCCCAGAGACGGAAAGATGCTGCCGACACGAGCCCATGGTAGGCTCCAGCCTTACAAGGGAGCGCGGTGAGGGAATCCGGTGCAATTCCGGAACGGTCCCGCCGCTGTGAGGGGAGTTGCTCACCCGCCGAAACGCCACTGGCGCACCGGGGAACCGGTAGCCGGGAAGGCGGTGGGAGAGGGAGCCCCGAGTCAGAAGACCTGCCGCCTCCTCCATACCGAACCCCTCGTGGAAGGAGGATTCGTGGCACGACGCTTGATTGTTCTCGTGACCGTCATCGGTCTCGTTCTCTCGCTCGCAGCTACGGCTTTCGGCGCGTCCGTCACAGTGCGCGTCGAAGGAAAGACCCAGTCGATCTTCGGATCGAAGCCCGTCAAGGTGGAGGCGCAAAACGCGATGGTCGCGCTCGACGCCGCCAGCATCTTCGGCGAGTTCTATGTGCAGGTGACCCAGTCGTCGTTCGGGCCGTACGTGAGCCAGATCGGCCGCTACCCGGGCGCAGGGGCCTCCGGGTGGGTCTTCAAGGTCAACGGGGCGTCTCCGCCCGTCGGTGCCGACCAGGTCACGCTCGAGGATGGTGACGAGGTGCTGTGGTATTACGCCACGTTCTCGGACGCGGGCGGCCCGGCCACGCTGGCCCTGAAGGCGACGACGGCGAACTGTTACACCGTCACGTCGCTCAACGATGCCGGAAAGGCGACGCCCGCTACGGGCGCGCAGCTACGCGTCGACGGGCGGAAGTTCAAGGCGGATGCCGCCGGCAAGGCGTGTGTCGGGCGTCACGTAGGCGTCGTCCGCGCCTACGCACTCGGCGCTGTTCGGTCGAACGCGGTGAAGTGACCCCTCGGCGCTGCATCGGTCTCCTCCTCGTCGTCCTCGCATTCGCGGGATGCGGCGGGGAGGGGCAAAGCGCCGGCGATGGCACGGCGCGCCTCTGGGTGACGCGTGACCGCGGCGTCGGCGTGCTCGTCGATGTGGAGGTACCGGCGGGACAGTCGCTCCTCCGCGCCCTGAAGTCGAAGACAAAGGTAGGTACTCGGTACGGCGGTGGTTTCGTGCAGTCGATCGACGGGATCGAGGGGAGCGCACGCCGGCACGAGGACTGGTTCTGGTTCGTCAACGGTCTCGCGGGCGACCGATCGGCCGCGTCGTACCGGCTGCGCGACGGCGACGTCGCGTGGTGGGACCACCGCGACTGGTCATCGGACGCCGACACCCTGGAGGTCGTCGCGGGGGCATTCCCCGAGCCGTTTCTGCACGGGTATGCCGGGGAGACGCGTCCCACGGCCGTGCGGTATGCGTCGGGTCTCGCGGCGCAGGCAGCTCGTGTCGCGGCGGTCATCGGCAGCGACGACGTCGCTACGGACAGCACGGCCGTCGATGCGGGCGCGCACGTGTTCGAGCTCGTCGGCGGGACACCGCATCTGACGGCCACCCTGCGGAAGCCTGGCTCCGGTCCGTCCGGCGCCGTGCAGTTCTCCTTTGCGGGCTCGGTCGACCGATTGCTGGACGGTGACTTCGCCCGGAGGTTCGAGAGCCGGTGAGCCCAGGCCCTGCAACCGCGCTGCTCGCAGCGGTCGCGACGGCTGGGTTCCTGATCGACCGGATCGGGGCGCTCGCGGCGATGACGCTGATCCTCATCGTCGTCTGCGTGCGTGCGCCGGTCGAACGCCGTTTCATCTACATCAGCGGGGCGCTCGTCAGCGCGCTCGGCGTGATCGTGATCTCCCCGCTCACGTGGTCCTCTGGTGGGGGAACGCTGCTCTGGGAAGGCCCCACGCTTCCCGTGATCGGCCCGATCGATCTCTCCACCGACGAGATCCAGATCGCCGTCGTCAACGGGCTTCGACTTGCCGTCGTCGCGCTCGCGTTCAGCGCGTACACGCTTCGCGTCGATCATGATCGGCTCGTCTCGGCAGCGGGGTTCGCACGACGCTCCGCTCTGGCGATTGCTCTCGCGACGCGCCTCGTCCCGACGCTCGAGCGCGATGCGGCAGGTCTCTCCGAGGCGGTGCGTGGACGCGGCGTCGAGCTCCACGGTGCGCGAGGGTATGCAACGCTACTCTCGCCGCTCGTCGCCGGGTCGCTCGAGCGAGCGACGGGCCTCGCCGAGGCCATGGAGGCGCGTGGATTTGGTCGTGGTGGAGCGACCCGCGCCCCGCGGCCGCCGTGGGCGTCCGTGGACTACGTTGCGCTCGGCGGCGCGGTCGTCCTCGTGGGAGTTGCTGCGCTATGGCTCTAGCGTCCGTCACCGATCTCTCGTTTGCCTACCCCGGAAACATCCCGGCGGTACGAGACGTCTCGCTCGAGCTCGAAGCAGGTGAGGTCGTTGCGCTGCTCGGCCCCTCGGGAAGCGGCAAGTCGACGTTGCTGCGCGCACTCGCGGGCCTCGTACCGCATTTCCACGGCGGCACGTTCTCGGGCCGCGTCGTTGTCGCCGGGCTCGACACGCGGACGCACGGTCCGGCTGCCCTCGCGGGAACGGTGGCCTCGGTCTTCCAGGATCCAGAGGATCAGATCGTCATGACCCGCGTCGAGAACGAGGTTGCATTCGGGCTCGAGAACCTCGGCGTCCCACCGGAGCAGATCTGGCCGCGGACGCACGCGGCACTTGCCCAGGTCGGCGCCGGGCATCTCGCGGAACGCCGAACCGTCGAGCTCTCCGGCGGTGAGCTGCAGCGTGTCTGTCTCGCCTCGGCGCTCGCGCTCGAGCCGCAGCTCCTCCTGCTCGACGAGCCGACGTCACAGCTCGACGCCGAGGGCGCCGACGGGTTCCTCTCGCACGTCGAGCAGGCGCGATGTGCAGTCGTGCTCTCGGAGCAACGCGTCGACCGTGTGCTCGCGATCGCTGATCGCGTGATCATGATGGAGGAAGGCAGGGTAGTCCTCGACGCGCCGGTGGCCGAGGCGCGTGCTTGGCTTTCGACGCGCAGGCCACGCTACGGTGGCGGGTTGGTGAAGGACGATCCCTCGCCGTCAGTGCCGTTGGGGCTGCCCGTCGTTTCGCTCGACGACGTCCGCTTCGCCTACGGCAACGGCCCGGAGGTTCTCGGCGGAACGTCGCTCGTCGTTCATCGGGGTGAGATCGTGGCTCTGGAGGGGCTGAACGGAAGCGGCAAGACAACACTTGCCAAGATCGCGGCAGGGCTCCTCCAGCCCGCGAGCGGAAGTGTAACCCGGGAGGGTCGGGCGACCTATCTCTCGCAGGATCCCGGTCGGCACCTCGTCTGCGAGACGGCGCTCGACGAAGTCGCGCTCGGAGTCAACGGAGATCAGGTGCGTGCCGCGGCCGTACTCGAGCGTTTCGGCCTCTCGTTCGCCACCTGCCGTCATCCCCGCGATCTCTCGAGTGGCGAACGCGAACGACTGGGGATCGCAGCGATCTCGGTCTCCGAGCCCGACCTGCTCGTGCTCGACGAGCCGACCCGGGGAATCGACCCCGACCGGAAGGCTGCGCTCTCGGCGTGGCTGCTCGAGCAGGCCGAGTGTGGGCGCGGGATCCTCGTTGCCACGCACGATCCGCTCCTTCCTGCACACCGACGCGTTCGGCTCGGGCAGCCGCTCGAGGTTCCTGTTGCGGTCTAGACTCGCACTGGTCGCCTTCGTCGGACTCGGAGTCGCCGGGCTGCTTTGGGCGGTGGTCGATCCGGCAAACGGCGGCCTAGCGACCCTGCTCGCGGCCTTCGCGCTCGTTGCAGGAGGGTTCGCGTGGCTCGAGCAGGGTGGCGACACGGCGCGTGATCTCACGCTCGTCGCCACGCTCGCCGGTATCGCGGCAGCGGGCCGCATCCTCTTCGCCCCGGTCCCGAGCGTGCAGCCGGTGACGGTCATCGTCGCGACGGCCGGGGTTGCGCTTGGGCCACGCCGGGGATTCGCCGTCGGCGCCCTGGCCGCGATTGCCTCGAACATGTTTCTCGGTCAGGGAGCGCATACCCCGTGGCAGATGCTCGCGTGGGGCGGATGCGGCGCACTCGCCGGCGTCCTCAAGGTGGCCTTGCGTCGCCGCTCGACGTTCGCCTTCTTCTGTGCTGTTCTCGGAATGGCGTTCGGGACGCTGATGGATCTCTGGCTGTGGTTTGCCTTCTACCCGCACACGTGGGCTGCGCTCGTGACGGTTCTCGCTGCGGGATTCGCGTTCAACATTGCGCACGCGCTCGGCAATTTCGTGCTCGCGCTCGCGGCGGGGCCTGAGTTGCGGCGTGTTCTCGACCGGCACGCGCGCACGGTGCACACGGAGGTGGTGTGGGCGTGAGATGGGTGCTGATTCTCGCCGCGTGCGCGGCGTTTGCCGGAACGGCAGCGGGGGCACCCGACCCTGCCGCCGGGCCAGCAGCGTTCCTGGCCGACCGCCAGAGCCCAAACGGCGGCTTCGCCGAGCAGGGCCAGGCTCCGGATGCGTCGCTCACTGCGTGGGCGGCTCTCGGGCTCGTCGCGGCGAACGGCTCCGAATCGGCTCGTTCGCGAGCGGGAGAGTTCCTTCGAACGCGCTCGACCGACAAGGCGACCGATGGCGATGTGGCGCTTCGCGCTATCGCGCTCGATGCACTTGGCGAGCGAATCGACGACGGCCTCCTTTCGAGGCTGAGAGAGCATCGGCCGGGCGCGCTCGTGAACGAGACGATGTGGACCGTCATCGCGCTCCGCGCGGTTGGCGAGGAGCCGTCGGCGACGTTCGTCCGCGCGATCCTCTCAGCGCAGGCGAAGAGTGGCGCCTTTCCGTGGCTCCGTGGGGGCAAGCCCGACTCGAACGACACCGCTGCCGCGATTCAGGCTCTCCGGGCAGCGGGCCTGGGTGCCGGCAACGCATCGATCCGCCGGGCTGTTGTAGCGCTGCGCGCGTTCCAGACTCGCAACGGAGGCTTCTCGCTGACGAAGGGCCGTGAGCCCGATGCCCAGTCGACCGCGTGGGCGATTCAGGCCCTCCTGAGCGCCGGCGAGAAGCCTGGGAAGCAGCCCTTCCGCTTCCTCTCCCGCTTGCGACGCGCCGACGGAAGCTACCGCTACTCGGTGCGGTACGGCGCGACGCCGGTCTGGGTGACGGCGCAGGTGATTCCGGCGCTGACCGGACATCCGTTTCCGTTCCGCTAAGAACGCCGTATGCTCGTCCGATGCATTCGACCGCCGACATCCTCGACGCGCACCCGGTAGAGGCCCGCGTCTGCGAGCTCGGGCTCCACCAGTTCGGCGGCGTCACCGCGTTCTCGGGCCTGATCTCGACGGTTCGCTGCCACGAGGACAACGTCGCCCTGAAGCGACATCTCGGTGAGTCTGGCGAGGGGCGCGTGCTCGTTGTCGACGGCGGCGGCTCGCTCCGGGTGGCGCTGCTCGGCGACATGGTTGCGGGTCTTGCGGCCAGGAACGGCTGGGTGGGCGTCGTCGTGAACGGTTGTGTGCGCGATTCCGTCGCGCTTCGCGCGCTCGACGTCGGCATCAAGGCACTCGGCACGAATCCGCGACCGAGTGGAAAGGCAGGGGCGGGGGAGATCGATGTCCCGGTCGCGTTCGGCGGGATCACGTTCGAGCCGGGCGCGATGCTCTACAGCGACGACGACGGCGTCGTCGTGCTCGACTCGGCCTGAGCCTGAGTGCGTCGAACACCGGTGTCGAAGCGGATCCGGGCCGTCCAGACCGGACACCGTGACCTCCGCCGAGACCGCCGCTAGCATCGACGCATGAGCGTCGCGCCCCACGAAGACCTCCTCGCCGACCTCAATCCCGCTCAACGGGAGGCCGTTCTGCACGTCGACGGCCCGCTCCTCGTCATCGCCGGTGCAGGCTCCGGGAAGACCCGCGTGCTCACACATCGTGTCGCTCACCTGATCCGCGCGCACGGCGTGCGGCCAAACGAGATCCTCGCGATCACGTTCACGAACAAGGCCGCGGGAGAGATGCGCGAGCGGCTCGAGAAGATGCTCGGGCGGCAGGCGCGTGCAGCCTGGATCCTCACCTTCCATGCTGCGTGCGGCCGGATGCTGCGCCGCGACGCCGAGCGGCTCGGCTACCGCTCGACGTTCACGATCTACGACCAGGCCGACCAGGTGCGTGTCGTGCGAGCCTGCCTCGAAGACCTCGGCGTCGACCCGAAACGCTTCACGCCGCGCGGCATCCACAACCAGATCTCGAACGCGAAGAACCAGCTGATCGGGCCCGACGAATACATGAGCCGCGTCGCCTCGTTCTACGACAAGACGGTGGCCGAGGTGTACGAGCGCTACCAGCGACGGCTGATCACCTCGAACGCGGTCGACTTCGACGACATGCTCATGCTCACGGTGGAGGCGCTCGAGCGCTTTCCGGAGGTGAGGGCGCACTGGCAGCACACGTTCCGCTACATCCTTGTCGACGAGTACCAGGACACGAACCATGCCCAGTACCGGCTATTGCAGTTGCTCGCGGGCGAGGAGCGGAACGTGTTTGCGGTGGGGGACCCCGATCAGTCCGTGTATGGCTTCAGAGGGGCCGACATCAACAACATTCTCGACTTCGAGCGCGACTTCCCCGGCTCCCATTCGATCGCGCTGGAGCAGAACTACCGCTCCACGAACGCGATCCTCGGAGCCGCCAACGCGGTGATCGAGAACAATCGCGATCGCAAGCCCAAGCACCTCTTCTCGGAGCTCGGTCAGGGCGATCCGGTTCAGGTCGTCGAGGTGGAGGACGAGCACACGGAGGCACGGTACGTCGCGTCGGAGATCGCCCGTCTCGTCGAGGAAGGGTGGTCGGCCGCCGAGCTTGCGGTGTTCTACCGCACGAACGCGCAGAGCCGCGTGCTCGAGGACGTGCTCGTTCGTCAGCAGATCCCGTATCAGGTGATCGGCGGCCCGCGCTTCTACGAGCGCGCCGAGATCAAGGATGCGATCGCATATCTTTCGGTGCTCGACAACCCTTCCGACGCGGTTTCGCTGCTGCGTATCGCGAACCGGCCGCGCCGCGGCCTCGGTGACACTTCCCTGCAGCGGCTCGTCACGCATGCCGACGTGTTGGGCGTGACGCTGTTCGAGGCGATGGCCGACCCGGAGGCGGCAGGACTCGGGACGGCCGCGGTTAAGGCCGTCCGCGGCTTCCACACGATGATGCAGTCGCTCCAGTCGGCGGCGCAGGAGCTCCAGATCGACGAGCTGATGGAGACGGTTCTCCAGCGCAGCGGCACGATCGAGTTTCTCGAGGCCGAGCGGACGATCGAGGCGCGCGGCCGGATCGAGAACCTCGAGGAGCTCGTCGGCGTCGCCCAGGAGTACCGCGCGGAGCACGAGGAGCCGACGCTCTCGACCTTCCTCCAGGAGATCTCGCTCGTCTCCGACCAGGACGGCCTCGCCGGTGAGCAATCGCTCGTGACGCTGATGACGATCCATAACGCCAAGGGGCTCGAGTACCGCGGCGTCTTCCTGATCGGGATGGAGGACGGCATCTTCCCGCACTCCCGCTCGATCGAGGACAACGAGATCGAGGAGGAACGACGCCTCGCCTACGTCGGAATGACCCGCGCCATGGAGAAGCTGGCGCTGACGCACGCGATGGCCCGGTCGCTCTACGGCCGGCGTGAGTACAACCTGCCGTCGCGGTTCCTCGACGAGCTTCCCGCAGACGTGGAGCGCGAGCGATTGCGCCCCTCGTCGTGGTCGAGCTACGGCGCACGCGGTCAGACGCCGTCTGTGCCCACCCGTGAGCCGAGCGACATTCCGGCGTTGCAGACCGGTGATTCGGTCAGGCACGGTTCGCTCGGCGAAGGTGTCGTGACCCGGATCGAGCCGGGGGGGCTCGTCACGGTGCGGTTTGCGAAGGATCAGAGCGAGCGGAAGCTGATGCTCGAATATGCTCCGCTCGAGAAGATCTAGACCACTCATGGCGATTCGCATTCGAACAACCCGTGACCAGGCCGAGTTCGCGAGCGCAGTCGGCGCGATCGGCCACTACTTCGGCGGCGCGTTTTCGAGCGACGACAGCCTCGTCAACTTCGCGCGCATTCTCCCCTTCGAGCGGATGCACGCCGCCTTTGACGGGGCTGCGATCGTCGGTGGAGCCGGCGTCGTACCGCTCGAGCTGACCGTGCCGGGTGGCCCGGTGTCGTGTGCAGGCGTGACGGTCGTGGGTGTCTTGCCGACGCACCGCCGCCGCGGCCTCCTCGACCGGATGATGCGCGCACAGCTCGCCGACGTGCGCGAGCGTGGCGAGCCACTCGCTGCCCTGTGGGCGTCGGAGGAGACGATCTACGGGCGCTTCGGGTATGGGATGGCGTCACAGGACGCGATGATCAAGGCGACCCGCGGGCATGCAGAGTTGCGTTCCGATCTGCCCGGAAAAACGGGCACCGTGCGTCTCGTCGATCACGAGGAAGCGGCGAACGTGTTCCCGCGGATCTATGACCGCGTGCGGCGGCGCTCGCCCGGGTTTATCTCCCGCTCGGAGGCGTGGTGGGATGTGAAGAGGCTCGATGACCGGCCTGAGCGGCGGCGCGGCAGCGGCGAGCTCAACCGACTGCTGCTCGAGATCGACGGCCGCCCGGTCGGCTACGCGCTCTACCGGATCAAGCTCGAATGGGATGACGTCCATAACGCGAGCCAGGTCACTGTCCTCGAGGCGATCGGCGCCACCCCAGCCGCCACGCGGGAGCTCTGGCGGTATCTCCTCGGGATCGACTGGGTCGCGGAGATCCACTGCCAGCTTCTGAGCGTCGATCATCCTCTGTTCCTGCTGGTGCAACGGCCGAATCGCCTGCATTGGAGCGTCGTCGACGGCCTGTGGCTCCGGCTCGTCGACGTCGGTGCTGCGCTCTCTGCGCGCGCCGTGACAGGCGACGGCCGGGTCACGTTCGACGTCGCCTCCGACCCGATCTTTGCGGACAACGTCGGAACCTGGACGGTCGAGGACGGCGTCGCCAAACGGTCGAAGCGGCGCGCGGATGTGCGCCTCGACGTGCAAGCGCTCGCTTCGGCGTACATCGGCGGGTTCACCTTCGCGGAGCTCGCGCGCGCCGACCGTGTCGAGGAGGTCGCACGCGGCGGCCTCGTGCGAGCGGATGCGCTCTACGGCGTCGACGTGAAGCCGTGGTGCCCGGAGATCTTCTAGCCGGGTAGGATCGCTTCATGGTCGTGACAGAGGTGATTGAGGTGCCACGCTCCGTGGAGGAGTCTTTTGCCTATGTCGCTGACTTCACGACCGTCGCCGAGTGGGATCCGGGCATCCACGAGTCCCAGAAGATCTCGGGAGACGGCGGGATCGGAACGGTCTACGAGGTGCAGGCAGAGTTCCGGGGCAAGACGATGCCGTTCACCTACACGGTGACGGGGTTCGAGGACAACCGTCGCATCGTTCTCGACGGCGTGGGGGAGAAGGCGGCGTCGCTCGACACGATCGAGTTCGAGAGTGCCGCCGACGGAGGCACGCGCATCACCTACAGCGCAGACTTCACGTTGAAGGGCGTCTTGCGTGTCGCGGAGCCGTTTCTGGGCGGCACGTTCCGGTCGCTCGCACGCAAGGCGCTTGCGGGTCTGGAGAACAGACTCAGCGCTTCGGCCTGACTGCTCCTTTCCTTCGGCTCTCCTTCCAGGCTGAGCCGGCCTTTCATCAGTCGTCGCGCCCGCCCGACCGGCTGAGACGCAGCAGGATCTCTCGCGTGTAGGCGGCTTCCAGCCGCGCTGCCTCGGACGCAACCTCCGCCTCGAGGTCGTCGGCGCAGGGGCGCGTCGTCTGGTGCCACTCCTCGAGGTAGAGCTCCATCTCGACCAGCCCTGCCTTCATCGCGGCAGCGTCGATCGCTTTCTGGAACCGATCGGAGAGCTGCACCCGTGCGCTCCCTGTCTCGCCTTTTGCAGTGACCTGCGCGGGGATATCGCGCCAGGAGATCACGGTCAGATTGGCGCTCATTGGGCCACCGGAAACGCGAGCTCCTCCACGAAGCGGTCGTTGAAGTCCTCGCGGTCGGAGAGCTCGACGTACTCGACCTCGTCGAACATCGCCGTTGCCGCGTGTCTCTCCTGCACCGAGAGGAGAGCCATCTTCGCTCCTTCGCCGGCGACATTGCCGGCCGACACGATCCGGGGGAGCGCGAGCCGCGGCACGAGGCCGATCCGGACAGCGCTTGCCGGGGAGAGATACGAGCCAAACGATCCGGCGAGCAGCACCTGCTGAATCTCGGAGACATCGATGCCGAGCTCCTCGACGAGCAGGCTCCACCCGGTCGCAATCGAAGCCTTCGCAAACTGCAGCTCCCGAACGTCGCGCTGGGAAAGGTAGACGGCATTGTCGATATCACCCTCCTCTCCTTGCCAGTGCAGCACGAAGATGCGCTCGCCGTCCTGGCGGGCGACGAGGCGACGTGACAGCGCCGGGGCAATCTCGGCAGCTCGTTCGTTCGGGACGAATCTCCCTGAGAGGTCGAGCAGGCCCGCAACGACGAGCTCAGCCACTGCGTCGACGAGACCGGAGCCGCACATCCCGAGCGGCTCGACGTCTGCGATCACGTCCAACTCGATCGTGTCGTCCCGGATCCTGACGACCTCGATCGCGCCATCGGCGGCTCGCATCCCGCATCGGATCTGAGCGGCCTCGAACGCGGGGCCTGCAGGCGCAGCCGTGCACACGAGGCGTTCGGCGGAGCCGAGCGCGATCTCGCAGTTCGTGCCGACGTCGATGAACAGTCGCAGCCGCTTGTCGCGCGTCATTCCGGTCGCAAGAAGGCCTGCGACGATGTCGCCGCCGACATAGGCCCCGAGTGCGGGAAAGATCGTCGCGCGTGCCCGGGGGTGGAGGCGCAGTCCCAGCTCGGTGGCCGGCATGTCCGGGTACGAGGGCGCGACCATGATGAACGGTGCGACTCCGATCGGTTCAGGGTCGATCCCGAGGGCGAGCTGGGTCATCGTCGCATTGCCCGCGAGCGCAATCTCGTACACGTCTTCGTGATCGACCTCGCCCTGCTCGCACACCTCGTCGACGAGCTCCTGGAGCGTCGCGCAGGCGAGAACGCGCAGCCGCTCCAGTGCATCGCGGTCGAGCATCGTCGCCGAGATGCGCGAGATGACATCGGCTCCGAACGGTTGCTGTTTATTGAGCATCGATCGAACTGCAACCGGGGTTCCCGTGACGAGGTCGAGGAGCGTCGCGACGACCGTCGTCGTACCGAGATCGAACGCGATTCCGTGCAGCCGCTCGCTCGTGTCGCCCGGCTCCACATCGATCAGGAGATCGTCGACAATCACGCACGTGACCCGGAAGTCCGAGTCGCGCAGAGTCCGTGGCAGGCGCCGCAGGACGCCGGTCTCGACACGCAGCTCGAGGTCGTCGACCGCGTCGAACAGTCGCTCCAGATCTGTGCGCTGATCCTGGAGGGTCGGCAGTTCGAGCTCCACGTACCGCTTCTGTACGGCGGGGCGGAGGATCACCTGTCGTCCGACGCCGACCGTTGCGGCCTTCGGGCGGGTTACGAGAGGTGGCACGTCGATGATCAGGTCGCCGCGCGCCTCGGCCCGGCACGCTAGTCGCCAACCCTGCTCGAGGTCGCCGTGATCGAAGGCGCGCACGTCGAGCTTCGAGATCGGCACCGATCCGTGGGCTATCCGAACACGACACTTCTTGCAGGTCCCATGCCCCCCGCACGTGGAGTCGATTGCGATGCCATTCCAGGAAGCCGCATCGAACACGGTAACGCCGGGGGGAACGCGCACCGCCGTGCCCGACGGCTCGAACCGCAACGCCACCCTCGCCGGGGGCTCGGGTGCGCTGCTGTCCTCGTGGTTCGGCTCCGCCACGATCGTCACGCCGTGGCGGCCAGTGTGCGGCGGTGCGCGGCGATCCACTCGGTTCCCCACTCATCACGGCCAAGAAGCAGGTCAGCGGCACGGCACGCGTCCACCGTCTGGACGGTGCGAGCATCCATGATCGCGCTCGTGAGGCCCGCGTACGACGCTGCGACGAGAAAGGCAGCGTTCAGGGCATGGCGGCCGGGGAGGCCAAAGGAAGTGTTCGAGGCGCCGAGCGTCATGTTGAGCCCATAGGTGTCGCGGATGCGGCTGATCGTCTCGAGCGTGACGAGGACAGCCTGCGGGTCTGCTCCAACCGTCATCGCGAGTGGGTCGATGACGATGTCCTCGAGCGGGATCTCGTACCGGCCGTGCACGATGTCGACGAGCCGAGCACAGACGTCGAGACGCTCGTCGGCCGTTTGTGGAATGCCCGTCTCGTCGTTCACGAGGCAGATGATCGCTGCACTGTGCTCCTTCACCATGGGCAGCACACGATCGAGACGATCCTCCTCGCACGTCACAGAGTTCACGAGTGCCTTGCCCTCGTAGGCGGCAAGTCCGGCCTCGAGGGCCTCGACGACGGAAGAGTCGATACAGACCGGGAGGTCCGAGTGCTCTTGCACGAGTGTGACGGCGCGGGCAAGGAGATCTGCCTCGTCCGTCAAGGGAACGCCCATGTTGACGTCGAGGACGTGTGCGCCTCCCGCCACCTGATCCTCGACATCTTTCAGGATCTCCGAGAGGTCGCCTTCTCGCAAGGCCGCCGCGAACGCCTTCCGTCCTGTCGGGTTGATGCGCTCACCGATGATGCAGAACGGCTGATCCGGCCCGATCCGGACCTCTCGAGTTCGTGAGCTGAGGACGGTGTGCATGCGAGCTTCTGCCTCCTTGGTTGAATGGTGTCTTGCCGGTTTTTCGCGGCCGATTCAGACCGAGACCATTGCCCGGCGCTGCTGCAGCAGCTCCTTGGCGCGCTTGGTTGCGCTGGAAGCGTCGGCTGCGTAGCCGTCGGCGCCGACGACATCCGCGTACTCCTGGGTCACAGGGGCGCCACCGACCATGATGATCACGTCGTCGCGCAGCCCGGCTCTCTCGATCGCCTCGATGTTCGCCTTGAACATCGGCATCGTGGTCGTCAGGAAGGCGGAGAACCCAACGACGTCGGGCTTGTGCTCCTCGATCGCCGCGATGAACGTCTCGGGCCGCACTTGCACGCCGATGTCGATTACGTCGAAGCCGGCTCCCTCGAGCATGATGTTGACGAGGTTCTTGCCGATGTCGTGCACGTCACCCTGCACGGTGCCCATCAGGAAGGTGCCGACCTTCGCCGTCCCCGAGTCGACGAGCAGGGGGCGGAGGAGCTCGAGCGCACCCGTCATCGCCCGACCCGAGATCAGCATCTCCGGGACGAAGAAGTCGCCACGCTCGAATCGCGCTCCCACCTCCTCGAGAGCCGGAATCAAGGCTTCGAAGAGGAGCGTGTTCGGATCCATCTTCGCTTCGATCCCGCGGGTGGTCAGTTCGACGACCGCGGGCTTGTTGCCGACGAGTGTCTCGTCGTAGATCTGCTGCAGGATCTCTTCGTTTGTCATGCTCCTCGTTCTCCTGGGTAGTGGTTGATTGCATCCGAGAGCGCGTTCGCCTCGAGGACGACCTGCGCGGCGAGCTCGGCAAGCCGCTCACGCGATGTACGAACGGTCGGGGCGGATACCGAGATGGCAGCGATGACCGCCCCCCGTGATCCGCGTACCGGCGCAGCCGTCGAGCAGAGGCCTGCTTCGAGCTCCTCCCACGTCGTCGCGTAGCCGAGGGCCCTCACCCGCTCGAGCTCGACGAGCAGGTCGGCCATGTCCGTGATCGTGTTCGGCCCGAGCTTCGCGGGACGGCCGAACGGCGGCTGGGCGGCGCCGAACGCCATGAACACCTTTCCCATCGAAGACGCGTGGATCGGGATTCTGCTGCCGATCCAGTTCCCCGCGCCGAGCGGGTGGTTGCTGTTGACCTGGGCCACGCGCGCGACGCCGCCCGGTGTCGGGATGGCCACGTTCGTCGTTTCGCCCGTCGTCTGACCCAGTCGCTCGAGGAACGGCCAGGCCAGCGCGGCCAAGTCGCCGACACTCGAGTCGCGTCGCGCATACTCGACGAGCACGGGGCCGGGCCGGAAGCCGCCACCGCGTCGGCGCTGCGCGAGGCCGTTTCGCTCGAGGGCGCGGAGGAGACGAGCGGCCGTTGACTTGGGTAGGCGTGTGTCCTCCATGACGCTCGCGAGGGTCACGACATCGTCGCTCTCGACGAGGCGGACGAGGATCCGTGCGGCGCGATCGATCGACTGGGACCCGTCCTCAACGGCGGTCTCTAGTTTCTCCATTGGTACCGTATTGTGGCACCAATCGGATATGACGTCAAGTGACATCTCCTCATCTATGCGGTAGCATTCGAATCAGGTGTCGAATAGTGGGACTAATAGCATTCCACTCGAATCGCGCGAAGACGTGAGATTCGGGGCGGTTCTCGATTCCGACGGCCGTCGGCGGATGAGCGAGGCAATCGATGCGATCGAGGTGATCGAAGCGCGTCAGGTGATAGAGGTTGCCATCGTCCGATTCGCGGCACTTCGGCGGAGCGAAGTCGACGTGGCGCGACTCCGTTCACTCGTCCTTGGCATGCGCCAGTCGCAGACGGAGCCCGTTGCCTTCGCCGAGTTCGATTTCGCTCTCCACCTCACTCTCTCACGTGCCGCCGACAACGCGCTCCTCGCAGCCCGGCTTGCAGCTTTTCATCCGGCGATGCGGGAGATGATGATCGGCTTCGCTTCGAGGGCAATGGCCGAGGGGCGAATCGAGGCATTGGTCGAGTCCCACGCGCAGCTGGTCGAGGCGATCAGGGAGCGAGACTGCCACGAGGCAACCCGCGTCTTTTCGGACATGATGGCCGCGCTTCGGATCGAGTCGGGCCGGTGTCAACCCCAATGATTCACCTGATCGGACGTCAGGCGCTGCAGCTTGGCATGCTTGATCACACGCCCCACCAAAAAGGAGACCGACCGTGAAGACAGCCGAGCGCACCCGCATCGCATTCCAACGAGGGACACCGGATCGCGTCCCCGTCCACTGCTGGCTGGGGCTTCCACTCATCAAGAAGCTTCGACCGGCGGACAAGACGACGACCGACATGCTCCACTGGTGGATCGACGACCCGATGGGATCGATCGTCAAGATGCAGCAGGATCTCGGCCTCGACCCGATGATCACGACCTACAGCCAGCACATCGGCGAGCACGAGATCTGGCCCCGGATGCTCTTTCCGCGCCCGTTCGAGACCGAAACGTGGGTTGAGACCTTCGAGGTGTCAGGGCAGGGGGAAGGATGGCGCGAGCACGCTCACCAGATCCGCACCCCTGACGGCAATCTCGACTACTCGTATCGCACGGAGGACGGGTTCGGCACGTCATGCCATGACTTCCTCCTTCGGGGCGACGAGCCCGAAGCGCAGCTTCCGGCTCTGCGCCACTTTCCGGCAGCCGACCTCTACGACATGTCGGTGCTCACGGGGATGGTCGAGAAGGTGGGCGATGAAGCGTGGTGGCTGCATCACGTCATCGGCCCGTGGGACATGGCCGCCGAGGTACGCGGCCTCGTCGACCTCTCGATGGACATCTACGATCGGCCGGCGTTCGTGCACGAACTGATGCGCGTCTGCACGGACTGGCTCAAGGGCTTCTATCGGAGGCTCGGGGAGACCGGGATCCACTCGATCTCCATGAACGAGACGTGGACAGGAGTCGGTGTTGCACGTGATCACTTCGTCGAGTTCATGAAGCCATACGAGGAGGAGTGTGTCGCGGCGGCGCACGACGCCGGCTACCTCGTCAGCTTCCACAACTGCGGTCGTGCGACGCTCCTGCTCGAGGACATCGCTGATACCGGCCCTGACGCGATCGAGACACTCACGTCGAGTCGATCTTCCGGCGACGTCGACCTCGCGGATGCAAAGCGACGAGTCGGGGATCGCGTGTGTCTCTTCGGCGGCTTCAACGAGCATCTTCTGTACGAGGAAGACGCGGATGCCGTCAGGGCGGAAGTACGACGCTGCCTCGATGCTGCGATGGAGGGCGGCGGATACGCTCTCCGTTCGACCGGTCAGATCTTCGACGCCAAGCCAGGTCTGATCGAGATCATGAGCGAGACCGTTCGCGAGTACGGCCGCTACAACTGATCGTCGGGATCTCGCGGATGACCGATCCAGATTTCTTCGATGTCGAGACGACGGCTGTGGGGCCCGAAGGGGTCCTGCCGCTGACGGACTCGTTCCTGAGGGAGCGCCCGTCCGGCGACGTGTTCGGACTGTCGCAGAACGCTGGGATGGGGTGGGAGGCGTCCAAGGTTCGTCGCGACGAGTACTTGATCCTCTCGACGCTTGGCGGTCTGCGCGCCGACGATGGAACGCCTCTTGCTCTTGGCTACCACACTGGCCACTGGGAGGTCGGGCTGCTCGTTCGCGAGGCTGCTGAGGAGCTCGACCGTCTCGGTGGGTTGCCCTTCGCAGCCCACGTGTCGGACCCGTGCGATGGTCGTACGCAGGGGACGACCGGGATGTTCGACTCGCTTCCGTACCGGAACGACGCGGCGCTCGTTCTGCGCAGGCTCGTGCGAAGTCTGCCGAATCGTCGGGGTGTGATCGGCGTTGGAACGTGTGACAAGGGTCTCCCCGCGATGATGATGGCGGTCGCCTCGTTCCGAGAGCTCGCGGGAGCTGTCATTCCCGGCGGGGTGACGCTGCCGCCTCGACGCGGCGAGGATGCAGGTGCTGTCCAGACGCTCGGAGCGAGATTCGCTCATCAACTCGTGACACTCGACGAGGCGGCCGACCTCGGATGCCACGCCTGCGCAACGCCGGGTGGCGGGTGCCAGTTCCTCGGCACCGCAGCCACCTCCCAGGTGGTCGCAGAGGGGCTCGGCCTCACCGTCTCGCACGCCGCGCTCGCCCCCTCGGGCCAGCCGATCTGGCTCGATGTAGCTCGGCGAACGGCCGGCGCCGTCCACGACCAATGCCAGTCCGGGCGCACGCTTGAAACGGTGTTGACGGACAAGGCCGTCGAGAACGCGATGCTCGTCCATGCGGCGTTCGGTGGCTCCACGAATCTCCTGCTCCATATTCCGGCGATCGCGTACTCCGCCGGCCTGCGCCGACCGACGGTCGAGGACTGGCGCACGATCAACCGAGCCGTGCCTCGTCTCGTCGATGCGTTGCCCAACGGGCCTGCAAACCATGTGACTGTTCGCGTCTTCCTGGCCGGCGGTGTGCCCGAGGTGATGCTGCACCTTCGTCGCCGTGGGCTCCTCCATTGCGACGCCGTCACGATCACGGGGCAGACGTGGGACGAGGTTCTCGACGAGTGGGAGGGCAGCGAACGGCGCGCGAAGCTGCGAGCCCGCCTTCTCGAGGCGGACGGCGTCGACCCGGATGACGTCGTCTGTCCTCCGAAGCGAGCCGGCGCCAAAGGGATGACCTCGACGGTGTGTTTCCCGGAGGGTAACCTCGCGCCCGGTGGGAGCGTGATCAAGAGCACCGCCATCGACCCGAGAGCGCTCGATGAGGACGGGGTGTATCGGCTCATCGGCCCGGCTCGTGTGTTCACGAGCGAACGAGCCGCCATTGCCGCCATCAAGGGGTCAGAAGGAGCACCGATCGAACCAGGCGATGTCATGGTCATCGCGGGCCGAGGGCCGCTCGGGTCGGGGATGGAGGAGACCGCTCAGGTCACCCTGGCGCTGAAGTTCCTGCCATTCGGGCGCCACGTCGCGCTGATCACGGATGCCCGCTTTTCGGGCGTGTCGACCGGTGCGTGCATCGGGCACGTCAGCCCGGAGGCGCTCGAGGGTGGACCGATCGGCCGCCTCCTGGACGGCGATGTGATCAGCGTCGTTGTCGACCGGGAGCAGCTCGTGGCGTCGGTCGACCTCGTGGGCAGCGGTGAAGAACGGTGGACGGCCGACGAGGCCGCTCGCGTACTCGCATCGCGTTCGATCAGGGATGACATTGCGCCCGACGAGCGCTTGCCGGCTGATACGGCTCTCTGGGCCAGGCTGCAGTCGGCGAGTGGAGGTCTCTGGGGCGGATGCGTGTATGACCACGGGGCGATCATCGAGTTGCTCGACGAGGCAGCTGGTCGTGTCGGGCCCTGACCTGACCCCGAGTGCCGGTCGCTGTTGACCGAGTCGGGGCAAAGGTGTAGGTTCCACGTGTGCTCCGTTCCGAACAGCAGACCGGTTTCGAGGGGTTGTAGCGCGCGTGAGAGTCGCGCGCGAGACTCTCCCTGCCGGTATCGCCGTGCAGCTTCGGCGGCAAATCGAGACGGGCGATCTTCCCGCGGGTGAGCAGCTGCCCGGGCACCGCGGGCTTGCGACCCAGTTCGATGTCAGCCTGAGCACGATTCGGGAGGCGATCAGCATGCTCGTGAGCGACGGCCTGATCACGACGCGCGCGGGGCGAGGGACTTTCGTTGCGGTCGATCTGCCGGTTCAAGCCCGCCCGGGGCGACCGCTGCTCCGGGCCGAGGTCGAGGAGCTCGTCGAGGCCCGCGAGATGATCGAGGCGCAGCTCGCGCGCCTTGCGGCGGAACGGGCCTCGGACGAGCAGATCGCCGCCCTGTGGGATGCCGTCGAGCGAATGCGTGACGCCTCTGCAAGCCCGGCGCTGTACCCGGACGCCGACGTCGACTTCCATCTCGCGCTCGCCGCTGCGGCGAACAACCGGTACCTCCTGCAGGCCATGAGTGACATTCGCGATCTCCTACGTGACGACATGGAGCTCGGTGCCGAGGCGGCGATTCGGCGCTTCGGCAGCCTTCGGGTCAGCGTGGAGTCGCACCAGCACCTGTGCGAAGCGGTCGAGTCCCGTGATGCCGCCGCTGCCGAGGCAGCCGTTGTGGCGATCATCAAGCGCAACAAGGAGTTCGTGCTCGGCCTCTACGCGCTCGGTGAGGAGTAGCGACGGCTCGATGTCCTGGGACGGCGTTCATCGGTTTGCCTGCACGACGTCGCTCCGATATGGACGGGGGGCGGCGCAAGAGATCGGTGAGCACCTCACCGGCCTTGGGGTCACTCGAGCGCTGTTGATCTCGGATCCAGGCCTCGTGGCGGCGGGTTCTGTCGCGCTCGTCGGCTCGTGGATCGAGGCCTCGGGTATCGGCCTCGCGACCTATACGGACACCGAGCCGAACCCGACGACGACGAACGTGCATGCGGCGGCTGAGCTGTACGAGGAATCCGGTTGCGATGGGATCGTGGGACTGGGCGGTGGCAGCTCCATGGACTGCGCGAAGGGCGTCGGCATCATCGTGAGAAATGGAGGTCGGATCGGCGACTATCGGGGAGCCGGTCTCGTACAGCGACGCGTGCCGCCTCTCGTCTGCTTGCCGACGACATGCGGCACGGGCTCGGAGGTCACGTCCGTGGCCGTGATCACGGATCCCGATCTCGACTTCAAGCTCGTTGTCGTGTCTCCTCACATCGCGCCGGACGTCGGTCTCGTGGACCCCGACCTCGTTTCGTCAGCGCCGGCCGGGGTGATCGCCTCGACGGGAATCGACGCCCTCGCTCATGCGGTCGAGTCGTACGTCAACCGTGGCTCCGACCCGGTGCTCGACGCGCTCAACATCGCAGCGATTCGGATGATCGGCGACAATCTGCGCACTGCGGTCTCCGACCGCGAACCAGAGGCCGTCGCGCAGGTGACGCTCGCGAGCATGATGGCCGGTATCGCGTTCAACATCAACGGGAACGCGATCGTCCATGCGGCGTCGACTCCGGTGACGGCGCGCCATCACGTCCCGCACGGGGTGGCCAACGGTATCTTCCTTCCGGCCGGCCTGGATGCGATTCGCGCCGGATGCGTGGAGAAGCTCGGTGAGATCGCCGAGGCGCTCGGAGAGGACGTGACCGGGCTTTCCGCGGACGCCGCGGCGGATCTCGGGGTGCGGGCCGTGCGCACGCTCTGCGCCGACATCGGTATCCCCGCGACGCTCCGCGAGTGGGGCGTCGATCCCGCGAAGGTCGACATCCCTCAACTCGTCGAGGATGCGATGAAGAGTCGCAACATCCCGACGAACCCCGTTCCCGTAGGTCCTGACGAGCTCACTGCGCTCTATGTCGTCGTCGTCGGGAGCGAGGCGTCAGGCTGAGCAGATCGGTCACTATTTGCACGATCGGCTCTTATTTGCACTATTGAGTTGACTGGGCTAGAGTCGGAATCGGCCGTCTAGCGGGAGGGAGTTGCGTGGTCGTACTGGAGGTCATCGACGGCGTCGACTCGGGTCGTCTCGCGCCATGATCGGAGTGACCAAGCTGCGCGCCGGAGCCGGCAACGTCGGCCTCTCCGAACGGCCGGAGCGCGAGCCCGGCCCTTCTGAGGTGCGCCTCGAGGTCCTCGGAGCCGGCATCTGCGGCACCGACCTCCACATCGAGGCGGACGAGTTCAGCAGCGCCCCTCCCGTCACGATGGGGCACGAGGTGTGCGGCCGTATCGACGTCGTCGGTGCGGACGTGAGTCCGACCTGGGTGGGTGCCCGGGTCGTTTCGGAGACGTACTACTCCACCTGCCACGTCTGTGCGTGGTGTCGCGATGGCCGGCCGAATCTCTGCCCCGAGCGTCGCTCGATTGGCTCCTTTGCCGACGGCGCATTTGCTCCGTTTCTGATCGTGCCCGTCCAGAACGTGCATCCCGTCCCCGACTGGCTCGGCGATCACGCCGCGTCGCTCGCGGAGCCGCTCGCATGTGTCTGTCATTGTCTCTGCGATCCACCGCTTGTCGCCGCCGGCGACCGCGTCCTCGTGATCGGTCCCGGCCCCGTGGGGCTCCTTGCCGCCCAGGTCGCGCGCGCCCACGGCGCCGAAGTGACCGTCGTCGGCCTGGCCTCCGACGTTGCGCGGCTCGAAGCAGCGCGCGAGCTCGGATTCGCGACGGGAACGAAGGCCGAGCCACAGTCGGCGAGTGTCGTGATCGAGTGCTCGGGTGCCGCCGGAGGAGCTCGAACGGCGTTCGAGGCGGCCGCACGCGGTGCTCGGTACATCCAGATCGGGGTGTTCGGCCGCGACGTCGAGGTGCCCCTCGATCGGCTCTTTGAGAAGGAGCTCGTGATCACATCTGGCTTCGCGTCGACTCCTCGTTCGTGGCGCCGGGCGATGAGGCTGATCGAGGAGAAGGCGATCGACCTGGAGCCGCTCGTCAGTGAGGTCGTGCCGCTCGGTGCCTTCGAGCGTGTCTTCGCCGACCTCCGGGCCGGCAAGGGAATCAAAGTCGTCATGGATCCGCGGCTCGGAGCCGCGGGCGCGTACTCAACGAACGGAAGGGAGACAGCATGAAGATCGGCCTGCTCACGGTCGTTTTCAACGACAAGCCGCTGGAGGAGGTTGCGGAGTACGCCTCGGGCCTCGGCTACGAGATGTTCGAGCTCGCCGCGTGGCGCGGGTCGAACCACTTCGACACCGACCGCGCCGCCGGCGACCCGGCCTACGGACGTGAGCTCAAGAAGATGCTCTCGGCGCACGGCATCGAGGTCTCGGCGCTCGCGAATCACCTCTCGTCGCAGATGGTGCTGCCGTTCTCCGACAGCTCCCTCGACGAGTGGGCGGGGACGTCGGACAAGGAGGAGATGGTCAGATCCGGCACCGAGCACATCATCCGCACCGCCGAGGTGGCGTCGGACCTCGAGATTCCGGTCGTCACCGGCTTTTTCGGCTCGACGGTCTGGGAGAGTTGGTACATCTGGCCGCCTCAGCGTCTCGACATCTACGAAAAGGGCTGGGATCTCTTCGTCGAGCGCTGGAACCCGATCCTCGACCGCTTCAAGGAGCTCGGCGTCAAGTTCGCACATGAGGTGCACCCGACCGAGATCGCCTACAACGTCTACACGGCGCGCGAGGCAATCAAGCGGCTTGATCGTGACGACTGGGGCTTCAACTTCGACCCATCCCATCTTGTCTGGCAGATGATCGACCCCGTCGTGTTCATCAAGGAGTTCGGCGACCGCATCCTTCACGTCCACGCCAAAGACTGGGAGCTACAGAAAGACATTCTCCATATCGACGGCGTCCTCGGGACGGGCTCCTGGCAGCGCAAGGATCGTGCCGCCCGCTACCGGGTGCCGGGCTGGGGCGACGTCGAATGGCGCCGCGTCATCACAGCGCTCCTCGAGGTCGGGTACGACTACGTGCTCTCGTTCGAGCACGAGGATCCGGTCATGAGCGAGGAGGACGGCTGCGAGCAGGCGATCAAGTTCCTCGAGCCGCTGATC
>JBKJVI010000085.1:0-35859 GCA_046590225.1 Gaiella sp. | reverse complement strand
GAAGGACGGTGCTCCGGTCGGCACTCTCACGAGCCCGTGCGAGAGCCCGACGCTCGGCAAGGTGATCGGGATGGCCGTCCTCGAGACCGGCTGCGCCACGGTCGGTGAGCGGGTCGATGTGGCCGTCGGTGATGGAACGGCCGCAGCGACGGTGGCGACGCTGCCGGTCTACGACCCCGAGAAGGCCCGCCCGCGCGCGTAGGTCGCGGGGGCGCTACCCGACCGCGAGCCCGAGCAGAACGAGCCCTGCGATCACGAACCCGACGCCCACCCACTCGGTGGGCGTCGGGCGTTCGTGGAAGAACATCACACCGGCAATCACCGGAATCACGGCGTACGGCGCCGAAGCGGCGGCGACGATCGCCGTGTCGGAGTGCTCCGTGCCGAGGTTGAAGGAGATGTACCCGGCCGTGTCGAGCAGTGCGAGCGCGACGACCGCCCAGAGGACGCGTGGTGAGCGGTCGGGAAAACGCCAGCCACCGCCCTTGATCAGCGAGGCGAAGACGAAGACCGTGGAAAAGAGCCGGGCGAGAAAGACGGGGGCGAGCCAGCCGAGGTCGTCCGCTTTCACCGACACCCCCAGGACGAAGGCGCCGATCAGAACCATCGCGGCGAGCGCGAACAGGAGCCCGTGCGCGTCGACTCGTTCGACCCGGAAGATGTGTCGTAGCCCTGACGAGGCGAGCACGATGCCGAAGACGGAGACCACGACGGCGCACGCCGCCGCCACTCCGAGCCGCTCGTCGAGGAGGATGATCGCGAGGAGGAGCGTCACCATCGCGTACCCGGACACGATCGGGCTGAGGACGGAGATCGGCCCGATCGCGAGCGCCCGGTAGAAGCACGCATACCCGGTCCACCCGATCGCGCCCACGAGAACGAAGAAGCCGACGTCGGCGGCGCTCACGCCCTCCAATGACCCCGTCCCGAGAACGAGGAGCGCCAGGAGGAACGTCGCGACGACGTGAAAGCCCAGCACGACGCGATGTGAACCGATTCGGCGGCCGGCGATTGCGGCGACATAGTCGGCCGACCCCCAGGTGACGGCCGCACCCAGGCCGAAGAGAACTCCCATGCGTCGCCCTTGGCTAGTGCATCGGAGCTTCCCAGCCCTCGAGGACAGAAGGCTTCCAGTTGGTCCCGACGATCTTCGAGTTCGCCACCCACGGACCGAGCTCCGGCTGAGGGAACTTGCAGTGCTTCTCCTTCAGCAGGATCCCGTAGGAGTTTCCGGTCTGCAGGTGCGTCATCAGCACCTTGCGGGCGATCTCGTTCTCCCTTCCCTCGGGGATCGGGAAGTAGATCTTGATGAACGAGTTCGAGTAGCGATCGAACACCGCGGGCGTGCCGTTCTCCTCGAGGAGCTCGATGTCTTCGAGCCAGTTGATGTCATCGCCCGGTGTCGATGCGTCGAGATCGACGCTCTCGACCAGAGAGATGTCCTCCTGGTAGGGGAAGCGGTGCCCGGCGAGGAACTCGGCATCGATGGACTGGATCTTCTCCGGTTCCGAGTAGGCCATCTCACTCACCGGACATCACCTCCGCCGCGCTCGGTAGGTAGTCGATCGGGTTCTCGAGATGCCGCTCCAGCATCCGCTCGATCTTCGCGAGCGTTCGCTCCTCGCTGACGCCGGGAATCCAGCCCGTGCCGGCGAGAGGCACCTTCGCCATCGCAGCCGCCTCGACCGTGAGGGCACACAGGTCCTCCGGCTCGAGCGAGTGAACGTTCGTCTTGCCGCACGCACGCGCGAGCATCTGCACCTCGAGCGTCAGCGTGTGCAGGAAGTTGTAGACCCGCTCGGCCGCGTCCTCGACGACGAGACGCTTACGAAGCTCCGGATCCTGCGTTGCGACGCCCACCGGGCAGCGCCCGGTGTGGCAGTGGTAGCACTTGCCCGCGGGGACACCGACGGTGCCCTCGTAGTCGGTGACGCCGGGGATCTCCTTGTTGCAATTGAGAGCCATCAGCGCCGAGTGCCCGATCGCGACAGCCTTCGCGCCGAGGGCGATCGCCTTCGCGATGTCGCCGCCGTTGCGAATGCCGCCTGCGACGACGAGGTCGATCTCGTCTGCGAGGCCGACATCCTCGAGCGCGCGCCGGGCCTCGGGGATCGCTGCCATCAGCGGGATCCCGGTCTCCTCGGTCGCGATGTGCGGCCCTGCGCCGGTACCACCCTCGGCGCCGTCCAGGTAGATGATGTCCGGCCCGCACTTGGCGGCCATGCGGACGTCGTCGTAGACGCGCGAGGCACCGAGCTTGAGCTGGATCGGGATCTGGTAATCGGTCGCCTCGCGGATCTCCTGGATCTTGAGCGAGAGGTCGTCCGGGCCGAGCCAGTCGGGGTGTCGAGCCGGCGAGCGCTGGTCGATGCCGGCCGGGAGGGAGCGCATCTCGGCGACCTGCTCGGTCACCTTCTGCCCCATCAGGTGGCCGCCGAGGCCCACCTTGCAGCCCTGGCCGATGAAGAACTCGACCGCGTCGGCGAGCATCAGATGGTGCGGGTTGAACCCGTACCGGCTCTGGATGCACTGGTAGTACCACTTCGTCGAGTAGTCGCGCTCCGGCGGGATCATCCCGCCCTCACCCGAGCACGTTGCCGTGCCCGCCATCGAGGCGCCCTTGGCGAGCGCCATCTTCGCCTCGAGTGAAAGAGCGCCGAAGCTCATACCCGTGATGTAGACGGGGATGTCGAGCTCGATCGGCTTCTTCGCGAAGCGCGCTCCGAGCACGGTCTTCGTAACGCATTTCTCACGGTACCCCTCGATCACGAACCGGGTCAACGTGCCCGGCATGAACATCAGCTCGTCCCAGTGCGGGATCGGCTTGAACATCGAGAAGCCACGCATGCGGTAGCGACCGAGTTCGGCCTTCATGTGAATGTCGTTCATCACCTCGGGGGTGAAGATGCGGCTGTGCCCGAGGACGGTCTGTGGATTCGGTGCTGTCTCGTCTGCCATGTGTCCTTTCCTACAAGACGAGCTTGCGCTCGGACGGCTCGAGGTTGTCGTAGTTGTAGAGCTTCTTGCCACACACGAACTTCTGCAGCTCGGGCGGGGCGCCAAGGTCGTAGATACGGAACTTCCGCTCGATGAACTCGGTGTCGGCGTCCGTCCATTCCCCGGGGACGCAGTCGATCCCGAGGGACCGCACCTTGCCGCCGACGTAGATCGTGCCGTCGTACATCGAGTCGCCGAGCCCGTGACCGACGTCGCCGCAAATGATCTGGCGACCGCGCTGCATCATGAAGCCGTTCATCGAGCCGGCCGAGCCCATGATCAGGATCGTGCCACCCTTCTGGTCGATGCCCGTGCGAGCTCCGACGCGGCCCTTGATCACGAGGTCGCCGCCGCGAAACGCTGCACCCGTGAGGGAGCCGGCGTTGCTGTCGATCACGACGACGCCCGACATCATGTTCTCGCACGCCGACCAGCCGACGCGCCCCTTGATGTGAACCTCGGGGCCGTCGATGATACCGCAGCCAAAATAGCCGAGGCTGCCGTCGAACGTGATCTTGCAGCGCGTGAGGAGGCCGACGCCGAGCGAGTGTTTCGCGCCCGGGTTGCGTACCGTGACATCGGTCACGCCCTGCTCGTTGATCAGCCAGCGGAGCTCGAGGTTGATCTGCCGGGTCGACAGGTCGTGCGCATCGAACTCGGCGGACGTTCCGTCGATCTCCGAGACCTTGGGTACGGCCGCGTCGGGCTCGGACAGGCCGCGCGCGTCATAGCTGATTGCGTGCTCGCCTACCGCTGCCATACCAGCACCTCTCCTTCGTACGGATCGTAGGTCTCGATCTCGTGATCGATGATCGCGCGGATCGCGATCTCCTCGGACGCAAGCGCCACGAGGTTGTCGGCTTCGTAGAGCACGAGCGGCTTCGCGGCCATCTCGTCCTTCGCAACGCCGAGAGCGTCCTTCGTCACACAAACATAGGTGAAGACGCCGTCGAGCTCCTCGAGGCTCTGGCGCATCGCATCCTCGAGAGAGGCGCCGTCACTCATCTGCTGGGCGAGGTAGACCGCGATGATCTCCGAGTCGCACTCGGACTGGAAGCGATGACCCGAGCGCTCGAGGCGGCGCTTCCACTGGAAGTAGTTCGTCAGCTGTCCGTTGTGCACGACTGCAATGTCAGAGAAGGGATACGCCCAGTAGGGGTGCGCCCCCGAGATGTCGACGTCGGACTCGGTCGCCATGCGGACGTGGCCGATCGCGTGCGTTCCCGTGAAGTCGTTCAGGTGATAGCCACCTGCGACCGTCTCTGCATCGCCGAGGTCCTTGATGATCTCGAGCGAGTGGCCGAGCGAGAGAACCTCGACGTCGGGCACGTCCTCCACGAAGTCGGCGAGCTTTTTCAGGTCGCCCGAATACTCGAGCGTGACCCTGAACGCGTACTCCGTCTCCTCTGCGAGAGCGTGAATGCGCGCGCCGAGTGATGCCAGCCGGCGCTCGACCTCGGACCGATGCCGTCGCAGCCGATCCTCGTACTCGAAATCACGAGGCGTGTTCGCGTCGGCGAGCTTGTAGCGCATGATCACGAGATCCGACGGCTGACCGTAGAGCGCGTACCCGGTCGAATCCGGGCCGCGGTGCTTCATGGACTGCAGCATCCGGGTCATCTCCGACCCGATCGGATGCTCACCGTCCTTGTAGATGATTCCGGCTATCCCACACATGTCATTTCGGCTCCATTGGGTCTTGGTCTTGTGTCGCTGGTCGCCCCTCGCCCGGCCGCGATAGCCGGCCGCTTCAGGGATTTGCCCGCCGCAGGCGGGACGAGCGCAGGGAATCCGCTTGCGGATTCCCTGCTGCGTTGTCAGGGCAGTATGTCGAGGTACTCCTCGACGTCCCAATCGGTAACGGTGGCGCAGAAGCGCTCCCATTCGTCGCGCTTGTAGTGCATGAACACGGTGTACATCTCGCCGGGCATCGCCTTCTTGATCACCTCGTCGGCTTCGAGTGCGTCGAGGGCATCGCCGAAGGTCATCGGAATCTTCTTGACTTCCTTGCCCGCTTCCATTGCAGCGTAGATGTTCCGCTCCTCCGGCTCGCCCGGGTCGATCTTGTTGTCGATGCCGTCCCACATGGCCATGATCAGGGCGGACATCGAGAGATAGGGATTCACCGCCGAGTCGACCGAGCGGTACTCGAATCGTCCGGGGGCCGAAACACGCAGGGCCGTCGTGCGATTCTGGAATCCCCAGTCGGCGAAGACCGGCGCCCAGAAGCCCGTGTCCCAGAGGCGGCGGTACGAGTTCACGGTCGGCGATGAGATCGCTGTCAGCGCGCCGAGGTGCTCGAGAATGCCGCCGATCGCCCACAGGCCGACCTGGCTCGGGAGCCGCTGGTCGGCCGTCTCCGGCAAGAAGGCGTTCGTCTCGCCCCGCCAGAGGGAGATGTTGTGGTGGCAGCCGTTCGCCGAGACGCCCATGAACGGCTTCGGCATGAAGCACGGGAAGACGTTGAGCTCACGACCGACCTGCTTGCAGATCTGGCGGTAGGTCGAGAGGTTGTCCGCGGTTCGCTCGGCGCGGTCGTAGTTGAAGTTGAGCTCGATCTGGCCGGGCGCGTCCTCGTGATCGCCCTGGATCATGTCGAGCCCGAGTGCCTGTCCGTAGTCGACGACCTTGTGGATGATCGGCTGGAGCTGACTGAATTGGTCGATGTGGTAGCAGTACGGTTTCGTGACGCCGCTGACGTCGGGCGTCCCGTCCTCCTTCATATTCAGCCACATCATCTCGGGCTCGGTGCCTGCGCGCAGGTGGAGCCCGGTTGCCGCCTCGAAGTCGGCCTGGATGCGCTTCAGGTTGCCGCGGCAATCGGCGCTCAGGAAGGACCCTGGAGCCTCCTGCTCCTCCCGGTTGCGGAAGAGGGTGCACCAGACGCGGGCGACCTTGCTATCCCAGGGGAGCACCTCGAATGTCTCGGGTTCGGGGATGCCGACGAGCTCGGCCGCTTCCGGGCCGTAGCCGATGTAGTCACCGTGACGATCCGTGAACAGGTTTGCCGTCGAACCGTAGACGAGCTGGAATCCCTTCGCAGCCATGCTCTCCCAGTGCGGCGCGGGAACGCCCTTGCCCATGATGCGGCCGGTCACCGAGATGAACTGGTAGTAGATGTAGGTGATTCCCTCGGCGTCGATGCGGCGTCGGACGTCGGCGACGAGCTTGTCGCGACCCTCGGCGGCGACGAAGCGGTCGAGATCGGTTGCCACGTGGGCCTCCTCTTTCAGGTGGACGATCGGAAACGGTGTGGGTGCCACGACCGCGGTGCGTATCGTGTCACCACGTGTCTACGCTCGCAGGGGGGTCGCTGTCAAGCCTGAATCGTCCACCGCGGGATTCAATTGCCAAGAGCGGGATGCCAGCCAAGTGCGACGGAGATGCGTTCGGCACAGACGGCGAGAAGTGGAACGGCTTGAGCGATTGCCTCGCGATCGAATCGGCTCGTTGGCCCCTGGAGGGCTACCACGGCTGCGAGCTCGGCGTCGGCGCCCCACACGGGTGCTGCGATCGCGCTCAGGCCGACCTCTCGCTCCTCGATCGCCTCGGCGTAGCCTTGCTCGCGCACACGGCGGATCTCGGCCGCGAGTGCGGCGGGATCAGTGATCGTGCGCGGCGTAAATGCCGTGAGCTTTGTTCGGGGTGTGATGACGTCGCCGAACGCGAGCATCACCTTGCCGGCCGACGAGGCATGGCCGACGCTCGGTCGGCCGAGGCGCGTGACGCCCTGGAGGTAGCGGTCGGTCGGGACGAAGTCGACCGTGATCGCGTCGGCTTCGCCCGGGATCGACAACGTCGCCGTCTCGCCGACCTCGTGTACGAGCGCCTCGAGGTGGGGGCGCGCAAGGTCGCGGAGGTTGAGGCGACCGAGCACGGCGTTCGCGTACGAAAGCGTTCGCACGCCGAGCCGGTAGCGCCCCGTCGCCGTGACGTGCTCCACGAGCCCGACGCGGGTCAGGGTTCCGAGTTGCCGCGAGACCGTACTCGGGCTGATCCCCGTCCGCCTCGCTACCTCGCTCGTGCCGAGCTCGCCCCCGTCCGCGAGGGCGTCGAGGATCTCGACGGCGCGAACCGTCGCTTCGACATCTCGGGTGGAGGGTTGACCGGTACGTGGCATCGCGCTAGTCTCTTTCCACTAGTAGCACGCTATCCCGCCTTGCGCAATAACCGAGGTACCCAAAACCGTGTCAATGCTTGTCACCTGTCCCAACTGTGGCCCGCGCGAAGTGCAGGAGCTTCGCTGCGCCGGTGAGACGACCAAGCGCCCGACCTCGACGCCGACGGTGCGCGAGTTGAACGAGTACATCTACTTCCGGCGCAACGTCTGGGGGATGCAGCGGGAGTGGTGGTTCTGCCGCACGTGCGAGGACTGGTTCATGGCCGAGCGGCACACGTACACGAACGAGGTCGAGAAGACCTGGCATCCGGAGAAGTCTTCTGCTGCGCAGAAGACGTTAGACGGGGCGACGTGAGGCTTTCCGAGCGTCCAGGGGAGCGGATTGATCGAGGGAAGCCCCTCTCGTTCACGTTCCACGGTAAGACGATGCAGGGCTTTGCGGGCGACACGATCGGGTCGGCGCTCTATGCGTCCGGGCAGCGGGTGTTCTCGCGGAGCTTCAAGTACCACCGGCCACGCGGCCTCGTCTGTTGCTCCGGTCATTGCGCCAACTGCCAGATGACCGTCGACGGGATTCCGAGCGTTCGCGTCTGCACGACGCCGCTGCGCGACGGCACCGCCGTGAAGGGGCAGAACTACATCGGCTCGCTCCAGCACGACCTCATGCAGGCGACCGATAAGTTTGCTGGCCCGTTCACACCGCCCGGCTTCTACTACAAGACCTTCATTCGTCCCCGCAAGCTCTGGCCGCTCTACGAGAAATTCCTCCGGGGCGCCGCGGGCCTCGGACCGCTCGACCCGAACGGCTCGCGTCAGGAGCGCGTCGACGTCGAGAATCGACATACAGATGTCGCCGTGATCGGCGGCGGTCAGGCCGGACTCGAGGCCGCGATCGCGGCAGCGCAGGCGGGCAACTCCGTCGTCGTGATCGATGAGGGCTATGACGTCGGTGGTGTGCTCCTCGCCGACCGCGACGGGATCGGGACTGCCGCCGAGCTCCGGCGCGCTGCGGTCGAGGCTGGGGTCGAGATCCTCGCCCCGGCGATTGCGATCGGGCTCTTCGAGCAGGGCATGGTGCCCGTCGCTTACGGCAACCTGCTGATCAAATACCGCGCGCACCGCGTGATCGTCGCGAGCGGCATCATCGAACAGCCGCTCGTCTTCCCGGGCAACGACCTCATCGGCGTGATGCTGCCGGACGCCGTACGTCGGCTCGTGAACGGATTCTCGATCAAGCCCGCCGAGCGCGCAGTCGTGCTCACCGTCGATGATCGCGGCCTTCACGCCGCCGCAGACCTCGAGGCGGCCGGCGTCGAGATCGCGAAGATCGTCGACTTTCGCAACGAGAGCCCCACGATCGAAGCGCAGGGCAAGGGCGGCAGGGTCGCCCAGGTGTCGATCGGCGGGCACCACGTCAAGGCGGATCTTCTCGTCATGTCCGGCAGCCCGCAGCCGAACTACAAGCTCCTCGCGCAGGCGGGCGCCCGGGTCGCGTACGACGAGAGTCGTGGCGTCTTCGTGCCGACCGACCTTCCCGCGAACGTCGAGGCGGTCGGTGCCGTGACCGGCGATATCGGTGAGCCCGCGGTGCCGAGCCCGATCCTCGATCACCGCGGCGACAAGTGTTTCGTCTGCTTCTGCGAAGACCAGACGACGAAGGATCTGAAGTACGCGATCGCCGAAGGCTTCGACTCGATTGAGCTATCGAAGCGCTACACCACGGTGACGATGGGGCCGTGCCAGGGGCGGCTCTGCCACACGAACTCGATCCGCGTCTACGCGAAGACGACCGGCCTCGACGAGAACACGATCGGCACGACGACGTCCCGGCCGCCGTACACGCCGATCACGATGGGCCTGCTCGCTGGCCCGCCGCACGAGCCGAAGAAGCGTACGTCCCTCCATCACCGCCACAAGGACATGGGTGGAACGATGATGTGGACCGGAGCGTGGCGCCGCCCGCACTCCTACGGCCCCGATGCCGGTGCGGAGGCGCAGCACGTGCACACTGCGCTCGGCCTGATCGACGTCTCCACGCTCGGCAAAATCCTCGTCATGGGCCCCGACGCAGGCGCTTTCCTCGATCGCGTCTATCCGAACCGCTTCTCCGACCTCAAGGTTGGCCGCACCCGCTACGGCGTCCTCACGGGTGACGCGGGCCGGATCATGGACGACGGCGTCGTCGCGCGGGTCGACGAGAACACGTTCTACGTCTCCGCCACCTCGACCGGCGCCGACGGCGTCTACCAGTGGTTCACCTGGTGGAACGCGGTCTGGTTCATGGACGTCCAGTTCGCGAACATGACCGGCGCGCTTGCCGCTGTCAACGTCGCGGGGCCGAACGCGCGCGAGGCGATGCAGCGCGTCTCGGACGACGATTTCTCCTCCGAGGGGTTCGGTTACCTCGATGCGAAACACGTCACCGTCGCCGGCGTCCCGACTCTCGCACTTCGCATCGGCTTCGTCGGAGAGCTCGGGTACGAGCTCCACTTCCCGGGTTCGCTCGCCGAGCACGTGTGGGACTCGATCTTCGAGAAGGCAGCTGATCTCGATCCGAAGCCGTTCGGCCTCGAGCCGCAGCGCATCCTCCGCCTCGAGAAGGGTCACGTGATCGTGAGTCAGGACACGGATTCCGAGTCCAACCTGCACGAGGCCGCGATGCCGTGGCTCGTGAAGAACGACAAGGAGTTCGAGTGGGTTGGCAAGTGGGCGACGCAGCAGGTCGCCGATCGAGGCCTCAAGTGGATGCTCGTCGGCTTCGAGAGCCCATCGGGTGCGATCCCCGTCGAGGGTGGCCAGGTCGTGATCGACGGTGTCTCATCGGGTCGGGTCACGAGCGTGCGAAGGAGCGCGGAGCTCGGGAAGGTGATCGGGCTCGCGATCGTGCCGAACGAGCTCGCGGTCGACGGCGGACGCTTCGACGTCCAGGTCAACGGCCGGCCGACGCCGATGACGGTGCATCTCGGGGCCTTCTACGACCCGGCTGGCGAGAAGGTGAAGTCGTGAGCCATGCGTTCATGTCCGTCGATGCAGCAGCCGACCGGGGAGGCTTTCACCCTGTTGCAACCTCGGCGATCGATCGCGCCCAGCGCGATCTCGGTGCCGCGTTCGAGGAGCGCGGGGGTTGGCTCGTCCCGGTTGCGATCCCGGGCGAGGAGGAGCATTCCGCCGTCCAGATCGCAGACGTCTCGCACTTGACGAAGCTCGAGATGCGCCCTGCCGGCGCGCCGATCGAGGGCGACGGCGTCATCTGGTACGAGATCTCGCCGCGTCGGGCGCTCGTGATGTGCGCTCCGTCGGTCGGCGATTGGGTTCGCGAGCAGGTCGGGGAGCGCTTCTCGCTCGACGTCACGAGCGCCTACTCGGTGATCGCGATCGCCGGGCCCGAGGCAGAGACGGTGCTCCGCCGCATGACCCACATCCATCACTTCCCCTCGGGCGGCGAGATCGCCCACGTGCAGGGGCACATCCTTCAGCGTGGCGGCGGTTACTGGGTCATCTGTGCACAGGAGCTCGGTCAGTACGTCTGGGAGGTCGCCGTCGACCGCGCGTCTGCTCTCGGCGGAGGCCCTGTCGGCGTCGACGCGCTCGGTGGAGGAGCAGCATGAAGGACATCTTTTTCCGCAAGGAGATCTTGAAACGGCCCGGGCCGTTGAAGAAGCACTACGACGTCGTCATCGTCGGAGGCGGCTCGCACGGCCTCGCGACTGCGTACTACCTCGCGATCCACCACGGCATCACCGATGTCGCGATTCTCGAGAAGAACTACATCGGCTCGGGCGCGGCAGGGCGGAACACGACGATCATCCGCTCGAACTACCGTACGCCCGAAGGAGCGGCGTTTTATACCGAGAGCGTCAAGCTCTACGAGAAGCTCTCCGCCGACCTCGACTTCAACATGATGTTCTCGCAGCACGGGCACTTTACGCTCGCGCATTCGGACAGGTCGCTCGTCGTCCAGAACGAGCGTGCCGAGGTGAACAAGCTGCTCGGCATCGACAGCCGCGTGATCGACCGGCAGGAAGTCAAGAAGCTGTGCCCGCAGATCTCGATCGGTGAGGACGTCACGTGGCCGATTCAGGGCGCGCTCTATCATCCGCCCGGCGGGATCATTCGCCACGACGCGGTTGTCTGGGGCTACGCCAAGCAGGCCGGCCGCAGGGGCGCCGAGATCCATCAGGGCGTCGAGGTCACCGGTTTCGACGTCAGGAACGGAAAGGTCTACGGCGTCAAGACGAACCAGGGCGACATCTCTGCGGGCGTCGTGCTGAGCGCGACGGCCGGCTGGTCGACTCCTGTCGCCGCACTCGCGGGTGTGCCACTGCCGTTGACCGGCTCGATCCTGCAGGCGTTCGTAACCGAGCCCGTGAAGCCGTTCCTCGACAAGATCATCGTCTCCGCGCAGATGCACATCTACTGCTCGCAAACGGATCGTGGCGAGTTCCTGATCGGCGCCGAGGTGGAGCCGTACCCGACCTACTCCAACAAGGGCACGTTCCCCTTCATCGAGTACGCGTGCCGCCACATCCTCGAGCTCTTCCCGCAGCTCCACGCGACAAAGATCCTCCGTCATTGGACGGGGCTGTGCGACATGAGCCCGGACTACAGCCCGATCATCGGCGAGACCGAGGTCGATGGCTTCCTCGTCGACTGCGGCTGGGGCACCTACGGCTTCAAGGCCGCACCCATTACCGGTGTCACGCTCGCCGAGCTGATCGCGACGGGCAAGACGCCCAAGCTGATCGAGCCGTTCAAGCTCGAGCGTTTCTACAACGACAATCTCGTTTCCGAGCTCGCGGCCGCTGCCGTGAGCCACTGAATCCTTCCGAAAGGTAGACCATGCTTTCGAGCCTCGAAATCGCGCAGGCAGCCGCCATGCGCCCCATTGCCGACGTCGCAGCCGAGGTAGGCATCGAGCCGGATGAGCTCGAGCTCTACGGCCGCTACAAGGCGAAGGTCGATCTCTCGATTCTCGATCGTCTGGCCGATGCGCCGGACGCGAAGCTGATCAACGTCACGGCGATCACGCCGACTCCCGCCGGTGAAGGAAAGACGACGACGTCGGTCTCTCTGACGCAGGGCTTCGGCAAGATCGGCAGGCGCGCGATCCTGGCGCTGCGCGAGCCGTCGCTCGGGCCGGTGTTCGGCGTCAAGGGTGGTGCGGCCGGCGGTGGGTACGCCCAGGTCGTGCCGATGGAGGACATCAACCTCCACTTCACGGGCGACATGCATGCGATCACCGCGGCGAACAACCTTCTCTCTGCCCTCGTCGACGCACACCGCTTCCACCGGCACGAGCCGGAGATCGCGACGGTCACCTGGCGGCGGGCGATCGACGTCACGGATCGCTCGCTCCGCAACATCGTCGGTGGCCTCGGCGGCGCGAAGAACGGGATTCCTGCGGAGTCGGGCTTCGACATCACCGCTGCCAGTGAAGTGATGGCGGTCGTCGCGCTCGCGACCGATCTCGCCGACCTCCGCAAGAAGCTCGGCGCGATCACGGTTGGCTACTCGCCGGCGGGTGACCCGATCACAGCAGAGGACGTCAAGGCCGCAGGCGCGATGGCGGTGCTGCTCAAGGACGCGATCAAGCCGAACATCGTTCAGACCCTCGAGGGCCAGATCTGCTTCATGCACGCAGGCCCGTTCGCCAATATCGCCCACGGCAACAACTCTGTCATCGCCGATCGCATCGCCCTCAAACTGGGCGAGTTCGTGATCACCGAGTCGGGTTTCGCGGCCGACCTCGGGATGGAGAAGTTCATGGACATCGTCTGTCGCGTCGGCGGCCTCAAGCCGCACGTCGTCGTGATCGTCGCGACGGTACGAGCGCTGCGCCATCACGGTGGCGGCGACTGGCGTGAGAAGGCCGAGATGTCGCAGATGGCAGCCGAGGTCGAGACCGGTATTGCGAATCTTGCAAAGCACATCGAGAACGTTCGTGCGTTCGGGATTCAGCCGGTCGTTGCGATCAACACGCGACCCGACGACGAGGCCGAGTTGCTCGAGCTGATCAAGACCCGTTCGATCGAGGCAGGTGCTTTCGGCGCCGCCATTCACAACGGTTTCGGCCAGGGCGGGGAGGGCACGATCGAGCTCGCAGAGGTCGTTGCCGCTGCCGCAGAGGCCGAGTCGAACTTCCAGATGCTCTACACCGACGACGAGCCGATCGCGACGAAGATCGAGAAGATCGCGAAGACCGTCTACGGCGCCGACGGCATCGACCTCGCCCCGGCTGCGAAGGAGGCGATCGCCCGCTACGAGAAGCAGGGGCTCGCGCACCTGCCGATCTGCATGGCGAAGACGCACCTCTCGCTCTCGCACGATCCGAAGCAGCTGAACCGTCCGACGGGCTTCACGGTGCCGATCCGCGACATCCGTGTGTACTCGGGTGCAGGGATGCTCGTGCCCCTCTGCGGAGACATGCTGCAGATGCCGGGCTTCGGCGCCCAGCCTGCCGCCTACGCGATCGACATCGACGAGAACGGCGAGACCGTCGGGTTGTTCTAGTGGCGCGACGAGGCGAAGCCTCGGCGCGCCACTAGAAGTGGGAGGGGCTTCAGCCTCTTCCACGGCTCTTCGGGGAGGCTTCAGCCTCCCCCAGGGTTAGCGCTTCCACGAAGCGCGCAGTTTCTCGACTAGATTCCACGCATGAGCGATCTCGAGGGCCAACAACTGACCGCGGCACAGCGCGCAGCGCTCGACGCGGAACTCGCCGACATGGAAGGCCCGCAGCGAAAGGCCGCGGTCGACGCGATCGCGACCGCGCGCGCGTTCGGTGACCTCTCCGAGAACTTCGAGTACCACGCGGCGAAGAACGAGCAGGGCCTGCTCGAGGCGCGCATCACGAGGCTGCGCCGCAAGCTCCAACACGCTGTCATTGTCGCGCACACCTCGACGGACACCGTCGGCGTCGGCTCGATCGTGGAGATCGAGGACGAGCAGGGTGAGAAGATGGAGATCGAGATCTCGAGCGTCGGCGGCGTCTCGCCCGACTCGCCACTCGGCAGAGCGCTCATGGGCGCGGCCGTTGGCGACGGCGTCGACGTCCCGGCGCCCCGCGGCTCGTGGCGCGCAACGGTCGTCTCGATCCGCGCCGCCTAACCGGGCCTAGAGTTCCCATCTGACCTCGCCGTCGATCACGGTGGACGTCTCGGTCAGACCGGCCGCGCGGGCGACGGCCGAGGACGCAACGTGATCGGGATGAACGTGGGCGGTCACCCTGTTCACGCCGCTCTTCCGTAGCCAGGCGACCATCGCCTTCGCCGCTTCACGAGCGTGGCCTCTTCCCTGGAAGGGTGAGCCGACGACCCAGGCCACATCAGCCGAATCTGTCGCATCAGTGATCGTCGCCTGGACGTATCCCACAGCTGCGAGGGACGTGCGATCCCGAATGATCCAGTTGCACCACGTTTGCAGCCCGTCCGGCGATCTCCGGCGTGCTTGGCGGACGTATCGCTCGTGAAGCTCTACGGCGGATACGGGCTCACCGCCCACGTAGGTGTGCAGAGCCGGGTCGTCCAGCACGGCTGCCATCTCGTCCGCATGTGACGGGGTCAGCGGCTCGAGGAGTAGGCGTTCGGTCGTGAGAAGCGTGGGAGTTCGGGTGAGCACCGCTCGGCGTGCTCGCCGGTCAGTCGTCTAGCGGGGCGAAGAGGTCGACGGCGTTGCCGTCAGGGTCGAGCACCCGCGCGTAGCGCTGGCCCCAGGCCGTGACGATTCCGATCGCGTCGAGCTGCGGAGGCACGCGAGGACTGTATCTCGTAGGCTGGCACACGTGAAGGCCGTCGTCATCACGGGCGCGGGAAGCGGCATCGGCGCTGCCTGCACGCGGCGGCTCGACGCGGATGGATATGGCGTCGTTCTCTCGGGCCGACGGCGCGCGTTACTCGATGAGGTCGCCGCCGATCTCGAGCACGCCGTCGTCGTTCCAGGCGACGTCACCGACCCGGATCACGGCGCAGCGCTGGCGGAGGCTGCCCGGTCGAGCTTCGGCGGTCTTGACGCCGTCGTCCTCAACGCCGGTGTCGGGAACTCTGCTGCTGCCGCAGACGACAGCCTCGAGGGCTGGGAGCGCACGATCGGGATCAACCTCACCGGCGCCTTCCTTGTTGCAAGAGCCTGCCTTCCCATGCTCGTCGAGCGGCGCGGCGCGCTCGTTGGCATCTCGTCCAATAGCGCTCTGCGTGCAAGCCCCGACGACGCGTCGTACAGCACCTCGAAGGCGGGACTCTCGATGCTCTGTAAGGCGATCGCGAACGACTACGGGCCGCGGGGAGTGCGCGCGAACGCCGTCTGCCCGGGCTGGGTTCGCACGCCGATGGGCGACGCTGCCATGGACGGGCTTGCGAAGCTGCGTGGCACCGACCGCGAGGGCGCCTACGCGCTCACCCACGCGCACGTGCCCCTGCGGCGCCCGGGTCGGCCGGACGAGATCGCATCCGTCGTCGCGTTCCTGATCTCTCCTGAGGCCTCCTATGTCAACGGCGTAGACCTGCTCGTCGACGGCGGCGGGGATGTCGTCGACGTTAGTGCGACGGCGTGGACGTCTCCCTAACGAGGACGGCGCACACTCAACCTTCCGTTTGAGAGTGCCGAAACACCCCGAGGTGAGAGCGCGCATCGCCACCGGAGCCGTCGCCGCGGGGTGTGTCGTCGCACTTGCGTTCTCGAGCGGTGGGTTCTTCGCGTCGGAATGGGGGCTCGTCATGCTCGCGTTCCTGCTCGTGCTGCTCGCGGCGGCCATGCTCGCCGACCGCATAGAGGTCGGCGGATCCGCACTCGTGATGCTTGCCACCCTCGCCGCGCTCGGCGTCTGGCAGATTGCATCAGTCCTCTGGTCGGCGGGCTCCGGCCCGCCGATCGCGGAAGCGGAGCGCACGCTCCTCTACCTCACTGCAGCCGCGGCCCTTCTGGTGTGCCTGACCCCGGCTACCGTCCCGGCGCTGCTCGAGGGAATCACGGCGGGAGCGACGATTGTCTCCCTCTACGCGCTCGGCACGCGCCTCGCTCCCGGGCTGCTCGGCGGTGCGTACGATCCGTCGTCCGGCTACCAACTCGCGAAGCCGATCGGCTACTGGAACGCTCTCGGTCTTCTCCTCGTGTTCGGGCTCGTCCTCGCTGCCGGGATCGCGCTCCGGCGCAGTTCGGTGCGAGCAGCCCTCGCTGGTGCCGCCGCGGTGCCGCTCGCTACCGGGCTCTATTTCACCTTCAGCCGCGGATCGGTGGCGGCGCTGGCCGTCGCTCTCGCCGTTCTCGTCGCACTCGACCGAGATCGTGTACGAGCCGCGCTACTGCTTGCGGCGTTCCTGGCGGTTCCGTTCGTCGCAGTCATGCTCGCCGAGCGGTCGACCTCGCTGACGACTGCCGGCGCTACCCTCCAGACCGCGCAGCGGGAGGGGCACCGACTCGCCTGGCAGCTCGTTGTTCTGGCGCTTCTCGCGGGAGCGGCGCAGGTCGCGGTGGCCCGAGCGAGCCCGAGGATCCAGATCGGGCGAGCGTTGCGAAGGCGCCTCGCTGGTGCCGTGGTCGCGCTCGTCGTGCTGCTCGGGGTCGGCGGACTCGTATGGACCGGCGGGCCTCGTGCGATCGTCGATCGGGCGCGGGAGGCGTTCATCGAGGAGCCTCCGGCGACGACCCAGGGTCTCGATCGCCGTCTGCTCTCGGCCTCGGGCAACGGCCGCGCCGCCTACTGGCGGGTCGCGGCGCGAATGGTCGGGCGCGAGCCGCTTCTCGGCGCCGGCGCCGGCTCGTTCGGGAGCACCTGGGTGAGGGAACGGCCTGTGGCGAACGAGGCGCGCGACGCCCACAACCTGTACCTCGAGACATTGGCAGAGCTCGGTCCCGTCGGACTCGCGCTGCTACTCGTAGTGCTCGCGGCACCGTTCGCATCACTTCGCCGGGTACGGCGTGACCCGAGCGCGCCTGCGGCCGCAGGCGTGCTCGTGGCGTTCCTGGCCCACGCCGCAGTTGACTGGGATTGGGAGATTCCGCTCCTCGCGCTCGTGGCTCTCGCGTGCGGAGTGACGTTACTCGTGCTCGATCCGCGAAGGCGATCCGTCGCGCTGACGACCGGACGCCGCATTGCACTGGTCGGGGCGGTCTGCGCCGCACTCGGTGCAGCGCTTGTCGTCCACGTCGGGAACCGGGCGGCCGGCGACGCGCTCGACGCTCTCGCCGCCGACGAGCCCGAGCGTGCGGCGGTAGCAGCGAGGCGGGCGCAAGCCTGGATGCCTTGGTCCAGTGAGGGCGATCAGCTGCTCGGAGAGGCTCTCGCCGAAGACGGTCGCGACGAGGCGGCGCGCGAGGTGTTGCGGCGCGCAGCGCGACGGAACCCCGGCGAATGGAGCCTCTGGTACGACCTCGCAACCGTCACGACGGCCATCGAAAGGGTGAACGCACTCACTCGCGCGAGGGAACTGAACCCTCTGAGTGTCGAGATCGAGGCCCTCGCGGCCGACAACCAAACAGATCCCTCATAGGTGCATCGCAGGATTCACGTACGAGCTGCACCGACAGGGTACGAAAGGCATCGACAAAAGGTAGGAGGGCGTTCATGCAGGAATCGGGAGGAAAGCAGCGCGCACGACTGACAGGGTTCGTCGCGGTCGCGTTTGCATCATTCGTCATGTTCGCAGCCCTCGGCGGTGTGGGGCTCGCCCAGACCGCCGTCGGGCTCGGTCAATACCAGTACGGCAAGAAAGTGACAATTTGTCACAAGGGCAAGCGCACGATCCGGATCTCGGTTCGAGCCTGGCCGGCCCACAAGCGCCACGGCGACTCAGTGGGTACGTGCGAGCAGGCAGCGAAGAGAGCCCACGCAAAGAAGCAGCACGCGAAGAGCGCCGTGACCCACGGCAAGAAGGCGGAGCAGGGCAAGGCCGGCAAGAAGGCGGAGCAGGGCAAGGCCGGCAAGAAGAAGTCGGAGGAAAGCACGAGCAGCTCCCACGGGAAGGGCAACGGCAAGTAGCCCTCGGCTCGAGCCGCAACCGTTCGGCGATGGGTGCCCTACCTCGGTAGGGCACCCACCACCGTTCATGGCGAGTGTCTAACGCATGGCACGGCAGGCGGCGTCGAGCTGTACTGCGGCCACAGGGGCGTCCGGCTCCTCACCGTGACGGAAGAAGCCGAACGTCTCGTTGACCGTCTTCGTCACCCTGCCGACCTCGCTTGCGAGGCGTTCGAGTTCGGCCGCCGAGTAGCGCAGCTCGCGGAACCGGAAATATGCCCAGTCCGCTCGTCCTGCTGAGTCGCCGACCCTCACAGCGCCTGCGTCGGCAAGTCTGTCCTCGACGCCGTCCCAGCTCGGGTCGCGCAGATCGAGCGCGTAGCGAATCGCCGGATCCACCGATCCGAGCAGGAGCTCCAGGAAGCCGTCGTCCCGGGGTCGCTCGACGACGACGCGGATACAGCCGAGCCGGTCGCCGAGGCAGCGGACGCGCTCTTCGAACGTCGCGAGGCGACGTTCGATCCCGTCGGGCGCCTTGACAGCGAACCGGAAGCCGTCCGGCACCTGCGCCGCCCAGGATCGGAACTGCTCCTCCGACGGGAGGCGGTACTTCGTCGCGTTCAGCTCGACCGTGTCGAGGCGCCTCGCATAGTAGGAGAGGAAATCGCTGCGGTCGATCCCTGCCGGGTAGAAGTCTGGCTGCCAGGAGGGGTAGCCCCATCCGGACGTGCCGACGTGAAGACCGCTCACGCCGCCCGGTGGCGCTCGTAGCTGACGAAGGAGAGCGTCGTTCCGTCCGCCGCAACGACGTGCTCGCGTGTCACTTCTTCGAATGCGACGCGATCCCAGTTCGGGAACAGCACCTCGCCTTCGACGTCGAGGGCGATCTCGGTCAACACGAGCCTGTCCGCTACCGGCAGCGCCGCGGCGAAGATCTCCGCGCCGCCGATGACGAAGACCTCCGCCGCTCCGTCCGCGATCCGTAATGCGTCATCGAGTGATCCGGCGCGCTCGGCGCCGCCTTCCGCCCAGGCGTCTTTCCGCGTGACAACGATGTTGCGCCTCCCGGGGAGTGGGCGGAATCGCTCCGGGAGAGAATCCCACGTCCGCCGCCCCATCACGACCGGGTGACCCATTGTGAGGTCGCGAAAGAACGCGAGATCCTCCGGGATGTGCCAGGGGATCGTCGCGCCGTCCCCGATCACCCCGCCGCGTGCGATCGCGGCGACGAGCGTGACCCTCACACCGCCACCGGTGCGCGGATTGCGGGATGGTGCTCGTAGGCGAGCACCTCGAAGTCCTCGAAGGCATAGTCGAAGATCGACGCCGGGCGGCGTTCGAGCCGGAGGGTCGGGTAGGGGAACGGATCACGCGCAAGCTGGGTCTCGATCTGCTTACGGTGGTTGTCGTAGACGTGGCAGTCGCCGCCTGTCCAGATCAGGTCGCCTGGCTCGAGGTCGCACTGCTGCGCGAGCATGTGCGTAAGGAGCGCGTAGCTCGCGATGTTGAACGGGACACCGAGGAAGACGTCGGCGCTGCGCTGGTAGATCTGGCAGCTGAGTCGCCCGCGCGACCCCGGCGTGTTCGACCCGCCGACGTGGAACTGGAAGAGCGCGTGGCAGGGTTGGAGCGCCATCCTCTGCAGGTCGGCGACGTTCCAGGCGCTGACGATAATCCGTCGAGAGTCCGGGTCGTCCCGCAGGAGACGAACGGCTTCGGAGATCTGGTCGACCTGGCCTCCGTCAGGCGTCGGCCAGCTGCGCCACTGGACGCCGTAGACAGGTCCGAGGTCGCCGTCTTTCGCGGCCCACTCGTCCCAGATCGAAACCCCGTGCTCCTGGAGCCAGCGCACGTTCGAGTCGCCGCGCAGGAACCACAGGAGCTCATAGGCGATCGACGGGAAGTGCACCTTCTTCGTGGTGATCAACGGAAACCCCTCCGAGAGGTCGAAGCGCATCTGGTGGCCAAAGATGCTCACGGTGCCCGTTCCCGTACGGTCGTGCTTCGGCTTCCCGGTCGCGAGGACGAGGCGCGCAAAGTCCTCGTACTGCGTGCGGACTGGGCCGTCAGGGGTCGAACCGGTCACATCTCGACGATAGCGCGCGGCCCGGAGGATGCCCGTCAGGCGGATTCGGTGAGGAGCGGCAGTGTCGTTCCGGTCTTCACGACCACCCAGCCGTCGAACTTCTTCAGCGGATACGGCGCGTTCAGGGGCACCTCGGTCGTCCCGCTCGCAACGACGAATGCGCCGCACTGCTCGGCGAGCCTGCCATCCCTCGTCAGCCAGAGCGTGTAGGTGCTGCCCTCTGGCAGCACCGGTAGCCCGGAGACGCTGAACGTCATGGGCCAGTTGCCCGCGTTGTCTTTGGCGAGGACGTCGATCGTCGCCTCGGCGCCGTTCGACCCCTTCATCGTGATCGTCTGCACCGGTGTCCCGGGGGCGTCTCGCCCCCCGACGACGTAGCCGATCCCGAACAGCACTGTCGCCGCGATCGCAACGGCTCCGATTGCGGTGAAGCGGCGGCGGGCGAACGGGACAACCTTGTCGTCGCGTGGTACCGGGGCCCCGGCGAGCTCGGGCGGCAGCTCCGGCTGCGGGCCGGCCGCGATCAGGAGTTCGTGCGCCCCGAGCAGGCGCTCGCGGGCGGGATCGTCGGCAGCGACAAGATCGTCGAAGCGTGGTGGCGTGGTGCTCACAGCTCTCCCTCGAGCGCATCGGCGAGTCGGGCGAGTCCGCTCCGCGTGCGCGTCTTCACCGTGCCGAGAGGCACGTCGAGGAATCCGGCGATCTCGCTCTGCGAGAGGCCCGAGAAGTAGGCGAGGTCGATCACGGATCGCTCGGTCTCGGGCAGCGTCTCGAGCGCCCGGTGGACCCGCCAGGAGTTCCACGACGCCTCGGCCTCCTCGTCGGGCGTGAGATCCGTGGAGACGACCTCGGGCGGGTCGGCCATCGTGGGCGCCGGCTTGCGTCGCTGTGCATCGACGATCGCGTTGCGCGCGATCGTGTAGAGCCACGCTCCGCCAGGCCCGCGCTTGCGGTCATAGCTCGCCGCCGAGCGCCAGACCGCGGCGAACACGTCCTGAACGGAGTCCTCGGCCCTGCCCCGATCACCGATGCGACGGAGTGCGAAGCCAAGAACCGATCGCGCGTAACGGTGGTACAGCTCCTCGAATGCCGAACGCTCGCCGCGGGCTATCTGCTCGATGAGCGTTCCATCAGTGACCTCGGGGGCGCTCACGGCTGTGATCGTCGCTGCTTCGGCGCGGACGTGCAAGCGCGTGGAAAGAACGGTGTCCATTCAAGGGATCTACGCAACGCGCATGGGCATGGATTGGAGCATCTCGGGCAATGGGAAGCGCGGGTGCCAGGCAAGCCTGGCACCCGCGCTCGTCCTACTGCGCGGCGTCGAACCGTGCGCCGACGGCGTCCCAGTCGATGACGTTCCAGATCGCCTCAAGGTACTCGGGCCGGCGATTCTGGTAGGAGAGGTAATACGCGTGCTCCCAGACGTCGATCCCGAGGAGCGGGGTCTTCCCCTCCGAGATCGGAGAGTCCTGGTTCGGGGTCGACATGACCGCGAGACCGGTGCCGTCCCAGACGAGCCACGACCAGCCCGAGCCGAAGCGCTTGATACCGGCATCGATCATCTGTGCCTTCAGCACGTCGAAGGCACCGAACGTCGCCTGCACGGCGTCGCCGAGCGCGCCCGTCGGCTCGCCGCCCCCGTTCGGGGAGAGGGATGTCCAGAACAGGGCGTGGTTCGCGTGGCCACCTCCGTTGTTCCTCACCGCGGCCTGCTTGTCGGCGGGCAAGATCTCGAGGTTCGAGATCACGGTGTCGATGGGGCGGTCCATCCACTCGGTTCCGTCGAGTGCGGCGTTGAGGTTCGTCACGTATGCAGCGTGATGCTTGCCATGATGGATCTCCATCGTCTTTGCATCGATGTGCGGCTCGAGCGCGTCGAGCGCGTAGGGCAGTTCGGGCAGTTCGTACGCCATCTTCTTCTCCTTCGTTCGGTTCCGTTTCAAGGATATGCTGCGGGACGTCGTTCGCCGAGCTGGAGGTCCTTCCTGATGCCCACGTACACCGATATCATGCCGCGCGAGTTGAGGCCGGCTCTACTCGAGCTCGACGGCATCTCCCGAGCCTCGATCGAGGCTCACCACCGGTTGTATCAGGGTTACGTCGCGAAGCGGAACGAGATCCTCGCAAAGCTCGAGGCCCTCGACCGCTCCGGCGCCAATCAGGTCTACTCCGAGCTGCGCGCGCTGAAGGTCGATCTGAGCTTCGCGATCGGCGGGATCAAGAACCACGAGATCTACTTCGCGCACCTCGGCGGCGAGGGTGGCGACCCGACCGGACCCGTCAAGGAGCTGATCGAGCGCGACTTCGGTTCGGTCGGCGCGTGGCGTGAGGATCTCGAGGCCACGGGGATCGCGGGTCGCGGCTGGGCGTGGACGGCGTACGACTGGGACGAGCACCGCCTCTTCAACTACATCGGCGATGCCCAGAACACGTTCCCGATCTGGAACGCTACGCCCCTGATCGCGCTCGACGTCTACGAGCACGCCTACTTTCTGGACTTCCAGACCGACCGCGGTGCCTACATCACTGCGTTCTTCGCGAACCTCGACTGGCGCGTCGTCAACGGCTTCATCGCCTCGTACGGCATCCCGACCGCGTAACCTCCGGGCGTGCTCCTGGACGCTCTGATCATCGTCGGCGGCTATCTCGTCGGTTCGATCCCCTTCGGTGTCGTCGTCGTGCGCCTGCTCCGGGGCGAGGACATCCGCAAGCAGGGCAGCGGCAACATCGGCGCCTCGAACGTCTGGCGCTCGTACGGGCGTTGGCTCGGCGTGCCCGTCGCGCTCCTCGATGTTCTCAAGGGCTTCGTTCCCGCCTATGTCGGCCTCAAGGTCGGCGGTGAGTGGGTCGGCGTCCTCGCCGGCTCGGCGGCGATGGCGGGGCATGCGCGGCCGATCTGGCTCGGGTTCACGAAGGGTGGAAAGATGGTCGCGACGGGAGGCGGAGTCGCGCTCGCCCTCGCGCCGATTCCGGCAGGAATCTGTCTGCTCATCTGGATCGCCGTGTTCGCGCTCTTCCGGTACGCGTCGCTTGCGTCAATCGTGGCCTCGTGCGCGCTCCCGATTCTCTGCGTCGTGCTCGGCGAGCCCTGGCCGACCGTTGGCTTTGCCGCCGCGGCCGGACTCGCGGTGATTCTCCTCCACCGGCAGAACATCGGCCGCCTGCTGCACGGCACCGAGTCCCGGTTCTCACGCGCCGCTGATCGGGCCGCTACGCCGTAAGCCAGTCCGCGAGCGTCGTCTGCCGGGGGGTTTCGGTGCCCTGCATCTCGCTGCGAAGCTCACCGACGGTGCCCCACCGCTCGGCCAGCACGTCGTGCGCATGGATCGTCTCGAGATTGACCTGGCGTGATAGCACGAAGTCCCCGTCCGCGAGACCGGGCACCTCGTCGAGCAGATTCTTGAGCGCGACGCGCACTGAGTCCTCGACGAACCGGGGCTGCAGATGGGCGTGCTCGACGACGAAAAGCTCGTCGGGTCGCTTCAGGAGCTCGAATACCGGAGCGCTCATGGAGCGCTCGACCAGGTCTACGAGCGTTTCGGCATCGATCTCGCTCGTCGTCCCAACGAGCAGCGTTCCCCGGCCGCGCTGGTTGTGTGTTGCGATGGGCACGAGCTGGAGGATCTGCTCGATCGCCGCCGGCTCGAAACCGGCCTCGGTGAGTCGCTCCGCTGCGCGACCCGCGACGAGCCCTTGCGCGCAGGGGCAAGCGTTGATTCCGGTTGCCTCGACACCGACGACGCGCCGGGCCGTCCCGGCTGTCGCCGCAGCGATCCCGATCAGCGAGACCATCTCCTGCGTCGGAAGACCGGTGACCGGCGTCACGCGCCGCATCGGCCAACGCGCGGTGATCCGTACCTCGGCGCGGTGAGCGTTCTGCCGCTCCACGATGTGCCGCGCGATCACCTCGGCGATCTCCTCGATGATGCGCGCCTCGCCGAGGACCGCGTCCCCGATCGCTTCGTCGAAGACCTCGGGGAACCGTGACATATGGACGCCCTTCTGGCCGCGGGCCAGATCGACCGTGCACTCGATGTCGGCTGCCATCACGGTCTCGGCGTCACCGCGGCGGATCCGGATCGCTTTCTGCACGCCGGTGACGCCGGCGCGGGAAAGAGCGAGCTCGACGGGGGGAGCGGACGCCTGCATGTCGGCGACGAGATGCGGCCGGTCGGGCATCGACTGAGGCTAGCAGCGCCGCGTTGCGAGATCGGTCGGCGAGCGTCGTTGTTGCACTCGAGTACACCCGCCACGAGAATCGCACGGATGGAGCTGCCAGACGCGGAGGATCCAGTCGACAAGACCGTTCGACTGATGCGGCGAGAGTTCCAGCGCCCGAGAGTCATCGCTTATTGCGCATTCAGGCGCCTCTCAGGTCGTCGAATTCACGATCCGCACCATGAACACACAATCGAACGCCGGGTGGGCCGTCGAGTTGGACGGCCTCGTGCACCGATACGGCGATACAGAGGTGCTGCACGGGATCGATCTGACGGTTGCGACCGGGGAGATCTTCGGCTTTCTCGGGCATAACGGGGCGGGCAAGACGACAACGATTCATGTTCTGACGACGTTGCTGACGCCAGCGTCCGGGTCGGCGCGAGTTTGCGGGTTCGACGTCATCGAGCAGCGTCTCGATGTGCAGCGCGTGATCGGCTATCTGCCGGAGAACGTCCGCCTGTACGACAGCCTCACGGCCGCCGAGAATCTGCGGTTCTTTGCGCAGCTGTCGGGAGTTGAGGACGTCCCCGGTGCGATCGACGAGACGCTTGGCATTCTCGACTGTCGGGAGCTCGCCGATAGGCGGGTCGGCACCTTCTCGAAGGGGATGCGGCAGCGGATTGGCGTCGCGCAGGCGATCTTGCATCGGCCGCGGGTGCTGTTCCTCGACGAGCCGACGTCGGGTCTCGACCCGATGGGTGTGCGCCAGTTGCGTGACACGGTCGTTCGACTCAACGCGGAGCTCGGGATCACGATCTTCATGAACACTCATTTGCTCAGTGAGGTCGCGCGGGTCTGTACCACGATCGGCGTTCTCTCCGAGGGCGAGCTCATCTACAGTGACACGCTCGAGAGGACGCTCCTGCGGTTTCCGGACGAGGCGTCTCTCGAGGACATCTACGTCCGTCTGGACGACCAGTGAGCACGACCGCCGTGATCGCGCGACAGCATCTGCGGCTGCTGTCCCGCAGCCAGACGTTCTTGCTGATGCTCATCGTCCTGCTCGGGATGACTGCACTGTCTGGGCTCATCGGCTGGTCGAGTCACGCGACGATCCTGCGGGTCTACGACGAGACCGCGAAGACCCTCAGCGCCGCCGGCAAGCCCATTCCGCCCAACCCGTTCGCCTACAAGCCGCGTCTCTCGCTGCTGAACAACATGATCATCTACGTGCCGCTGATCGGGGCGCTGCTCGCGATCGTGATCGGCAACATGAGCATCACCGGCGACCGGCAGGCCGGGGTCACGAGAGTCGTCTTCTCGCGTCCGGTGCGGCGGTCGTCGTACTTCTGGGGCAAGGTCGCCGGCAGCGTCGTCGCAGGCGCCTCAATCATGGCAGCCTGTCTCCTGCTCAGCGTGATCGGGTTGACGTTGATCAATCACGGCCTCCCGACCGCTTCGGAGCTCGCGCGGCTGGCGGCCTTCTACGCGCTGTCAGGCCTCTACCTGCTCCTGTTTGCGTTGATCGGGATCGTGGCCACGCTTCTGACGAGCAGCCAGTCGCTCGGCCTCTTCGCGGCCGTCGCAGTGTGGGCAATGATCACCTTCGCGACACCGCAGTTCACCTCGGGGTTGCGGCCGGTCGCGTCACTCAACCCGATCACGGATCCGGTCTCAGTGAGTCACTCCGGGTTCTTCCGCGCTACCTCCAAGGCCAAGCCGATAGCTGTCAACGAGCAGTACAAGGTGCTCAGCAGCCGACTGCTGAGCCAGGGCAACGACGTACTCGGGGCGGGCTCGGGCAAGACCGCCGCTCAGCTGGCACCGATTCTGTTCTTCGTGTTGCTTCTCGGAGGCTGGGCGCACTGGCTGATCGAGCGCCGCGACTTCTCGGAGGAGGCGGCCCGTGACTAGGCAGCGAAGGAGCAACGTCCTCACCCTGGGTGCCCATGAGTACAGGTCGGCGGCGCGCAGCGGCGTCCTCGTCCTCCTGATCCTGAGCATGGTCGTCGTCGCCGCGGGGGCGATCACGATTGCCTCGTTCGACTTCAGGGCGCAGGTAGCCGACTACGCCGCCTACCTCGCTCAGGCGAAAGCGGCCGGCGCCAAGGTCACGGCGCCACCGCTGTTCTTCCCGCTCCAGCTCCTGCGCGGCGTGATCGAGTACGTCCAGATCATCGGCGCGGTGATCGCGATCGGGCTCGGCTACCTCAGCGTTGCCCGCGAGCGCAGCGGCAACACCTTGCCGCTGATCCTGACAAGACCCGTCCGCGGACGAGAGCTGTTCCTTGGCCGCCTCCTCGGGGCCACGGCGCTGATCTCCACGATTCTCGTCGTCACGGCGATCATCTCCGTTGTCCTGATCGGCCTTGTCGGCGGTCGCTGGCTCAGCGGCGCGGAGCTCGTCCGGGTGGCAATCACGTTCGGAACCGCCGTGATCTACATGCTGCTCTTCTATGCGCTCGGTACCTGGCTCTCCGCGCGAAGCAAAGTGGTTGCGAACGGGCTCGTCGGCGCCCTCGTGATCTGGCTCTCGGTGGTGCTGATCATCCCGCAGATCGGGGACACGATGGACCCCGACAACCAAGTTCCCGGCGGGCTCTTCGCAGCACTCCAGGTACAGAAGCCCGACGAGAAGAAGGTGCTCGCCCATTTCACGACCTACGAGACGATCCGCAACACCCTCGAGGAGACGTCGCTGACGAAGCATTACGAGCGGCTCACCTTCGCTGTGACAGGGATCAAGGACAAGTACAACGGCAAGTCGCTCGGTTCGATCGCCCACGCAAAACGTGCCGACATCGAGTCGATCGTTCTCTACATGGCGTTGATGAGCGGGCTCATGTGGCTCGGACTCAGACGTGAAAACGCGACACGAAAGGACACCTGATGAAGTACTCCAGACGCACCATCGCCCCTGCACTAGCGCTCGCCGCTATCGCCCTCATGGCCGCCGTCGCGAGCGGCTGCGGCGGGAGCGGAAGTTCATCCGCCTCGAGCACGCCCACCGACACGACGACGACACCCGCAACGACGAGCTCGTCAAGCGGCAGCGCCCGGGTTCTGCCCGTGGCCAAGAACCCGATCTCGAACAGCTCGACCCCCGCCGGCCTCACGATCACGAAGGTGCTCGTCGAGAACAACGTCGCGGCGGATACGGGCAAGGCCGTCGACGACCACCTCGAGATCGCGCTCAAGAACACAAGCGCCAAACCCCTCGACAACGTCGCGGTCTACTACAGGATCACCGACAAAACCAAAGGTGCGACCGAGGGCTACTACACTAAGCTCAACGGTCTCACGATCGCGTCCGGCACGACGCGTGTCGTGCACTTCGACAACACGGGAGTGGCATACCACTACCCCGTCAACAAGTACAGCCTCTACTACACCGATAAGAACGCGCTCGTCGTCGCCGTCACGGCGAGTTCCCCGACCGTCAAGGTTGCGACGTTCACGGTCAACAAGGACGCAGGCGGTGCCGAGGCAGGGGTCGAGTAGGGGTGAAGAACCGGCAGACTCCTCCAGATGACCGCGTCTGAACGATACTGAGCTGACAGTGATGGAACCCTCCGTTGTTGTGCTCGAGGACGACCTCGAGCTCCGTTCGCTCCTCACGCGAGGTCTCCGGGAGGAAGGCTTCCGTGTGACGACGGCCGGAAACGCGGCCGAGGTGTTCCAGCTGCTCAAGGGGGAACGCCCGGATGCGTTGATCGTCGACATCGGCCTTCCCGATGCCGATGGGCGTGATGTCGTACAGGCGCTCCGCGCACAGGGAGAGACCGCGCCGGTTATCTTCCTCACCGCCCACGACGCTCTGCCCGACCGGCTCTCGGGGTTCGCCGCCGGCGGCGATGACTACCTGACGAAGCCCTTCGCCTTCGCTGAGCTTGTCGCTCGCCTGCACGCCCTGCTGAAGCGCGGCGGCAGCGACCTCTCCGCGCAGGTCGGGGAGCTTCGCCTCGATCCCGGCACGCATGCCGCTAGCTGTGGTGGTGCGGTCGCGGACCTGACACCGACCGAGTTCCGCATCCTGGCACGACTCGCGGCCAGGCCGGGCGACGCCGTTCGGCGCCGCCAGCTCGTCGAGGCTGGTTGGGCACACGGCGCGATCGTGCACGATAACACTCTCGACGTCTATATCGCCCGCCTCCGCCGCAAGCTCGCCGCGCTCCCTGGAGCGCCCGAGATTGCAACGGTTCACGGCGTCGGCTACTCGCTGCGATGAAGCGTTCAATGCGCCTCGGTGTGCGGACGCGCCTCCTGCTCGCCGTCGTTGGTGTCGTAAGCCTCGCCCTCGTGATCGGCGTCGCCTCGTTCAACCTGTTCCTCGGACAGCGACTCTCCGATAGCGCGATCTCGCTCGCGCGCGCGCAGGCCGCTGCTGAGCTCTCGTCCCTCGAGCTCTCCGACGGTACGCTCGTTTCCCCCGAGAGCCCCGACGATGGAGCCGCGGCCGGTAGCCCGTTCTGGGTATTCGCCGGCACGACGAACGTCGAGAAGCCGCGCGTTCCGGCGACGTGGACGGCAGCAGCCACTGCTCTCGCGGGTGGACCTGAGAAAACGGTGCGGGTCAACGAATCCGTGCGCCTGTACGCCCTGCCCGTGGTCGACGACGGCAAGCGCGTCGGCACCGTTGTGGCCGGCGTCTCGCTCGCTCCATACGATGAGACTGCGACCATCGCGTTCGTCGGCTCCTTGCTCCTGGCGATCACGCTCCTCGCGGCCGTGACGGTTCTGACCCACTGGATTCTCGGCAAGGCGCTGCTGCCCGTTTCGCGGATGACCGAAGATGCGGCCGCGTGGAGCGAGCGTGATCTCGACCGTCGCTTCGACCGTGGAGAGCCGTACGACGAGCTCACGCAGCTCGCGGCCACCCTCGACGGGCTACTCGAACGTCTCTCCGCAAGTCTGCGGCACGAGCAGAGATTCACTGCCGAGCTGTCCCATGAGCTTCGCACACCCCTTGCGAAGATCGCGGCCGAGACAGAGCTTGCGCTCCGGAGAGAGCGTTCGAGCGACGACTACCGCGGCAGCCTCGAGGCCGTGAGTCGCAACGCGGAGCAGATGACGCGCACGGTCGAGGCGCTCGTTTCGGCGGCCCGCCAGGAGGCAGGGCTGAGGCCAGCGACCTGTGATGCGAGGGAGGCCGTCAGGGCCTCCGTCGAGGCGGTCCGCGAAGAGGCAGACGCGACCGGCATCGCCGTTCGGATCTCGGTCCCGCCCGGGCCGGCGAACGTCGCCATCGAGGCCGATCTCCTCGAACGGATCGTACAGCCGCTTCTCGACAACGCGATCCGCTACGGCCGATCGCAGGTCTCGGTGGAGGTCAGTGTCAGCGGTCCGGCGGTCATCATCCACGTTGAGGACGACGGTTCCGGTCTCACCGCGGACGAGACCGAAGTCGTCTTCGAGCCGGGTGTGCGTGGTTCCGCCGCGACTGCTGATTCGCAGGGCACCGGACTCGGGCTTTCCCTCGCACGTCGTCTTGCGCGTACTGTCGGGGGAGAGATCGTCGCGCATGCCGGTGAGGCAGGGGGGCGGTTCAGCGTGCGCCTGCCAAGCGCGTGATCACGAACTGGCTCCTGGGCCTGTCGCCGCTCGTCGTCTACGGCGCGCTCTTCTCCCTGATCGCAGGAGAGTCTGCTGGACTGCCGTTGCCGGGAGAGACGAGCCTGATCGCCGTCGGAGCGCTCGCTTCACAGCACGCAGGCATCTCGATCGAGGTGGTGATCACCGTTGCCGCCCTCGCCGCGATCATCGGCGACAACGTAGGCTTCGTCCTCGGACGTCACGCCGGCCGCCGGCTGCTAACCCGTGACGGCCGCTGGCTGGAGAGGCGCCGTCAGTTCCTTGTTCGAGGCGAGGCATTCTTCGAGCGACACGGGTCGAAGGCGGTTTTTCTTGCCCGATGGCTGCCGGGACTCCGCGTCGTGGGGTCGTGGCTCGCCGGAGCACACCACATGCCCTGGCGGACATTTCTTCTCTGGAACGCCCTCGGTGGGATCGCGTGGGCCGTGTCGGTCGGAGTCGCCGCGTACTTCCTTGGGCACGTGGCGGCGACGATCTTCCGCACATTCGGCCTGGCCGGCGTCGCCGTCGTCATCGCGGTAGCGATCGCGATCGTCGCGTGGCATCTGGTGCGGCGGCGACGGCAGGAGGACGCCGCAGGAGGAGCGGCCGGCACCTGATCCGGTCTCGCACGGCGACGGGTCGCTCGATCCGTGTCCTGTTTCGGCGCTGGTCGGGCGAGCCTCAACGGTGCCCGGTGTGCAGGGCGCTCCGGGACACGACGCCGCAGGCGAGCGCCAGAGGCAATTCGATCACGACGGCCGAGGCGAGCGCCAGCCACAGGTCGAGGCGGCTCGCCGAGGTGATGACGTCGAACCACGCGTCGCACAGGAGCATGGCCGCAGCAGCGGCCGCAAGGCCCGACAGCCAGCGTGACCCGCGAACAGCCGCAACGACAGTTGCCAGCAGAGCCACCGCGAGGCCGGCGTCGAAGCCCGCCCACGCGATGTCCCAATGCCTCGCGACGTGATGGGCAGGAAGCTCGGTCGTGAGGGCCACTGACCACGGTATGAGCACGACGGCTGCAGTCCCAAGCAGCACGATCGCCCACGCGGGTGCCCCGCCGATCGAGCGGGAGAGAGCCGGCTGCATGGTCGAACGGATCCGCGCGAGGCGAGCCGGCCGGGACGCGACGGGCTCCGCCGGGCCGGGACGCTCCGGCGCCGTGTCCATCGCGTTAGCGAAGTGTCGCGACTCTGGTTCCACGGCGGAGGCTCGAGCGCAGGATCGACCGCGCGTCGAAGTGCGGTAGCAAGCCTTCCGCATGGACGGCCGCAAGGCCGACGCGAGGCAGAGCAAAGCCGCCTTCGTAGAGGAGATAGCGGGGCTCCCACCGCGGCTGGAACTTCGAGTTGAAGCGGTAGAGGCTCTCGATCTGGAAGAACGGGTTCCCGAGCCGGATGAGTCGCGCGAGCACACGATCCCGTCTTCCTCGCGGGTTGGAGAGGAGGCGCGCGAAGGCGGCGAAGTTGAGCGAGATCTCCTCGACGTCGCGTTCGCGAAGGAGCTCGACAGCGCTGACGACCAGGTACTCCGTCAGACCGTTCGGCGTGTTGCGATCACGTCGCATCTGCGAGAGCGACATGGCCTGCCTCCCGAATGTCGGCACAAAATGGAGGAAGCCGCGAAGCACGCCATCTGCGTCGCGTGCCGTCACGACGATGGTCTCCTCCTGATGCTGCCCGGCGAGCGAGTCCATCGCCATCGAGAATCCGCGCTCTGCCTCGCCGTCCCGCCATCTCGTCGAGGCGGTGTCGATCTCGCTGCGCGCCACCTCGTCGAGAGCGCCGACACTGTGAACGGCCGCCGTGAACCCGGCTTTCCGAAGGCGATGAACGGACTGCCGGACCTTCCGCACGGTTCGGCCCTCGAGCGTAAACGTCCGCGTGTCGACGATGGCCTCATGACCGAGGTAGAGGGACTGGAGGCCCGCGTGGCGATACAACGCCAGAAGCTCTTCACTGACCCCGATCGCTCCGATCGTGAGGCCGCTCCGCTCGGCGAAGGAGCAGACGTCCCGGAGCAGGTCGGGTAGCTCTGCCTGCGGCCCGACGGGATCACCCGAGATGAGCAGCACGCCGTCTTCCACCCGGTAGGCGAGAAATGCCGTTCCCCTTGCTGAGAAGAAATGCAGCGTGTCCAGGCGCAGCTTGAAGTACGCGAGGGTATCGCGTCCGTGAGCCCGGACGATCTCGAACGCCGTGTGCCCGGACTGCTGTGTCGTCGGCTCGGCCGGGGCAACTCGGGGTCGGAAGAGCGTGGCGGCCAGGGAAATCAACGCCACGAAACTCAGGAGGCCGACCCCGAGCGGAAGCCAGCCGAAGTCCTCGCGCAGCGGAATCAACCCCGTGCTCCAGAAGAGCAGCGCTGCGGTCTCGCGAGCGATCGACAGCCCGGAGGTGCCTTCTGGCACCGCAGCCCAGACCGCTGCCGCGGCGAGCAATGCCACGCCCGCCGCAACGAGCGGCAATCGGCTGATCCTCGAGCGCAGGCGCAGCGGCTCGGACACAACGTAAAACGCGCTGCGACCCCATCCGAGAAGGGCAGCAAGGCCGAAGCTCAGAGCTGCCTCTTCGACATCGAGGCCCTTGAGGAGGTCGGCCGTGCCGAGAGCGACCAGAAGGAGGATGGCGGTGTGGAGAGCCCTGCGCCGTCGTCGTGCGAGCGAGAACGCGACGAGGGCAAGCGCGGCGGCCGCCGGGAGAGCGAGCGCGTGGAAGACCGGTAGCACCGACAGGGGCTCGACGTGGACGAGGAGCCGCACACGTGACGGCAGGTCAGCTGTCAGGGCCGACACGAGATTGACGATCGCGACCGCGAGCGTCAGGAGCGCGGCGAGCGCCGGAAGGCTTTCACCCTGGCGTACCTCGCGGAGTGGGGCAACACGACGGTGGATACCGAGGCTCCAGCTCGCTGTGTCTCGCGTCGACGGGAACAGGTCGCGCCAGTCCTTGACCACGAGCCACATTGCCACGGCGATGCCGGTGACAGGTAGGAGCGTGTCATGGGCGATGCCGAGGAGCCAGCCGGCGAAGACCACGAGCAGCATCGTGGCGCCGAGCATGTACTCGTGGACACGACGGCCGAGGACGAACACCCTAGGCCCCTGCGCGTGGCGTTCGACGGCGATCAAGACACCGATTCCCTTGCCCGGGCGGCGCGTCGTTCGGTGGTCGGTCCGTGTCGTCAAGTCGGCGTTCCTTCGTCGTCCACAGCTCGAGGTCAGTGCACCACAGCGACCGTCGTCACCGGGTAGCCGAGCTGAGCTACGCGCTGCGGCAGATCCACGTGAAGCCAATGCGAGAGATGGCTTGACGGCGTCTCGAGAATGATCTCGTCGTAGTGGCCGGATTCCAGCTCGGCCACGATGTCGTCGTAGGCGTTCGGGCTCGTGGCGACGCGCCCTTCGACCGTTGCGTTGGCAGCTTCCTCGAGACGTGGGAGAGCGAGCGCGAGAATCTCCTCGCCGTCATGAGCATCCCGGCTGGGGCGATCGAACGCCTCATGCTCTGGATTCGGAACGAGCATGAAGAACCCGGCAGGTCCTACGGCAGCTCGGGCGCGCACGGCCTGGACGAGCTCGGGCGTGGCCGCAATCCTGCTCGTGACGACGAGAATGCGGGAGCCCGTCCCGTGCTCGTCGCCCTCGGTCTCGCTCAACACCCCTCGGCCCTCGATGCGGTCGACCTTCGTGATCGTGAGATAGATGACGACGGCGAGGATCGTGAGCAGGAAGATGACGCTCGTGACCGTCGTGCCGAGCCCGAGCCCACCGTCGGCGCGCGGCTGCGAGAGGTAGTCGCCGATCGAGGCACCGAGCGGACGCGTGAGGATGTACGCGATCCAGAACGCGAGGATCGCGTTCAGTCCGAACTTCCGATGAAGGAAGAAGACCGCTGCGATCAAGCCGGCAAACAGGAGAGCCGACTTCCAGTACCCGACCGCCAGGCGTTCTGCGGTCAGGTCGCCTGCGGCCGTTCCGAGAGCGAAGGTGAACAGCACGGCGAGCCAGTAGAATGCTTCCCGCTTCGTCGTCACGATCGTGTGGATCGAAAGGGTCTGCTCGTTCGCGTACCAGACGGCGAACACCGCGGCCAACGCGATGCTGAAGACAACCGTCGTCGTCACGAGCGAGACGCCGAAGTTGTCCGTCAGGTTGTCGGTGATCAGGGTGCCGACGACGCTGATCAGGACAACGGCAAGCCAGTAGACGCCGGGAACGTAGCGGCGGTACCGGAACTGGAAGGCGAGCGCGACGAGGAGAAAGGCGCTCATCACGAGTGTCGTGATCGTCAGGCCAAGGCCCAGGTTGCCGTTCAGGAAGTCTGCAGCTGTCTCGCCGACCGTCGTGCAGAGGATCTTGATGATCCAGAAGAAGAGCGTGACCTCTGGGACCTTGTTCAGCATCTGCCTCGCGACGTCTCTTCGTTCAGTTGTCATGGTGCTCCTCGTCCGGTCGCTTTCGGTGTGTTGCAGGTACCGCTTCACGATCGCGATGCGAGTCTGAACGCCGCCTGAAAGCCCTCCGCACCCGTTGCCGTCATCGTGTGCTCCGCGCCTGAACGGAACCTGAACACGTCGTCCGGGCGCAGGATATTCGGCGATTTCGTCCTTACAGTGGCCACCGATGGATTACCGGCTCTACCACGGCATCAACCAGTTCGTCTACGAACACGACTGGCTCGGTCGCGCCTTCGCCGTCCTCGAAACCTGGGCCGTTCCGGTTCTCGCTATCGCCACCTTCGGCCTGTGGCTCTTCGCCCGACCGGGAGGCCAGCGCAAGTGGAAGCTCGCCTCGGCGTCGGCGCTCGCTTCGGCCGCTGTCGCCCTGCTGCTCGCCCAGGTGATCGCGAAGATCTGGCCTCGCGACAGACCCTTCGCAACCCATCCCGATGCACACGTCTGGGGGAGTCGCTCCCACGATCCGTCGTATCCGTCGGATCATGCCAGCGCCGCGTTCGGCATCGCGTTCGCCGTGTTTCTGTTCGATCGGGTCGTGGGCTCCATCTTTATCGTCGCCGCGACACTCATCTCGCTCGGCCGCGTCTTCGTCGGCGCTCACTACCCTGCCGACGTTCTCGCCGGCACGCTCGTCGGACTCGGTGCGGCGCTCCTCGTCGTCCGCGTGGGAGGCCCGGTGATCGAGTGGGCCGTGCGTCAGGTCGAGCGCGTCACGGATCCGGTGGCCGGCGTGTTCTGGCGGCACCGTTCGGGCAGCTCCCGCGTCTGAGCTACCGCAATAGCCGCGACAAGCGCCTGTCCTTCAGCTCCTTGCCGCCCGTCTGGCACGTCGGGCAGTAGGTGATCGTGTGCTCCTCGAAGGCGACGCGCCTGAGCGTATCGTGGCCGAGCGGGCACGGTTCGCCGAAGTGCCCGTGGATCCGGTACACGACCGCATCACTCTCGCCCGCCTCGCGAAGAGCGAGCGCCCGCGAGAGGTCATCGTCGATTGCCGCCGCGAGCCGTGCGACCTCATCGGCGGAGAGATCCGTCGAGAGCTTGAACGGCGAAAGCTTCGCGCCCCAGAGGATCTCGTTTGCGTGCGCACGACCGATTCCCGCGAGCGCCCGCTGATCGCGCAGGAGCGGGTGCAGCTGCCGCCGCTCGCGCTCGAGGATCTCGGCGAGTCGTTCTGACCCGATGCCCAGAGCGTCCGGCCCGAGGTGCGAGAGCTCCGCCTCGAGGCCCTCCGACGTGAGGAGCCAGACGCCAGCACGCTTCTTCTTGCCGGCCTCGGTGAGCACGAGCTCGCCGCCGTCTGCGAACGTGAGTCGGAACATGGGCGTCTTTGGCGTCTTTGCTCCGGGCGCGTGGTAGCGCAGGCGTCCGGCGCTCATCAGGTGAACGCGGAGGACGAGTTCGCCGTCCGCGGTCGGGAACACGAGGTTCTTGCCGCGGCGGAGCGCACCTGCAAACGACCGTCCTTCGAGCGACCGGAGCGGAGGATCGAACGTCTTCACGGTTGCGATGTGCGCG
>JBKJVI010000138.1:0-2689 GCA_046590225.1 Gaiella sp. | reverse complement strand
GCTAGTGCGGCACCCCAGCGGCAGTTCCAGATCAGACGTTACAAGAGGCCGCAGTAGTGAGGATTCTCGTCACCGGTGGATCGGGCCTTCTCGGGCGGACGACGATCGCTGCTCTCGCGGCGCGCGGTCACGAGCTCGTGGCGCTGCAGCGCAACCGCAGCGCGGACCTCGCCTGCGAGCAGGTGCTCGGCGACGTTTGCGATGAGAGCGCCGTTCTCGCTGCCGCGGCTGGCTGCGAGGCCGTGATCCACGGTGCCGCACGCGTGGGCGTGGTCGGCACGCGCGAGGAGTTCCGCCGCGTGAACGTGGGAGGGACGGAGGCAGTGGTCGCTGCATGTCGTGCGGCAGGTGTGGAGCGACTCGTGTTCGTCTCCTCGCCGTCTGTCGGGTACGAGTCGGTGCCGACGGTCGGGGCGGGCGCGGGAACGCCGATCACGACGCGCCACGACCGCTCGTGGTACTCGGAGTCGAAAGGTGAGGCGGAGCTCGTCGCGCTCGCAGCGAACGGCCCAATGCTCGCGGTGACCGCGATCCGCCCGCATGCGATCTGGGGGCCGGGGGATACGCAGCTGATCGGGCGGATCGTCGAGCGCGCGCGCGCCGGGCGGCTGTTCGTTGTCGGCGGTGGAACGGCGTTGATCGACACGACCTACGTCGACAACGCGGCCGACGCAATCGTCGCGGCGATGGAGAACCTGACGCCAACGAGCGACCTTGCCGGCCGGGCGTTCGTGATCTCGAACGGTGAGCCGCTCCCGGTGCGCGTCCTGCTCGAGCGCATCTGCGAGGCGGCAGGCGCCCCGCCGCCGAAGCGAGACGTCCCGCTTCCACTCGCTCGGGGAGTGGCGGGGGTCGTCGAGCGCGTGTGGGCCCGAGCGCGTCCCGATACCGAACCGCCCGCGACGCGTTTCCTCGTCGATCAGCTCGCGTTCGCGCACTGGTTCGACCCGCGCCCGTTCCGGGACGCGACGGGGTGGCGGCCGGCCGTCGGCATCGACGAGGGCATGCAGAGACTCGCCGCGTGGTACGCCGGTTCAGGCGCCTGAGCGCTGCGCCCGGGCCGAAGTAGTCTCTCCCGCTAGCTCTGCACCTCGAACGTGCGCTCGGACGGGGGCGGTAAAGCTGCCCTCGATCCCGGCCTGCATGGCGGGCATGAGCGTGCCGTCGCGGAAGCTCTCCCAGCTCGGCTTGCCCCTCCGCAGAGACGGGATGAGCGGCTCTCAGCAGGCACAGCGCGTCCGCGTTGCCGCTGATCCCGCCGCTGGCCGTCATCGCGATCCTGCTCCGTCGCGGCTACGGTTGGGCAGCCGTGTCCCTGCGTGATGTCAATCAACGCGTCGTCTCGGTCGAGATCCTCTCGTTTGACGGCTGCCCGAACCGGGAGCGGGCCGTCGAGTTGGTCGAACGGGTCGCGGCGGAGATCGGCGTCAACGCCGAGATACGCGTTGTCGATGTGGCAGACGCAGACACAGCGAAGAAGCTCCGTTTCCTCGGCTCACCATCGGTGCGGGTCGGTGGCGAGGATGTCGAACCGGGAGCCAAGACGCGAACCGACTTCGTTGTTTGCTGCCGCCTCTACCGAACAGCCGCGGGCGTCACCGGCACACCGGACGAACGCTGGGTACGCGCCGCACTACTCAACGGCTAGCGGCGCACGGCGGCAGGGCGGGCATGCGGTGACGGTGCGCGGTACTACAGGCGTCGAGCCGGTGAACTGTCGTGCTAGGAATTGCTTCGCAATGTCGGCGCGTGTCGATGGTTGTCCCGAGCAGCTGAAGCGTCCGGGCTCGGTCACGCCGGTCGCGCTGCACCCATCGCCGTTTCACCGTGTTGCCGTCGTCGCACGTGGAGCGTCAGAGTGACCGGGAAGCCGTTTGACTAGACGGCTCCCGGCCACTCGGAGCGGAGAGGGAGGGATTTGAACCCTCGACACGCCTAACGACGCGTAACGGTTTTCGAGACCGCCGCATTCGACCGCTCTGCCACCTCTCCTCAGCGGGACAGGGTACCCGCACCCGCGGGTCGATGGTTCGTGCACGCGTGGCCAGCTACCCGGAGTGGTTGGTGCGGATGCCTGTCCCGAGGGTTCGCCAGCGCGCGGCTGTCGCGGTCACGATCGTTGTGATGAGGAGGGCCGCGTGTAACAGACCGCCCTCCTCGATCAGGATCACGGCGAAGACGATCGACGCTAGATCACGCGGCCCGAACGAGCCAACGAAGCCGACGGTCGGCCGACGAGCGCCCGTGCCGAGCATCGCCACGGCGACGGGCAACATGGGGGAGCGTGAGGTTGAGGACGGCGTAGCGCGCGATCATCCACGACACGGACCCGATTGACGGCTCGAGCACGGCTGAACACCATCGGATGAGCGGGGTGCCCTCGAGCCGACCGGAGACGGCTGCGTACGCGAGAAGCGCGATCGTGATGGTGGGTAGGGCCCAGGTCACGCTGGCGAGCCTCTCTCAACGTTCAGAAGAGTGTAGTGGTCGTCATGGGTTGGCAAGGGTGCATATGCGCCGCGGGCGAGTATCGTATGTCCGTGACTGAATCGCGGATCGGGGTGATCTGGGCCGCCTTCGCGGCGGCGTTACTCGGTGTGCTCGTGGCTGCGGGCACAAGTGGGCGTGTGCCGTCAGGGATCCTTCTCGCAGTTCTCGTCGTCAGTCCATTGGCGATCACGCTCGCGCT